>NZ_AYOY01000219.1 GCF_000508185.1 Sphingobium sp. C100 | reverse complement strand
CCCAATCAGAGAAGACTCTAAGGCCTATTCGGCGGCCAGGGCATAGTCGGTCCGCGGCAATTCCACGGCCAGCGCCTCGACCAGATCGGTGACGATCGCCTGCATCCGCGCCACGCCAGGCCCCGGTCGATCAAGCGCCGCATCAAGATAGAGGAGACGATCAATCTCGACCTGGATCGCGTGCAACCCTTTTTCCGGCCGCCCATGCCGCTCGATCAGATGGTCGCCGGCATAAGGGTGGTTCTGCGCCACGCCAACGCCGTGGCTGGCGACCACATCGGCAGCAAGCCCGATCAGTCGAGTCGATGCGCTGCGCCCGAAGCGATCGCCCAGCACAATACCGGGCGGCGCCTGCCCCGCCGCCGGCGGGGGCAATGGCGGCATAGAATGCAGGTCGATCAATATGGCATGGCCATGCGCCTGACGCGCGGCCGTCATCAGCCGGGCGACGGCGGCATGATAGGGCCGATGCAACTGCTCGATCCGGCGCCGCGCCTCCGTCCACGGCATTGGTCGTTGCCACAAATCGCTCGCGCCCGGCATACGGCGGGGAAACAGACCCAGCCCTCCGCGCAGCTTGGCGCTGCTTTGCAGCACCGCCTCGCGCGGGATGTCGGCGATCATGCCGGGATCAATCTCCCGCTCATGCCGGTTAAGGTCGATCATCGCCCGCGGCGCGCGCGCAATCAGCACGGAATAGCCGCGCGCAATCAGCGGACAGGCGAGCAGATCGACCCAGCGATCCTCCAGCCGTCGCAGCACCGCGGGGCGCACCCGCGCCGCCGCCAGAACATCATCGGGATAGGATCGGCCGGCATGAGGGACCGACAGGATGACGGGTCGGTCAGGATAAACCGGGCCGTGAAGATCGAACGCCGTTTCGCGGAGGGAAGGAACAGGCGGCGCTGGCTGGTCCAATGCGGCTCCTTTCAACGGCCCGTCGAAATTGGTTACCCGGCTGGATAATATTTACACCTTGTCGCATATAAGCGGGTCTGGCGCCACCCCGTTGGCGGCGCGCGTGCCGGCGAATCGGCCGGACGGACAGATGTTGGGGGCGATGATTCGCATTTTATTGGCCGAAGATGATGAGAGTATGCGGGTCTATCTCGCCCGTGCTCTGGAGCGGTCCGGATATGAGGTGGTCGCCGTGTCGACCGGGACGGAAGCGGTGCCCCATATCGATTCCGACCGGTTCGACCTGTTGTTGACCGACATCGTCATGCCGGAAATGGACGGGATCGAACTGGCGCAACTTGCCGCCCGGATTGCGCCGGACATGCGGATCATGTTCATTACCGGCTTCGCTGCGGTGACGCTCAAGGCCGGCAAGGCCGTGCCGCAGGCCAAGGTGTTGTCCAAGCCCTTCCATCTGCGCGAACTGGTGCTGGAGGTCGAGCGGATGTTCGGCAGCGAGAGCGTTTCGGGCCTGAGCTGACCCGGTTCAATCGGGAACCACTTCTTCCATGTCGGGCGTGGGATCGAGCGGAATGCCCGCCATCGCGGCATTGAAACGCTCGCGATCCAGGCCCTTTTCCCAGGCCGACACGACCACGGTCGCAACGGCGTTGCCGATGAAGTTGGTAAGGCTGCGGCATTCGCTCATGAAGCGATCTACACCCAGGATCAACGCCATCCCCGCGACCGGCACCGATGGCACGATCGACAGCGTCGCCGCCAGCGTGATGAACCCCGCCCCGGTCACTCCCGCCGCACCCTTGGACGAAATCATCGCGACCAGCAGCAACAATATCTGCTGCTCCAGGCTGATATGAACATTGCAGGCCTGGGCGATGAACAGCGCCGCCAGCGTCATGTAGATATTGGTGCCATCAAGGTTGAAGCTGTAGCCCGTTGGCACCACCAGCCCGACCACCGACTTGCGGCACCCGGCCCGCTCCATCTTCTCGATCAGGCTGGGCAGCGCCGCTTCCGACGAGGATGTGCCGAGCACCAGCAGCAATTCGGCCCTCAAATAGCGGATGAGGTGGAGAATGTTGAAGCCCACGGCCCAGCAGACCGTGCCCAGCACCACCAGCACGAACAGGAGCGATGTCAGATAGAAGGTCGCGACCAGCCCGACCAGATTGGCCAGCGTGCCGACGCCATATTCGCCGATGGTGAAGGCCATCGCCCCGAACGCGCCGATCGGCGCGGCCTTCATCAGTAAGGCGACCAGCTTGAACACCGCATGGCTCGCCGATTCCAGGACGGTCATCAGCGGCGCGGCCTTGTCCCCGATCATCGTCAGGGCAATGCCGAACAGGATCGCCACGAACAGCACCTGCAGGATATTGCCGTCCGCTACCGCCGACACCATGGTCGACGGGATGATGCTCATCAGGAACCCGGTCAGCGTGCGCTCATGCGCCTGATGCGCATAGTCGGCGACCTTGCCGGCATCGAGCGTCGCCGGATCGATGTTGAGACCCGCACCGGGCTGAACGACATTGGCGACGATCAGGCCCACGATCAGCGCCAGGGTGGAAAAGGTCAGAAAATAGCCGAACGCCTTGGCCGCCACCCGGCCGATCGCCCCCAGTTCCCTCATCCCTGCTATGCCCGTGACGATGGTCAGGAAGATGACCGGCGCGATAATCATCTTCACCAGCTTGATGTAGGCTTCGCCCAATGGCTTGAGCTGGACCCCGGTGTCAGGAAAAAAATGGCCGATCAGGACGCCCAGCGCGATGGCCACGAGCACCTGGACATAAAGCTGGCGATAGAAGGGCAGCCGTGGCGCCGTCTGAACCGGCGAGGATGGCGATGGCAGCATATATCTTGGCGTCCCCCTGTTTGCATCGCAGCATATGGGGCGTCCCACCCCTGTCCAGAAGAATGTTCAGCGAATGCAAATAACTGCTTGCCTGGTGCGCCACCCCCCGCTATTGGCCCCCTCCACAGTGGGCGTGTAGCTCAGTGGTAGAGCACTGTGTTGACATCGCAGGGGTCGCAAGTTCAATCCTTGCCACGCCCACCATGAAAAGCCCCGCAGCCATCCGGCTTGCGGGGCTTTTTTTGGCTTGCGGGCCTTTGCGCCGCGTTCAGCGCACCTGTTTGATCATGGCGTCGATCATGTAGCGCCAGACATTGGCGGCATCCTGGCCATAGGCGCGATCGTCGCTGTCCGGGCTGACATAGCGGGTGATGCCGGCCCCGGCCTCCTTCATATATTCGCTGGGTTCATGCAGCGCATCCAGCACGGCGCGGACCTGGGGCAGATAGGCTTGCCAGCCATCGCCCTCCTCCGGCTCCCCGTGAAATCGGCACAAGGCGCGGGCGGCGCGTTCGATCGGCGTCATTTGTGGCTCCTGCTGACTGTGCGATTGCCTCATCTGGCGCGGCAATGGTCTGGAAGGCAAGCGAAAAGCCGTGCATTGCCTCTTCGCATCGCGCGAACGCTCGCCTAAAGGCAGGTGGATGAAGCGGGGGACCGATATGGCGGATTGCGAGACTGTTGCGGGCAAGCGCGTCCTGTTCGTGATGGCGGTGGAGGCGGAATATGGAGCGCATCTGCGCGCCCGCTTCGCCCCGCTGCTGACGGGCGTGGGCCCTGTCGAAGCGGGCATTGCGATGGGCGCGGCGCTGCACTGCCTCGAGCGGGAGAGCGCCCGGCCGGACCTCGTCGTCTCACTGGGGTCGGCCGGCTCGCGCCGTTGCCCGCTGGGCGATATCTATCAGATCGCCAGCGTCTCCTGGCGCGACATGGATGCGTCCCGCCTCGGCTTTACCAAGGGGGTGACGCCACTGATCGACCATCCGGTGGACATCCCGCTCATGACGCCGCTGTCGCTGCCGCTGGCGCGCCTGTCGACCGGCGCCAATGTCGTGGGAGGCGAAGATTATGACGCGATCGACGCGGACATGGTCGATATGGAGACCTTTGCGGTAGCGCGTGCGTGCGCGCGCTTCGATGTCCCGCTGATGGGACTGCGCGGCGTGTCGGACGGTCCGGGTGAGCTGGACCATATTAACAGCTGGATGGAGCTGCTCGGCCTGATCGACGAACGGCTGGCGCTGGCGGTCGATCTGTTGCCCGGCGCGCTCGCGCGCGCTGGCTGATCAGTCGCCGTCAAACGCGATCAGGGCCTGCGCCGCCACGCCGTCGGCTTCCAGCGCCGCCTTGCCGCCCAGATCGGGCAGATCGACCGCGAACAGCGCCATCAGCACCGTGGCGCCCTGCTCCCGGAGCAGTTCGGCGGCGGCCAGCGCCGTGCCCCCCGTCGCGATGAGATCGTCGACCAGGACCACGCGCGCGCCGGTCGGCACCTGGCCTTCATGCAGTTCCAGCCGGTCGGTGCCATATTCCAGCACATAGTCGATGCCGACGGTCTTGCCCGGCAACTTGCCCTTCTTGCGGACGGGCACGAACCCTTTGCCCAGCGCCGCCGCCAGCGCCGCGCCCAGGATGAAGCCGCGCGCCTCGATCCCCACGATCAGGTCGGGATCGAGCGGCCGGGCGACGCTGGTCAGCCGTTCGACCAGTTCGGCAAAACCGGGGCCATCGGCCAGCAACGTCGTCACGTCGCGAAACTGGATGCCGGGCTTGGGGAAATCCGGAATGGTGCGGATCAGGGCAGTCAGGCTGTCGATGCTCATGGGGCCTCCATAGGGAAAGGGCGCGGTTTCCTCAAGAAACCACGCCCCTCCTTGTGTCTTGGTCTGCTGGCCGTCAGGCGGCCTTTTTCTTGTCAGCCCAGATATTCTGATACGCCATATAGGCTAGTCCCGTCGCGATCAGCAGGAAGATGATCGTCGCAAGACCCGCGCGGCGGCGGTTTTCCAGCTTTGGTTCGGCGGTCCAGGTCAGGAAGGCCGCAACGTCCTGCGCCATCTGATCGACCGTCGGTTTGGTGCCATCGCCATAGGTCACCTGGCCTTCAGCCGTCAGCGGCGGCGCCATGGCCAAGTTCAGGTTGGCGAAATAGGGGTTGTAGTGCAGCCCCTCGGGTGTCTTGGCGTCGGGGAACTCCTTGAGCAGTTCCGCGGGCTGTTCCTGATAACCGGTGATGAGCGAATAGACATAGGCGGAGCCATGATGGCGGGCCTTGGTCATCAGCGACAGATCGGGCGGAACCGCATTGTTGTTCGCCGCCGCCGCCGCGACATTGTTCGCGAAGGGCTTGGGGAAATGATCGGCCGGGACCGGATCGCGGGTCGACGCCTCGCCGGTGGCGGGGTCGACGTCGGGGGTCTTGATCGCCCATTGCTTGGCGATCGCCTTCACTTCCGCCTCATTATAGCCAAGCGCTTCAAGGTCGCGGAAAGCGACGAACTTCAGGCTGTGACAGGCCGAACAGACTTCCTTGAACACCTGGAACCCGCGCTGGAGTTGCTGGCGGTCATATTTGCCGAACGGCCCCTCGAACGAGAAGGCGACATGTTTGGGGGCCTGGTGGAACTCATGTTCCACCGTGGGCTGTGGCGGATCGCTGACATAGGCATATGCGCCGAACAGGAAGGAGATGAGCAGCCAGCCCGCGAAAAAGAGGCCGACGAGAAATGCGCCGATACGAACCATGGTGTCGTCTCCCCCTTAACCGGCATTCGAAGGCTGCGGATCGGCGCCCATACCCGGCACCGCCTCCTGCTCACCCTGGATATTATGACGGCTGAGCACCGATTCGGTGATCGAGCCAGGCAGCGGCAACGGCTTTTCGAAGCGCGAGATCAGCGGCAGGATGATCAGGAAATGGGCGAAATAATAGCCCGCAAATACCTGGGAGATCATCACATAGGGTTCTTCCGCCGGCGCGCCGCCGCAATAGCCCAGCACCAGCACGTCGAGGATCAGGATCCAGAAGAACTTCTTGAAGGTCGGCCGATAATTGCCCGACCGCACCGGCGAGGTGTCGAGCCAGGGCAGGAAGAAGAGCAGCAGGATCGATGCGAACATCGCCAGCACGCCCAGCAGCTTGGCCGGCACGAAGAAGAAGTCGACCGTGAAGGCGCGCAGGATCGCATAGAAGGGCCAGAAATACCATTCGGGCACGATATGCGCAGGCGTCGAAAGCGGGTTCGCCTCGATATAATTATCCGGGTGGCCCAGATAATTGGGGGCGTAGAACAGCATGATCGCGAACAGGATCAGGAAGACGCCCGCCCCGAAACCGTCCTTCGCCGTATAATAGGGATGGAAGGGCACGGTGTCCTGCGGTCCCTGCACATCCACGCCGGTCGGGTTGGACGAACCGGGAATATGCAGCGCCCAGATATGCAGGATGATGACCGCCGCAATCACGAAGGGCAGCAGGAAGTGGAGCGAAAAAAAGCGGTTGAGCGATGCGTTGCCGGGCGCGAACCCACCCAGCAGCCAGGTCTGGATCGGTTCGCCTACGACCGGGATCGCGCCGAACAGGCCGGTAATGACCTTCGCGCCCCAATAGCTCATCTGCCCCCAGGGCAGCACATAGCCCATGAAGGCGGTGGCCATCATGAGCAGGAAGATGACGAGGCCCAGCAGCCACACCATCTCGCGCGGCGCCTTGTAGGAGCCGTAGAACAGACCGCGAAAGATGTGGAGATAGACGACGATGAAGAAGAAGCTGGCGCCGTTGGCATGGGCGTAGCGCATCAGCCAGCCCGCATTGACGTCGCGCATCGTGTGCTCGACGGTGCTGAAGGCGACCAGGTCGTTGGCGCCATAATGCATCGCCATGATGATGCCGGTGACGATCTGGATCATGAGCGCCAGACCGGCCAGCACGCCGAAATTCCAGAAATAGTTGAGGTTGCGCGGCACCGGATAGCCGGCGCCCACCGCATTGTAGACGAGACGCGGCAGCGGCAGCTTCTCGTCGACCCACTGCATCAGCGGATGCTTGGGGGTATAATGTTCAGCCCATGGAAAGCTCATGATGGTCCCCCTCAGCCCACAAGAATGGCGGTATCGGAAGTGAACTTATATTCAGGCACTTCCAGGTTCTTGGGGGCAGGCCCCTTACGGATGCGGGCCGCGGTATCGTAGGACGATCCATGGCAGGGGCAGAAATAGCCGCCGAACTCGCCACGATTTTCGCCTTCGCCCGCGCCCAGCGGCACACAGCCCAGATGGGTGCAGACGCCCATGGTGATGAGCCACTGCTTCTTGCCGTCGACGGTGCGTTCCTCCAGCGTCTGCGGATCGCGCAGCGTGGACGGATCGACCTTGTCGGCCTCGGCGATTTCCTTTTCGGTCAACTGCCGCACGAACAGCGGCTGCGCGCGGAAGGTGGTTTTGATCGCCTGGCCCGGCTGGATCGCGGACAGGTCCACTTCCGTCGAGGCGAGCGCCAGCACGTCCGCGCTGGGGTTCATCTGGTCGATCAGCGGCAGGACGACGGCGACAGCGCCGACTCCTGCGAAGCTCACCGCAGCGACGTTGATGAAATCGCGGCGGCGGACCCCTTCTCCGCCGGTTGGGCCTTGGCCGTCAGAATGCTCTACGCTCGCCATGCACCTCTACCCTTGCAAGACTTCCCTGACACGCCGCATTGCCGTTACCGGCCCTGTTTATCAAGGGATTTGGGTCGTCAGCCATGGCTGCCCCCCGCCTTCCCCCCGGCGTGGTTCGGGGGCCTGATAACCGGATAGCGCGCGCTTTGCCAACCGCAATCTTACTTATCCTGTTACAAAAGCCATTGCTGCTTTATGGCGCGGCTCATGCGTATCGCCCTTTACCAACCGGAGATTGCGGGCAATGTCGGCGCAATCCTGCGCCTTGCGGCCTGTTTTGCCGTGCCCGTGGACATCATCATGCCGACCGGATTCGCCTTTTCCGACGCGCGCCTGAAACGCGCCGCGATGGATTATGGGCAATCCGCCGATGTGACGCGCCACGCCAATTTTGCGGCCTTCGACGCCGCGCGCCGGGCCGAAGGGCGCCGCCTGCTGCTGATGAGCGCCCATGCGTCGCAACGCCTGCCGGAGGTGCGGTTCCACGATGACGACGTGCTGATGATGGGATCGGAAAGCGCCGGCGTGCCTGACGATGTGCGCGATCTGGCCGACATCCGGGTCCGCATTCCGATGGCGCCCGGCTTCCGGTCCTTGAATATCGCCGTTTCCACGGGCATCGCCGTTGCCGAAGCCCTGCGCCAGACCGGAAAGTTTCCCGCATGACCAACCCCGTTCCCACCGTCCCCTTCGCCCTCGACATCCGGCAGCAGGCCGCGCGAGGCTGGTTCGAATCGCTGCGCGACCGGATTTGCGCCGCGTTCGAAGCGATCGAACGGGAAGCGGGCAGCGATGCCGGATTCGCGTTCACGGCCTGGGATCGCGAAGCCGAAGGGCAGATGCCGGGGCAAGGCGGCGGCGGCGTGCGCGGCGTGATGAAGGGCAAGGTGTTCGAAAAGGTCGGCGTCAACATATCGACCGTGGGCGGTGAGTTCGCGCCCGGTTTCGCCCAGACCATCCACGGCGCGGCCGACGACCCGGCCTTCTTCGCGACGGGCATCAGCCTGGTGGCGCACATGGCCAATCCGCATGTCCCCGCGGTCCACATGAACACCCGCTATCTGGTGACGACCAAAAGCTGGTTCGGCGGCGGCGCGGATCTCAACCCGCCCCTGCCCCGTGCGCAGGACACCGAGCAATTTCATGCAGTGCTCAAGGCCGCCTGCGACGCGCATGACCCGAATCACTATCCGCGCTTCAAAAAATGGGCGGACGATTATTTCTTCATCCCGCATCGCGGCGTCCATCGCGGCGTGGGCGGCATTTTCTACGATCATCTCGAATGCGCCGACGATCATGTGTTCGACGCCAATTTCGCCTTCACCCGCGCAGTAGGCGACGCATTTCTCGACGCCTTTCCCCCGATCGTGCGGCGACGCATGGACGAAGCATCGACCGATGCGGACTATCGCGCGATGCTGGAATGGCGCGGCCGCTACGCCGAATTCAATCTGGTGCATGATCGCGGCACGCTGTTCGGGCTCAAGACCGGGGGCAATATCGACGCCATCCTCATGAGCCTGCCGCCGATGGCGAGCTGGAGCTGACGCGATGCCGCTGACGCCGGTCGATCCCGACATGGTGGCGGCCATCGTCACCCATCTGGAGATGCGCGAACGGCCCCGGCCCGCGCCGATTCCGCCGGCGCCGCTGCGACTTGTGCGATGGAAACAGCCAAGTCTCGACACCTATCGCACCTTGTTCCGGCGCGTCGGCACGCCCTGGCTCTGGTTCTCGCGATTGGTCATGCCCGATTCGGATCTGGCGGCGATCGTCCATGACCCTGCGGTGGAAATCTATGCCGTCACCGATCCGCGCGGCGGGGAAGTGGGCCTGCTGGAACTGGATTTCCGGTTCCTGCCCGACTGCGAACTGAGCTTTTTTGGTCTGGTGCCACATCTTACCGGTCAGGGATTTGGCCGCTGGCTGATGGCGCAGGCCAAATCCCTGGCATGGCGTAAGGGGGTGGGCCGTTTCCGCGTCCATACCTGCACGCTGGACAGCCCGGCCGCGCTGGGTTTTTACATCAGCTCAGGTTTCGTACCGATCGCGCGAGAAGTCGAAAGCTTTGCCGATCCCCGCCTTGCCGGCATCCTGCCGCGCGACGCCGCACCGCATGTGCCGCTGCTTGGTCAGCCGGCCGACGCCTGACGATAGAGCCGCGCGAGCATCACCAGCAGATAGACCTGAATGACGCCCGATATGGCGGCAGCGGCAATGCCGCCCGCCAGTCGCGCGCCATCTGCGCCGGCGACGAGACCGCCAAGCAGCCCGAAGACCACCTGCGCCACCGACCCGACGATGGTCGACAACAGCATCACGATCACCAGAAAACCGAACAGCCGCCAGAAATGCCCCCGCGTCAGCGCCCAGGCGCGACGCAGCGATTCGATGACCCCGGCCTGGCCATCGATCACGACCGGGTTGAGCAGCACCAGCCGCACACTCGCGAAGAAGGCCAGCCCCACGGCCCCCAGCCCCAGCAGCAACCCCAGCGCCGCCGCCGCTTGCTTCGACGCGAGCGAAAACACTACGCCCAGCAACATCAGCGCGACAACGAAAGCGACAATCACGGCGACCACGACCAGCGCCGTTCCGACCAGCACGGGCAGGCGCGCGAAGCTCAGCCGCAGCGCCTCCTTCACGCTGATGCCGGGGCGCAGCGCCAGTGCAAACAGCGCCAGCGACCCGAACCAGATAAGCAGGATGCCCAGCATCATCGCCAGGCCAAAGCCCGGCGGCATGGCGGGGACCGCATCCATTTTCGGCTGGACGAACCAGGCCTGCAATTCGGGCGGCGTCATTTCCTGAACGATAAGCCCCGGCAGCGCGACGAACAGCAATGCGACCGGGAAGAGCAGCGACGCCTCCCGTGCGATGAAGGGCACCGCCTCCTCCCACGCCTTGCCGATGGAGATATTCGCCATATCTAAGCTGCCTGCCTCATGGTGGGGAAATGCGGCTGGAGACTTGATCGCTCGTTCGCCCCAAGTCAAGGAAGCGCCATGACCAAAGCCCTGCCCCTTACCGAACAGATTGATTGGCGCGTCGATACCGCGCCTGTCGATTACCCGCCCGCACTGGCGGACATGGAGGCGCGCGCCGCCGCCATCTTCGCGGGCGAAGCGCGGGAACGCGTCTGGCTGCTGGAACATCCGCCACTCTATACCGCGGGGACCAGCGCCGACCCGGTCGAACTGCTCGACCCCCGATTTCCCGTCCATGATGCCGGGCGCGGTGGTCGCTATACCTATCATGGGCCGGGACAGCGGATCGGCTATCTCAACATCGACCTTGGCCAAAGGGGCAAGGATGTCCGCAACTTCGTCCACCATCTGGAAGGCTGGATGATCGCCGCGCTGGCGGATCTGGGCATCCCCGCTCGAAGGGCCGAAGGGCGGATCGGGATATGGACCGACGATCCGCAGGGGCGCGAGGCGAAGATCGGCGCACTGGGCATCCGCGTGCGGCGCTGGGTGACGCTTCATGGCTTTTCGATCAATGTCGATCCCGACCTGTCCCATTTCGGCGGCATCGTGCCGTGCGGCATCAGCGACTATCCAGTGACCAGCATCGCCGCGCTGGGCGGCAATGCGTCGATGGAGGCGCTCGATGCGGCGCTGAAGGAACATTTCCCGGCCTTTATCAGCCGTTTGACTCGCTGTGGCTCGGGACTTGAGCAATGCGGGCCGGGCCGCTAGGGTCCAGCGCTTCACCGGCGGGGGGCTGCCGGGTATGGATGAGCCTTTCAAGGAGACCCGGATGCACGTGAAAGCATGGACCCTCTGCATTGCCGCATTTCTCCCTCTCGCCGCCTGCGGGGGCGCGGACAAGGGCGGCAACAGCGTCCAGATGAAGGATATGGAAGTGGTGGACGGCACCGCGACCGATGCGATGACCGATCTGGACGGCGTCCAGAGCGAAGGCACCTCCGTCGCCATGCCCGACGCCAATGCCGCGTCGAACGATAGCGCCGCAACCGCTCCGGCCAAGCCTGTAGCCCAGGCACCGGCAGAGGATGCGGAAGTGGTCGCCGATCAATAATCACGGACGGTTCAGCGATGATACAGTCGCAGGACGAAATAGCATCTGGACATGCAGGACCGCATCCTGCCGGAGAGGTTTGACGATGAGCTTGCATTTCCCCCTGCGACCCGCGCTGCTGGGCCTGTCGATCGCCGTCGCATCCCTGGCGGCGCAACCCGCCGCCGCCCAATTCTACTGGTCGCCGCCCGACATGAGCGCGCCCGCGCTGACCGACACCACCGCCGCCACGGCGCTGGGTCTGCCGGGCGCCAATGCCGCCGAGATCAAGGCCGGCCTCGCCTGGAACCTGCGCGCCGCGCTCAATGTGGCTGCGCTCCAGTGCCAGTTCGAACCCACCTTGCTGACGGTCGACAATTATAATGCGATGATCGCCCATCATGACGCCGAACTGGATGCGGCGCAGGCGACCCTGCTCGGCTATTTCCAGCGGACCGTGGGCAAGGGCCGGGCCGGGATGTCGGCGTCCGACATGTATAATACCCGCATCTATTCGGGCTATTCCACCGTGCAGGCGCAGAAAGGCTTCTGCCAGGAAGCCGGCCTGGTCGGACGAAAGGCAATCTTCGCGGACCGCGGCACGCTGCATGACGTCGCGCGCGACGGGCTGGCCTCGATCAAGAAGTCGCTGGTGCTGGCGGGCGAGCAATTTTACGGCCTGCCGGGCGACGATTATGCGGTCGCCCTGCCCTCTTTCGATCCCAAATGCTGGAAGAAGGGCGTGCTCGAGCCGGTCTGCCATCAGGCCTATAATGAAAAGGTCGGCATCAAACCCTGACATTTGGCCGAAGCGGCCAGCGGCGATTGCCGACCCAAGAGGCATGAAGGCCCGCAGTAGCGGAATGGCTGCTGCGACCATAGTCCGTCATCCCAGCGAAAGCTGGGATCTCAGGCAATGACGCGCCAGACCCACTGAGACCCCCGCCTTCGCTGGGGCGACGATCAGGGATCATGAAAAGCGACCGACCGCAACTCCATCCATCTTCGCCATTCCCGGCAAAAATCAACGCAAACCCAGATATTTATGCGCCTGCACGGTCAGCCGCCAATGCGGACGTTCCATGATGAGGGCAATCGCCGCGCGTGCATTGTCCCTCGCATGGGGATCGTCGAGCGGCTGGATCAGGTGATGGTCGAACGCCCAGCCCGCCATGGCATCGACCTCCGCCAGGTCATGCCCGCCGCCCGGCTGCGGCCACACCAGCTTCAGTTCATGCCCTGAACGCTGCACTACGTCGCTGCCGGCCTTGGGGCTGATGCAGATCCAGTCGATGCCGGGATGAACCGCCAAGGTGCCGTTGCTTTCGATCGCGATGGTGAAGCCGCGCGCATGGAGCGCATCGACGAGCGCATCATCCACCTGCAACATCGGCTCGCCGCCGGTCAGGACGATGTAGCGCCCTTCGTCGCCCGCGCCCCAGAAGTCCAGCGCCGCATCGGCCAGCGCATCGGCATCGGCGAACCTGCCGCCGCCCAGCCCGTCGGTGCCGACGAAATCGGTATCGCAAAAGCGGCAGATCGCGCTCGCCCGATCCTGTTCACGCCCGCTCCACAGGTTGCAGCCGGCGAAACGCAGGAATACAGCGCGTCGCCCCGCCTGCACCCCTTCCCCCTGAAGGGTCAGAAACATCTCCTTGACCGCATAACTCATCGGTTATGCCTTCCGGGGTCGGGTCGCATAGACGGTCGGGTCCGGCAGGCCCGCTTCCTCGAAACCCTTGGCGCGCAAGCGGCAACTGTCGCACAGGCCGCAATGCTTGCCATCGGGCGTCGGGTCATAACAGGACCAGCTGATGCCCGCGTCCAAGCCCAGGCGATGCGCTTCGCGCGCGATGTCCGCCTTGCTCATATATTGCAGCGGCGTGTTGATGCGGATGGGACGGCCCTCGACCCCCGCCTTCGTCGCCAGCGTTGCCATGGTCTGGAACGCATCGATGAATTCCGGCCGGCAATCGGGATAACCCGAATAGTCGAGCGCATTGACGCCGATGAAGATGTCGCTGGCGCCCGCCACTTCCGCCAGGCCCAGCGTCAGCGAAAGGAAAATGGTGTTGCGCGCCGGCACATAGGTCACGGGTATGTCGTCGCCAACGCCGCCCTTGGGCACATCAATGTCGGCGGTCAGCGCCGATCCGCCGAACGCCGTCAGGTCGAGCGGCAGGACGATATGGCGGACGGCGTTCAGCGCTTGCGCCACCCGCGCGGCGGCGCGCAGTTCGACGCGGTGGCGCTGATTATAGTCGATCGACAGGGCGAACAGGCGATAGCCGGCCTCCCGCGCGAGCGCGCCCGCGACCATGGAATCGAGGCCGCCCGAAAGCAGCACGACGGCGAATTTTCCTTCATTGGCAACCATGGCGACGCGCTACCTCTCCACCAGCCCCAGCGCAAGCCGGCGCGGCCTATGTCCTAGGAACCGCAAGCGCCGATCCGCCGCCCCTCGGCCGCAAAAGCGAAGGGCGCGCCGTCGGCCACGCCCTGCGACTGGATTTGCACCAATCGCGCGGTTTCGACGCGCAGGTCCGTGCGGCCATTGCCTGCCGCCGCGCAATCATAGGAAACGGTCACGCCATGGGCGTTGTCGCTGATCGTGAAGCTGCGGCACAGCGCCTGGCCATGGCGCAGCTGGAGCAACTGGCGCAGGTCGGTAACACACAGCTTGCGCGTTTCCGCGCCGTCGCCCCGGCCGCGCAGCTCCCACTCGCCGGTTTCCAGCGCGCGCAGCGCCACCGGCGCCGCTCCGCCGGATGCGGCCGGCGCAGCCATTGCGGCGGTGTCAGTGACCGCCAGCAGCGCTATCGCGGCGCCCATGGCGCGCAATCTGTCCATCGTCATGATTCGGCTCATTTCCGTCAACGCGGCAAGTCCGGCTCATCTGCCGCCCAATTAAGGCGATTTCATAGCGCAAAAGGCACGGATCGCCTCAATTACAAATATCGTTATGGCGCGGGCCAGCGTCAATGGGTGGTGAAACTGTCCAGCGCCAGCGGGAAGATACGCGAGCAAAAGGCGCAATCCACACCGATCACGCCATTGTCGTCGGCCATCTCCGCCCGTTCCTCGACCGAAAAGCGGCCGATGACATCGCGGATATGCGTCAGGTCGCACCGGCATCCCTTGGCCAGCGGCGCCGCTTCGGTCACGCGCACTTCCGCTTCCTCGTGAAAGAGCCGCCAGAGAATGTCGCTGAGCGGAAGAGCCGGATCGGTCAATTCCCCCGGCTTCAGCGTTTCGGCCAGCACCTGCACATGTTCCCACTCGGGATGGTCATGGCGCACATGCAGTCGTTCGCGGCCCACCTCACCCTCGGGCAGATGCTGGAGCAGCAGCCCGGCCGCCACGCAGCCCTCTCCCGCTTCATGCCGGGTAGCGATGCGGATGACGCTGGGGATCTGTTCCGACTGGAAGAAATAATGTTCGGCCGCATGACCCAGCGATTCGCCTTCCAGCGGCACAATGCCCTGATAGCGCTCGCCGGTCACCGCCTGGTCGAAGGTGATGGCCAGATAGCCCTTGCCGAAGAGGCCGAACAGGGACGGATCGGGGCCAAGCTCCGCAAGCCGGTCCGCGTCGAACTTGGCATAGCCGCGCAAATCGCCATTTTTATAATCCGCCACCAGCAGGCCGATGACGCCATTTTCGGTCTGCGCCTGCAAGGTGAGCTGGCCGCCCGCCTGCTTCAACGTGCTGCCCAGCAGCGCCGCCAGCACCAGCGCCGACGCCAGCGTCCGTTCGACAGCCGGCGGATAGGCATGGGCGGCCAGCACATCGTCGAGCACAGGCCCCAGGCGCACAAGACGTCCGCGCGCATGGCGTTGCGGGATGGTGAAGCCAAGGGCCTGGTCGAGGTCGGCGGCAGACGTCAATTCAATACTCCGGCGTCCGGCGGGAGAGCGCCGGTGAATAAGGGCAGCACCCAGCGATGCGGGCAGGCGGCCTAGATAGGAAGCCCGCCCGAAAACTCAACCGAGCCGCCCAAGCGCCCAGAGCAGCACCGATTTCTGGGCATGGATGCGGTTTTCCGCCTCGTCCCAGATCAGCGACTGCGGGCCGTCGATCACCGCCTCGACCACTTCCTCGCCGCGATGGGCGGGCAGGCAGTGGAGGAATTTGGCGCCGGGCCGCGCCTGCGCCATCAATGCAGGCGTCACCTGATAGGGCATCATCGCCGAGAGCTTGGCGTCGGCGTGCGCCTGACCCATGGAAATCCAGGTGTCGGTGACCACCACATCGGCCCCCGCCGCCGCCTCCACGGC
>NZ_AYOY01000218.1 GCF_000508185.1 Sphingobium sp. C100 | reverse complement strand
CACCGCGTGGCCGGTCGCCGCTCTCCGCTGACGGCGATCCGCCGTCCCGGCCACCCTCCTGCCCGCTTTGGGGTCGGTTGCGGCCGAACGCCGCCCGCATGTCCGCCAGTTCCTTGGGCCGCTCCTCCGGCTTCGATCCGGCCGCGCGCCACGCCTCGATCACCTTTTGCATATGCGATTTCAGCGGGATCGACAGGTCAAAGCCCCAGCGCAACTGCTCGCTCTGCGACCGCAGGAAATTGATCGGCCGCGCGTCGACCTGCAACAGATTGCCGTCCTCGTCGCGCACGAAGCGTTGCGGGAAGGCCGCCTCTATATCCGGCGTGGGCGTCGGGAAGGCGGCGATCGGATTGCTGGTGCGGCTGTTGAGATAGGTGGCGGTCAGCGTCAGGTTGGGCTTTTCGAACGGCTTTACCCGCGCGCTCAAACGAAACTGGTCGCGCACGCTTTCCCGCAGCGAAACATTGCCGCCCGACAATTGGGTGACGAACACGCTCTGCCCGGTCGCATAGTCGAATACCGAGACATTGGGCGTGGAAATCAGCGGATCGGTGATCTGCGATCCGGTCGGCGCGGCGCGATCCTGGTTGGCCGACGCCAATATCTGCACCGCCTTCACCGGCTGCCAGCGCAGCCCATAGCCCAGCGTCGAAAGCGTGCCGAAATCGGAAAGCTGCTGCGCCGCGACGTTCAGGTTGACGCCGATGTCGCCCACGGCTCCCAGCACGCCCTTCGACCGGCTGGTCAGCGGCACGTCCACGCTCACCTGTCCGCTGCCGATCTCGCGGCTATAATCGGTGCGGCGTTCCTCGCCCGATCGGACCGAGCGGCTTTCAAAGCCATTGGCCGATCCGCCGAGCCGGATGGAAGTCATGACATCGCCCGCGGGCAGGCGGAACAGCGCGCCGCTCACCAGCAGGTCGGCCTGCACCGCCTGGCTCTTGGCGCGCGCGGTGTCGGTCATCCGCGTGGCGAGCAGGCCGGGGGCGAAGTCGCCATAGGGATTGACGCTCGCATCGCCCGCGTCGAGCGCGGCCTGGATCGCATCGGTATCGACGCCCCGGTCGGTGCGGGTGCGGGTGATCGACAGGTCGCCGTTGCCGGTGAAGGACCATTGCCATTTGCGCCCGATCTGCCCGTTCAGCGTCACGCCAACATGGCCGGTGGTGCCGCGCACCTGCTGCCCCAGCGCGCCGGCCTGCGCCAGATAGCGGTAAAGCGTCACGTCCTGGCCGAAGGGGGAAAAGGGCGATCCCGCGTTGAGCCCCAGCGCCGCCGTCGACAGCCCTTGCAGCGAGTCGTTTTCCGACAGTTCCAGCCGCCCGTTGATCGTCGCGGACACGCCGCCCAGCGCGCGGGCCAGGGTCGCGTTGGCGGAAAAATTCTCGGTCGCCGGGCTGAGCGTCCGATAGCGGGTCAGGTCGACGCCAGCCTGCGCATTGGCCCCGGCGACGAAATCGTCCAGCGTCGGCGCGCCATTGGCCGCGCTCGCCGGGACGGCGGCCACCGTTACGGACTGGCCCGCCAATGCCGACAGCGCCGGGTCTATCTCCGCGCCCTGAACCGTGGACGTGACATTGCCCGCCAGCGCATAGGGGCGGTTGGCCGGGGTCGTCACGATGTCGCGCTCGCTTTCCAGCAGGCGCGCGGCGCGGCTATATTCCAGGTTCAGGGTGAAGCGATTGTCGCCCTGGATACGGATGATGCCGGCTTCGACCTCGCCATTTTCGCGCCCGCCCTCGGTGGTCGTGCCCAGCTTGAACTCGCCATTTTCCGCGCGGAAACGCTGGCGCAGCACGATGTTCACCACTTTTTGCGTGGGCGCATAGCCATAGCTGAGCGCCACCTGTTCGGGCAGGATGTCCACCCGCGCCACCGCTTCGGACGGCAGGTCGCGTATCTCGGAAAAGCTGGAGATGCGCTTGCCGTTCAGCAGGATGATCGGCGTGCCGTTGGTCTGCGGCTCCAGTTCGGTGATGAGTTCGCTGATGGACGTGACGCCCAGCGCGCGGACGTCGGCGGAGGAAAGCTGCTGTTCCGCCTCGATCTCGCCGATCACCGCGCCGCGCTGGGGCTGCCCGGTGACGATGATCTCCTCGCCCTCGTCCATCGCGTCCTGCGGCGCGCGCGTGGGGGGCTGGTCCTGCGCCAGCAACGCGCCGGGCGCGGCGCCCATCATCATGGGCAACAGAAAGACGGATGCGGATCGGCGCACAAAAACCCCCAAAGACAGATCGGAACCTTCATGTCCGGTCTAGGTGCCACATGTCGCAAGATTCTGGCATTTGCCGGACAAATTTGTCGCAAATTGTAATGGGGTGGCTGAACGGGGGCTTGCCGACAGGGGTTGTCCAGAGGCGCGGGCGATCAGGCGGCGTCGTGAAAGATGATCCCCAGCATATATCTTGTGCCCGACAAAAGGCGGCTGACGCCATGGCGCATCTGCACCCGGTGGACGCCGCGCGTCCCCTGCACCGGCCGGTCGCGCACCGGGAATATCACCGCATCGCCCTGGTCGAGCGGCACCATTTCGGGCCGCGACTGCATCCGCGGGCGCTGTTCGGTCAGGATGAAGGCGCCGCCGGTGAAATCCGTCTGCGGCCGCGACAGCAGCACCGCCGCCTGCAACGGAAAGATATGCGGGCCATAGACATCCTGGTGCAGCGCATTCCAGTCCCCGGCTTCATAGCGCAGCAGCAGCGGCGTCGGCTTGTCCTGCCCGCCCAGCGCGCAGCGGGCGAGGAAATCCGCATGACGCAGCGGATATATATCCCCCGTGCCCAGCATCGCCGCCCAGCGGTTGGCCTGCGCCGCCAGCGCGGGATAGAGCGCGTCGCGCAGCGTCGCCACGGGCGGGGGCAGGGGATAGTCGAAATAGCGATAGCGCCCGCAGCCAAAGCCATGCCGCGCCATCACCACTTCCTTGCGAAAGACGGCGGGGCTGTCCCACAGCGCCGCGATCGCGGCGCACTGGTCGGGGGAAAGCAGGGCGGGCAGTCGCGCCGCGCCATGCCGGTCTATGTCGGTCAGGTCCATGGGAACAAGGATGGCATCGCCGCGCCTCGCCGTCATCCCGCGCCTTGCGTCCAAACACGAGCGGCGGTTCGCCTGCCGCGATGAGATCGCTCTCGGTGGAGCAGGGCGCGCTGTCTCGTCGGTAAAGGGTGATTGGCAATCAGCTCTCCTTATGAAAGCCTATCCATATGAAAATACGCGTCCTTCCCGCTTTTATATTGCTCATTTCAAGTGGACTATATTGGCAATATATTTGTTATGCCTCCGCTGTCGGGGAGCCATGGGATGCGGATGCCTATTGGACGATCTGGTATCCGGTTTCATTGGTGCTGTCGGCTTTGGCCGGCTTCCTGCTTCGAAGCCGATGGGGCTTGGCGGGCATCATCGTAACAGTTGCGCAGCTTCCCGTGATGTGGATGAACAACGGAACCGGCCCGCTTCTAGTGGTGGGTCTGATAATGCTGTGCGGCCTGTCCATACCGGCGGGACTCGTGGCGATGCTGGTTGACCGGTGGGCGACCAGCCGTCGCTAACCCCTCAATATCCGCCGCGAAGTCGCTGGCCCAACGCGGGCATCGCCGCTATGATGAAGCACGGCGCCGGAACCCCTGTTCCATCCCTGTGTGCCATATTATAAGTAATTGATAAATAACAACTTTCATAGAATCCACAGCGCGCATATGCGCGAAGTTCGGGAAGATTGGCGATGATGCACGGCGGCACGACTGACCAGGGGCAGGGACGCGGCCTCTATCCCCCGATCACCCCTTTCGCCTCGGGCCATCTCGATGTCGGCGACGGGCATCGTCTCTATTGGGAACGGTGCGGGACGCCGGGCGCCAAGCCGGCCGTCTTCCTTCATGGCGGGCCGGGCGGCGGCATATCGCCCGACCATCGCCGGCTGTTCGATCCCGCGCGCTACGATGTGCTGCTGTTCGACCAGCGCGGGTGCGGCCGCTCGACGCCGCACGCCGGGCTGGATGCCAACACGACCTGGCATCTGGTGGCGGATATCGAGCGGCTGCGTGAGATGATGGGCGTCGATCGCTGGCTGGTGTTCGGCGGCAGCTGGGGGTCGACCCTGGCGCTCGCCTATGCGCAGACCCATGTCGCGCGCGTGACCGAACTGGTGCTGCGCGGCGTCTTCACGATCCGCCCGTCGGAGATCGACTGGTATTATCAGCATGGCGCCAGCCGCATCTTTCCCGACAAATGGGAACGCTTCGTCGCCCCGGTGCCGGAATCCGAGCGCGGCAATATGGTGGCCGCCTATCGCCGCCTCCTGACCGGTGATGATCGCGCGGCGCAGGTCGCCGCCGCCCGCGCCTGGAGCGTGTGGGAGGGCGAGACGATCCGCCTGCTGCCCGACCCGGCGCTGTCGGCGACCCACGACGCGGACGATTTCGCGCTCGCCTTCGCCCGCATCGAAAATCATTATTTCGTCCATGGCGGCTGGCTGGAGGACGGGCAACTGATCGGCGACGCGGCCAGGCTGGCGGAGATTCCCGGCGTCATCGTGCAGGGACGCTACGACATGGCCTGCCCGGCGGAAACCGCCTGGGAACTGCACCGCGCCTGGCCGCAGGCGCGGTTCGAGATGATCGAGGGCGCGGGCCATGCCTATAATGAGCCGGGCATATTGGACGCGCTGATCCGCGCGACCGACGGGTTTGCGGATTGAAGCGGATAGCGGGGGGATGATGCGACTGACCGGAACCGGCGTGCTGGGGCTCGCCATATTATTCTTCGTGACGGTGTCGGGCGTCCTTTGGGGCTGCCCGTCCTATAATGTCTACAGCAAGGAACAGGCGGGCCGCGCCGCGCTGGCCGAAGCCCAATCGTCGCGCCAGATCGCGGTGCTGGAAGCGAAGGCGCGGCTGGAAAGCGCCAGGATGCTGGCCGACGCCGAAGTCGTGCGGGCCGAAGGCGCGGCGCGCGCCAACCGCATCCTCCAGGACAGTCTGGGCGGGCCGGACGGCTATCTGCGCTATCTGCAAATCCAGGCGATCGACGGCAAGGACGCCAGCATCATCTATGTCCCGACCGAGGGCGGCCTGCCGCTGCTGGAAAGCAGCCGGCTCGCGCCCCGGCCACGGACCGACAATTGAGGGCGGAACCCCAACGCGGGTCGCCGCTTTGCCATTGGGCGAACGAACAGGAACAGGAACAGGAGCGAGACTGATGAAGACCATGATGTCGGGATGGGCGATGATCCCCGCCGCCCTCGCCCTCGCCTCCTGCGGCGGCGGCGGCGGCGAGGATCAGGCAGCGGCGCCCGTCAATCGCAGCATGCCGGAAACCGGCGCGGCGGCACAGGTCGCGCAGTTGGACGAAGGGCTGCGCAACGGTGTCTTTGAAAAGGCGATCCGCGATTCCGGCACCGCCTGCCCGAGCGTCACGGACTCACAGCGCGCCGATATCCGGCCAGGCGTCCGTGGCTGGAAAGCGCAATGCAATAATGGCAGCGCGCATCTGATCGAAATTACCCCCGACGGCACGGCGAACGTCACCAGCCGCACGGATTGAGGGGAAGGGCGCGCCGTTCAGGCGGCGTAGATCGCCGGGCGATAGCGCGGTTGGGGGATAGATCACATCTCCAGGATCGGTTCGATACCTACCGCCCGAACTTCCGCTGCGTCTTCCCATAGCGCAATTTCCGCGTTCCCGGCTTCCCCTCGGTCGCACGCCCGCGCGGCGCTGCGACCTGCTCGTCGGCGGGCAGGCCAAGCTCCTCCGCCTCCAGCTTGCGGATCTCGTCCCTGATCCGCCCGGCTTCCTCGAACTCCAGGTCGGCCGCCGCCGCGCGCATCTTCTTTTCCAGATCCTCGATATAGGCGCGCAGATTATGGCCGACCAGATGCGGCCGGTCGTCCAGCCCGGTGTCGACCGTGACCTGATCCTTGGACGAGACATGGGCGATGATGTCGCCGATGTTGCGCTTGATCGTGGTCGGCGTAATGCCATGCTCGCGATTATAGGCTTCCTGCTTCTCGCGCCGCCGCCCGGTCTCGTTGAGCGCGCGCTCCATCGACCCGGTGATCCGGTCGGCATAGAGGATGACGCGCCCCTCGACATTGCGCGCAGCACGCCCGATCGTCTGAATCAGCGATGTTTCGGAGCGCAGGAAGCCTTCCTTGTCCGCGTCCAAGATCGCCACCAGCCCGCATTCGGGAATATCGAGCCCTTCGCGCAGCAGGTTGATGCCGATCAGCACGTCATAGACGCCCAGCCGCAAATCCCGGATCAGCTCGATGCGCTCCAGCGTCTCGACGTCGCTGTGCATGTAGCGGACCTTGATCCCCGCCTCATGCATGAACTCGGTCAGATCCTCGGCCATGCGCTTGGTCAGTGTCGTGACCAGCGTGCGATAGCCTTGCGCCGCCACCTTGCGACATTCGTTGATCAGATCGTCGACCTGGTCCTCCACCGGCTTGATCTCGACCGGCGGGTCGATGAGGCCGGTGGGGCGGATCACCTGCTCGCTGAACACGCCGCCGGTCTGCTCCATCTCCCAAGGGCCAGGCGTGGCGGAGACGCTGACCGTCTGCGGCCGCATCGCGTCCCATTCGTTGAAGCGCAGCGGCCGGTTGTCGATGCAACTGGGCAGGCGAAAGCCATATTCGGCCAGCGTGATCTTGCGCCGATGGTCGCCCCGCGCCATCGCGCCGATCTGCGGCACGGTCTGGTGGCTTTCGTCCACGAACAACAGTGCGTTCTCAGGTAGATATTCGAACAGGGTCGGCGGCGGTTCGCCGGGCAGGCGGCCGGTCAGGAAGCGGGAATAATTCTCGATCCCTGCGCAACTTCCGGTCGCCGCGATCATCTCCAGGTCGAAATTGGTGCGCTGCTCCAGCCTTTGTGCCTCCAGCAACTTGCCTTCCGCGACCAGTTCCTTCAGCCGCTCGGCCAGTTCGAAGCGGATCGCCTCCATCGCCTGCTTGAGCGTCGGCCCCGGCGTCACATGGTGGCTGTTTGGGAAGACCTTCACATAATCGAGGCTGGCGACCTTCTTGCCGGTCAGGGGATCAAACTCGACGATCGCCTCGATCTCGTTGCCGAAGAAGCTGATGCGCCAGGCGGTATCCTCATAATGGGACGGGAAAATCTCCAGATTGTCGCCCTTCACGCGGAAATTGCCGCGCGCAAAGCCTGCGTCGTTGCGCTTGTACTGGAGCGCGACGAGCTTGCGGATGATTTCCCGCTGATCCTCGATCCCGCCCTTCTTCATGGAAAAGGTCATGGCCGAATAGGTTTCGACCGACCCGATCCCATAGAGGCAGGATACCGACGCGACGATGATGACATCGTCCCGCTCCAGCAGCGCGCGGGTGGCCGAATGGCGCATCCGGTCGATGCTTTCGTTTACCGAGCTTTCCTTCTCGATATAGGTGTCGGAACGCGCGACATAGGCTTCGGGCTGGTAATAATCATAATAACTGACGAAATACTCGACCGCATTGTCGGGAAAGAAGCTCTTGAACTCGCCATAAAGCTGCGCCGCCAAAATCTTGTTGGGGGCCAGGATCAGCGCGGGCCGCTGCAACGCCTCGATCACCTTGGCCATGGTGAAGGTCTTGCCGGAGCCGGTCACACCCAGCAGCACCTGGTCGCGCTCGCCCGCCAGCGCCTGTTCCACCAGTTCGGGAATCGCGGTGCGCTGGTCGCCCGACGGCTCATAATCGCTCACCAGCGTGAAGGGCCGGCCGCCCTCGCTTTTTTCGGGGCGCGCCGGGCGGTGGGGGACGAAGGTCTCGCCGGTCTCCGGCTCGTCCAGCGTGGTGCGGATCTGAATCGACATGGGGTCGAATATGGGGTCTTTCACGACAGGCGCAATCCGCGTCGCGCGATGGTGGCGACCTTGGACCGATAGCCAGCCTTCGCCACCCATTTGTCCCATGTCATTGAACCGGCGCGCAGCTTCGTTATGGTCGGCTTGGGTAGGGAAACAGGGAGGAATGACATGCGCCGGACAGTCTTGATGCTCGCATTGTTCACGACGGGCCTCGCCGCCTGTGGCGATAAGCCTGGTGACAAGGCGGGGGACATCGCCGCGACCGACGCCATGAGCAAGGCGCAGGTGAAAAAGGCGATCGACAAGGTGCAGCTAAAGCCCGGACAGTGGGAAGGGCGCTTCACCATCCAGGACATCGACCTGTCGGGAATGCCCGGCGCGCCGGACGGGATGGAGGAGCAGATGAAGCATATGATGAGCCAGACCGCGCTCAAATATTGCGTCACGCCCGAAGAGGCGGCCAATCCGAGCGCCGACATGTTCTCCGGCCAGGAGGATAAAAATTGCCGCTATGCCGACTTCTCGGCCGTCGGCGGCACGGTGAAGGGGAAGCTGTCGTGCAAGGCGGAGGGCGGCACGATGAACGCGGCCATGTCCGGCACCTACGCGCCCGACCATTATAGGATGGACATGGACATGAAGATGGAGGGCGGGCCGCAGGGGTCGGCCATGGCGATGAAGGCCCGGTCGGAAGGCAAGTGGATCGGCGCGACGTGCCAGGAGGATCAGTGATCCGCAGCGGTCGTGGAGGCGCATGAAGGGCATTGCTGCTGGCTGTGTGAACGCCCGCTTGGGGACCGGGTCGAACGGCATCATCCGGTGCCCCGGAGCCGGGGCGGGCGCGACACGGTGCCCGTCCATCCGATCTGTCACCGCACCATCCACGCGACGCTGAGCAATATGGAACTGGCGCGCGGCTATGCCGATCCGGCGGCGCTGCGCGACCACCCTGCCATCGCCCATTTCCTGCGCTGGATCGCGGGCAAGCCGGCCGATTTTCACGCGCCGACCAGACAGGATGGCGGGCGGCGGCGGCGATGAAGCACACGCCCCGCATTTTGGCCCCTTGCACTTTGGGCCAGAGGAGTAGAGCCTTGGCCATGGTTCGATAATCAAACAGGTCCGATAACGGAACAGGGGAGAGGTTATGCGATATATGATGCTTGGCGCGGTCCTGGGCCTTGCCGCCTGCGGCAGCGATCCCGCACCCGCGCCGGAGGCGGAGGAAGCGCCGGTGATGATGCAGGCCGGCCAGTGGGAACTGACGCGCAAGACCACCGGCTATAACACGCCCACTGTTACCCCGGCCCAATATCAGGAAGCGCTCAAGCAGATCGGGGAGGAGAAACTCTGCCTCGCCATCGATCAGGATGGTGCGCCCGACGCCGACGCGCTGGCCGGGCCGGAGGGGCAGGATTGCATCTACAAGGACAAGCTGGTGCGCAAGGGCCGGTTGATCGTGACCTTGAGCTGCAAGGCGGGCGCGGGCGTGTCGGAACTCATGGTAGAGGGCAATTATACCGCCGACAGCATGACCCTGGGCACGACCATGACGAAGACCGAAGGCGGCCAACCCGTGCTACGCACCACCCACGACCTGACCGCCCGGCGCGTGGGCGATTGCCCCTCAGGCTGAATAACGCGGGACGGGCGACGATGACGGGGGTGGCTGGCAGCGACCATCCCACTATCGTCGCCCAGAGAGCGCGGGGGCCAACTGGCGCTTGCATGACGTTCAAATTAGTTGGCCACCATCGACCATTTTTTGCCTGTTCCGGACTTGCTTGCAATTCTTCAAAGCAGACATGAAACTGGCATTCATGAAGCTGGCTGCGAAAATACTCGGCCTATTTTGGGCTATCATCATTCTGCCGGGAATGGTCCTTGGTGCGCTGTGGTCAGGATCAATTCCGATGTGGCCCCCGGTAGTGTTAGGCACAGCTGCCGATTTTATAGACTGGGCCGTGTTATTCTCGCTCGCGTATGGAACACCACTTGTTGCAGGCTGTCTCTTCGTTGTTGGGCGCCACCGGGCAAGAGAATGAAGCCGTTTGGGGCAAGCTGCCCGGCGGCACACGACCAGTTATAGGCAGAAGGGGCTAAATTATGGATGCCGGTAAGCGGTCGCATTTGGGTCATCCCCAAAGATCACGCCAGCACTCTGATCCTGTGGATAGCCATGGGCGAATTTGTAGGCGAGCAATGCCTCAACTATAACCTCCTTAAAGGTGGAACGTTGTTCCGGAGGACAGGAAACCGAGTTAACGATCCAGATAAAATCGCATGTCTGTTTCAACGCATCGTTAGCGGTTGGGGTAGCTATGTAGGCCGCGAAGCGTCCTGCGATCTGTTCACCTCTTATTTCAAAATATCGATCGCCGTCCGACGAACCGCCCGAGGGAACCAGTTCAAGATGACGTTGAGGGTCAACCGTCTGTCTCGCTTCGTTGTTCGCTGAAAATGCCATATGGCTGCCATACACCAACACCCCTAATGTCTGCTTAGCGTAAGAAAAAATGTAAAGCCGACCTTCCGCCATCCACCCTTTTCGTCATTCCCGCACCGGCGGCGATCCCTCTCGCCTCCTGCGCGCCAATCGCGCAGGGCAAGATGTGCCCGCTCGCCTGTCGCCTCACTCCAGCGCCCGGATCGCCCTTTCGTCGCATTGCTTGCGGCCCACCGGCACGGGGCTGACGACCGGCACCGGCAGCGACTGGCCGATGCGCAACGGGGCGAAGCGTTTGCGTTCTATGCCCGCGCAGCGCAGCGCCAGTTCCAGCATCCGCGGCGGCGTGTTCCATCCTTCATAGGACAGGCGGAATGTGCCCCAGTGGATCGGGATCGCGGTCGACGCGCCCAGCCGGCGGAAGACCTCCACCGCCTGCACCGGGCCGATATGCGCGTCCGATTGCATCTGCCCCTTCCAGAAGCGGAAGGCGCCGATCGGGATCAGCGCCAGCCGGATCGGTCCGAAACGGCGCGCCTGCCCCGTCCAGCCCATGTCGCCCGCGCCGGTGTCGCCAGCGAAGAAGATATTGCCCGCCCGCGTTTCGATGACGAAGCTCGACCAGAGCGCGCGGTTGCGGTCGGTGCCCCAGCGGCTGCTCCAATGATGGTTGCGGGTCACATGCACCTGATAATCGGGGCAATGTTCGTAACTGCCGCACTGGATCACCGCTTGCGGCGCTAGGCCATTGAGCGCCGCGCCGCTGACCGACTGGCCCCAGTCGAGCGCGGTCGCCGGGATGCCGTTCGCCTTCAATATGGTGTCGTTGCCCAGGCTGGTGACGATTTTGGGCCGATCGCGCGCCCATAGTCGCTTCAGGGTGGGCAGGTCCATATGGTCGTAATGATTGTGGCTGAGCAGGACCAGGTCGATTTTCGGCAGGTCGTCGAACCGGATGCCGGGCTGCGCCACCCGTTTTGGGCCTAGCGGGGGGAACGGACTGGCATAGTCCGACCAGATCGGATCGGTCAGGATGTTGAGGCCCGCCGCCTGCACCAGCACCGTCGCATGGCCGACCCAGGTCGCGCTCATGCCGCGCGGCGCGGCAAAGGGGGCGGGGCGGGAGGGTTTTACCGCGATCGCTTCGGGCCAGGGCGGTCGGTCGTCCGCGCCCAGCAGCCAGCGTGCGATGAAGGTCTGGCGGCTGGTGCCGGGCGGCGCGGGCGGCTCGATCGCGCCGTCGGGATTGAAAAAGCGGGCGCCGTCATAATGGCGGCTGACCGGCCCGTCATAATAGACGCGATCCAGAAACGGGGGCAGGATGGTGAGGATCAAACACAGCGCAATGACCAGGAACAACAGGGCGACGCCCGCGCCCCGGATGATGCTGACAAGCCGACCCATAGTTGCTCCCACGTTGAAGATGCGCGCGGCCATAGAGCATTAAGGCGGCGGCTGGAACCGCCGACGCCTACCAACATGCGGGAAAGCAGAGTCGGGCAGAGCGGCCGCTAGGCTTGGAATGTCCGTCCTTCTTCCTACATGTTCTGCGATTTATTCTCAGCTGGGAGCTTCCAAATGACCGCCACCCGCACCGAAAGTGACAGCATCGGCGCCCTGGAGGTGCCCGCGGACGCCTATTGGGGCGCGCAGACCCAGCGCAGCATCGAGAATTTCCCTTTTGGCGCGACCGAGCGGATGCCGGCCGGCATCATTCATGCCCTCGCCGTCGTCAAGCAGGCGGCGGCGCGGGTGAACCGCCGTCATGGCCTGGACGCCAAGCTGGCCGACGCGATCGAATCCGCCGCTGCCGAAGTGGCGGATGGGCGCCTTGACGACCAGTTCCCGCTCGTCATCTGGCAGACCGGCAGCGGCACCCAATCGAACATGAACGTCAATGAAGTCATTGCCGGCCGCGCCAACGAGATGCTGTCCGGCGCGCGCGGCGGCAAATCGCCCGTTCACCCGAACGATCATGTCAATATGAGCCAGTCGTCCAACGACAGCTTCCCCACCGCCATGCATGTCGCCGCCGCGCTGGCCGCGCAGCGCCATCTGCTCCCGGCGCTGGAGCGGCTGGAAAATACGTTGCTCGCAAAGGTGAAGGCCTGGGCGCATATCGTGAAGATCGGCCGCACCCATTTGCAGGATGCGACGCCGCTGACCCTGGGGCAGGAATTTTCCGGCTATTATGCCCAGATCCGCCTCGCCCGCACGCGCATCGTGCCGCTGGTCGACCATGGCCTCTCCAAATTGGCGCAGGGGGGCACGGCGGTGGGCACCGGACTCAACACGCCGCCGGGCTTTGCCGAGGATGTGGCGGCCGAGATCGCCGCGCTCACCGGTTTCCCGTTCGAAACCGCGCCCAACAAGTTCGAGGCGCTGGCCAGCCAGGACACGCTGGTCGATTTCTCCGGCCGCCTCAACAGCATCGCCGTCGCGCTGACCAAGATCGCCAATGACATCCGCCTGCTGGGCAGTGGTCCCCGTTCAGGTCTGGGCGAACTAGACCTTCCGGCCAACGAACCGGGCAGTTCGATCATGCCGGGCAAGGTCAACCCGACCCAGTGCGAAATGCTGACCATGGTCGCGGCGCAGGTGATCGGCAATCATCAGGCTGTGACTGTGGGCGGGATGCAGGGCCATATGGAACTTAATGTGTTCAAACCGCTGATCGGCGCGGCGGTGCTGCGGTCGATCCATCTGCTGAGCGTTGGCATGGACAGTTTCGTGGAACGTTGCGTCGATGGGCTGATGGCCAATGAGGGACGGATCGCCGAACTTGTCGATCGCTCGTTGATGCTGGTGACGGCGCTCGCCCCCGAAATCGGCTATGACAATGCCGCCGCCATCGCCAAGCACGCCCACAAACAAGGGCTGACGCTCAAGCAAGCCGGCCTGGAACTGGGGCTGGTGGACGAGCCGACCTTCGATCGGCTGGTCCGCCCGGAAAATATGGTTTGAGCATGGTGGAACCGGCGGCCATGCGATACATTAACTCTGTATGAAGAGGAAAAAGCCTGACACCGCCGCGCCGCTCGTCGCGATCCGTCCGCCGAAAAAAGCCGGGCTGTTGCGAAAGGCTGCGCGCGTGGGTGCAACCGTGGTGGCGACCCGCGTCGCCGCTCGCACCGGCAAGACCGGGGTTGCCGGCATCCTCGCTGGTATGGGCGCCAAACGGCTTATCATGCGCTACCCCGCCGGCGCGCTGTTCGTGACCGGAGCCTATATGGCTGGCAAGCTCTATGAGGCGAAGCGCGAGGGCGATCGCAAAAAGGCATTGAAGCTGCTGACTGACAAGAGCGGCGAGCCGATCCCGATCGACAGCGCGCGCAAGGCGAACAAGGCTTAAAGCGCCGCCTGCCACTCCCGGACCGCGTCAATCGGCCAGGTCAGCATCAGGATGTTGAGCGTCAGATTGTCGCGTATCACCGCCAGCGCCAGTAATTCCAGGGCAATCGCAAGCGTCACCGTCAACCAGGCAGGCGCGCGGGCGGCGAACAGGAAGCCGATCGTCATCATGCCGATGTCACTGAGCGAATTGACGATGGAGTCGCCCGAATAGCCAAGGGCAATGGTCGCGGTGCGATAGCGGTCGACGATGAAGGGGGAATTTTCGACAATCTCCCACGCCGCCTCGACCCCCACCGCCAGTGCCAGCCGGAGGCCCATGGGCTGCCGCTGCAGCAGCCAGTGCGCGGCGGCATAGAAGAGGAAGCCGTGGATGACATGGCTAAGGCTGTACCAGTCGGCCAGATGCTGGCTGTTGCCGCTGTCGAGCGCGCCATGCCAGAATTCGACCCGTCCGCAGGTGCAGATGAGCGGCCTTTGCATCAGGAAGAGAATGGCGCAGGTCACCGCAACGATTAGCGCGACGAGGATAAAGCCTTTTCTATTCAACTTCTTACGTGAGCGCGCCAATCCCGTTTTCCTCCAACCCCTTGCAAAAGCCCGTTCTTGAGGCCACTAGCGGTCATGGCCGACAGCATCACCACAGAGACCACCGATTTCAAGCGCCGCGGCGTGCTTTTCGTCCTGTCCTCCCCCTCGGGCGCTGGCAAGTCGACGATCGCGCGCAAGCTGCTCGCGGCCGAACCGGACCTGTCCATGTCGGTGTCCGCCACGACGCGACCGATGCGACCCGGCGAGATCGAGGGCAAGGATTACCATTTCGTCGACCTGGAAGAATTCCGGCGCATGGCGAACGACCATGAGTTTCTGGAATGGGCGCATGTCTTTGGCCAGCGCTACGGCACGCCGCGCGCTTCGGTCGAAGCGATGCTGAAATCGGGCAAGGACGTGCTGTTCGACATCGACTGGCAGGGCGCGCAGCAATTGCACCAGATCGCCGGCGGCGACGTGGTGCGCGTATTCATTCTGCCCCCGTCGATGGAGGAACTGGAGCGCCGCCTGCGCGGCCGCGCCACCGACAGCGAAGCAGTGATCGTTGGCCGCATGTCGCGCGCGGCGGGGGAGATCGCGCACTGGGACGGTTATGACTATGTGTTGTGCAATGTCGATGCGGACGATTGTTTCCGCAGCGTGCAGACCATTCTTCACGCCGAACGCATGAAGCGCAGCCGGCAGACGGGCCTGATCGGCTTCATCCGCAAATTGAGCCGCTATTATCAGGAGGATTGATCCTCCCTATCGTTCGAACCCCGCCGGGTCGGCCCAGTCGGGATGGGTCCAGGCCATCGCCTTGAACAGCGTGCCCATCGCCGCCGCATCGGTCAGGCGGACGCGCGCGGCCTCCACTTCCTCCGCTCTTGCCGGCGTGCCCTGGGCCAGTTGATCGGCGCGTGCGTCGATGCCGAGCTGGCGCAGGAAAGCGCCCTGGCCGACCGGGCCATGAACCCGCAGGCCGGCCTGCCGCGCCATATTGCCCAACATGGTGAAATCGACATGGGTGGTCAGGTCGACCTCCCCCGGATCGGCGAACGGGTCGGCGAACTGGTGCGCCTTCACCGCCTGAAGCGTATCGCCCAGCGTCGGGCCTTCATAGCCATAGTCGATGATCAGCGCGCCGCCGCCCTGGCGCGCGATGCGCTGGGCCAGGGCATAGGCGATGCCGGCGCCCACGATCGGCGATTCCAGGATCGCGCCGTCGGGCGCTTCGGCCGCCAGCGGCGGCAGGCCCGATTCGATGCGGCGATAGCCTGCCACCGGGATGAAGCGCCCCGGTTCGTCGCGGGAGAGGAGGACGCGCTCGCGCCATTCGTCGCCGACGCGGATGCATTGGCGGACCGGCAGCGCGTCGAAAAACTCGTTTGCGACGATCAGCAGCGGTCTTTTGTCGGGCAGGCTGTCGACGCCGTCATGATGGACCACCTGCGGCAGCAGCGCGCGCTGGCGCCCGCGCAGCGTGGGGCTGGTCTCGACGAAATGCACCGGGGGGGCGAGCGCGGCGCGCTCCATCGCCCGCAACGCGTCGGCGGCCAGCGTGCCGCGTCCCGGCCCCAGCTCGACATAGGCGGCTTCAGGGCTGCGACCCGACCGCATCCAGAGGTCGGCCAGCGCCAGACCAATCAGCTCGCCGAACATCTGGCTGATTTCGGGCGCGGTCGTGAAGTCGCCGTCCATGCCCAGCGGGTCGCGGGTGGCGTAATAATGCTGGTTCGCCTCGCCCATATAATGAGCGACAGAGATCGGCCCGCCCGAGGCGATCTGGCGCGCCAGCCGCTCGGCCAGCGGCAGGTCGTCAGCCG
>NZ_AYOY01000217.1 GCF_000508185.1 Sphingobium sp. C100 | reverse complement strand
CTGGCCCGCCGCACCGGCTGGTCGGTGTTCAGCCCGCCATCTTGACGAAAGCCGATCTGTGGCAGGGGATCGTGGGCTCCAGCCGCCTTCCGAAGGCTTTACCCGGTCTCGTCCGCCCGCAGCCGCCGCAATTTGGGTGCGGTCTGCATTTGCGCGGCATCCTTGATCCCTTCGCGCAGATCCTCGCGGGTCTGGTGGATCGACGCGATCACCGGCCCCATCGCCACGCCCAGATCGACCAGTGCGGTTTCCGCCAGTTGCAGCGAGCTTTCCAGCGTTTCGGGCACGGCATCGCTCGCGCCTGCCTTGTAAAGCTGGGCCGCATGGTCGGTGTCGCGGGCGCGGGCGATGATGGGCAGGTCAGGAACCCATCCGCGCACCCGGCGCGTCACGCGCACGGACAGGACGGGATCGTCCATGGTCAGGATCAGCGCGCGGGCATGGCCCAGGCGAAGCTTGTCCAGCATCTCAGCCCGCGCAACGTCACCGAACAGGATCGGATAGCCGGCGCGGCGGGCTTCGGCGACGACATCGGGGTCGGATTCGACGACGATAAAGCGCTGGCTATGGGTGCGCAGCAGGTCGCACACCATCCGGCCGACGCGCCCGAAGCCGATCACGACGGCGGCCGCCTCGGTCTGTTCCAGTTCCCCCTCGACCCGTTCCTCGCCCAGCGCCATTTCCAGGCGTCGTGCGATGTCGTGGCCGAAGCGGGCGAGCAAAGGCGTGATGGTCAGGCCGATGGCGGTCACGATCTGCCAGAAGGCGGCGGTCGATGGCAGGATCAATTGCGCCGCCGCAGCGGCAGACAGCACGATCAGCGTCGTTTCCGACGGGCTGGACATCAGGACGCCGACCTCCAGCGCCACGCCTTTGCGCGCGCCCGAAAAATAGAGCAGCGCGGCGGTGACCAGCGTCTTGCACAGCACCACGCCGGCGACGGCCAGCATCAGGCTGGGCCAGTTGGCCAGGATGACGCGCAGGTCCAGGCTCATGCCGACGGTGATCAGGAACACGCCGAGCGCCAGCCCCTTGAACGGCGCGGTAATCACCTCGACTTCGCCATGATAATCGGTTTCTGCGATCAGCAGGCCGGCTACGAGCGCCCCTACGATCGGCGACAGGCCCGCGATGGACGTCGCCATGCTGGAAATGATGACCACGAGCAGGCTGGCGGCGAGAAAGACTTCAGGGCTTTTCGTGCGCGCGGCCTGGCTGAAGATGTGCGGAAGGATGATGCGACCCAGCACGAGCATGACCGCGATCGTGATGCCGCCCTTGAGCAGGGTGCTCGCCAGTTCGCTCCAGGCGCCGTCCGGGCTGCTGGCGACCGACGGGGCGAGCGCACCCAGCATGAAGATGATGGGGACAAGCGCCAGATCCTCGAACAGCAGCATCGAGAATGCGGCCCGGCCAACGGCGCTGCGCGTACCGACCATCGGCAGCACGACCGCCGTCGAGGACAGTGCAAGCGCGAGGCCCAGGCCGATCGCGCCCGCGGTGGGTTGTCCCAGAAAATAAAGGCCTAGCCCGATCAGTAAGCCGCTGCCGATCAATTCCGCGGCGCCCACGCCGAAAACCTGCGCGCGCATCGACCATAGGCGTTTGAAACTCAGTTCCAGGCCGATCGAGAAGAGCAGCAAGATGATGCCCAGTTCGGCGAATGGCTCGATGGCTTCGCCGTTGGATATGGTGATGTGATAGAGCCATGGGTAACGATCGACCAGCGAACCAAGTCCCGCCGGCCCCACGGCCAATCCTACCAGGATGAACCCTATGACCGGACTGATCCGAAACCGGGCAAAACCGGGAATGACCAGCCCCGCCGCACCCAGGATGACCAGGGAGTCACTGAAGCTGTCGGGATCGATTGCGCCGGCCATGGCGGCATCATTGCGGCTGCGGGACAAAATGACCAGCGCGGCGGCAAAAAAATGTCAAAAAGGCTTGAGGTTATTCCTGGGTAACGCTTTTTTCGCGCAAAATGGCGCGAAGGGATCGGTTTCGGAAGATCAGATTGGCCTGGGTCTTACCCACAAGTTCATATTCGCTGTCGAACTGCGCGATCAATGACAACATGCCGGGTCGATAGGCATCGATATGGCCGGCTTCGAAGATGATCCAGTTCGGCCGATAGGGCGAGGTGGACAACATATGGTTGAGAACCTTCACATCCTCTCCTTCGATGTCGATCGACAGAAGGTCGAATTGCAAAGGGATGTTTTCGCGCTCCAATATCGCGGGCAAAGTTTCCATTTGCACCGTGATGACGCCCTTCGTCGGCCCGAACATCCGGGCATGGTCCTCGGTCAGCGACGATACGCCATCGCTTGACCCGATGTGCAATGTTGTCGAGCCGCTATGATCGGAAACCGCGACGTTGACGATGCTATAGTTCAGGTCGCCAAATTCTTCCGCTATCTTGTCGATCAGTCCGCTGTTCGCCTCGATCAGCAGTCCACGCCACCCAAACCACCGCAGGAGGTCGTAGCTGTTCGAGCCTGTCCGACCCATCACGCCGACATCGACGAGCACTTTGTTGGTGCAGGCCATGTCCATCATCGCCCGCATCAACTGTGACGTTTCCCCAAATTGGGAGACCTCAGCGAAAAAGGCATTTTGCCGGGCTGGATAGTAACGTTCGGCGAAGGCTCCGCGCTTCTCGAAAAATTCTTCGGATTTTAGAAGAGCTTCGACAATATCTCCTGCCGACGCCCGACCCTCCGCCAGTGCGGTGTTAAAATGCGTCCGGCCCGATTCGTCGGGAGCGCGGTGCAACAGCATCTGATACAGGGTGTCGACCAGGTCGGGGCCGACGGGCCGAGGCGGCTTCTTGGTCCCTATCGCACCCCACCATCGGTTCAAGAAGTTTGCCAATTCGCATTCCCTTACGCCGGATAAGCTGGTGCGGACGGCGGGACTTGAACCCGCAATTCCAGGGGAAGGCGGATTTTAAGTCCGCTGCGTCTACCGATTTCGCCACGTCCGCGCAGAGCCGCCTCCGGCGCGTCTTCCCATAAGCGTCGCGGGCTTCAGGTCAAGCCTTGCCTAGACTTCGCCGTCGCTGTTCAGCCGTTCGCGCATTTCCTTGCCCGGCTTGAAATAGGGCACGCGCTTGGCCGACACCGGCACTTGCTCTCCGGTGCGGGGATTGCGGCCGGTACGGGCATCGCGCGCGCGCGTGGTGAAAGCGCCAAAGCCGCGTAATTCGACCCGGCCACCTGAAGCGAGCCGGTCGACAATTTCCTTGAAGAAAAGGTCGACGATCCGTTCAACCTCCGGAACGGTCAGTCCCGGATTTTCCTCTGCCAACTTCTGGATCAATTCTGATCGGATCATTGGTTCCCCAGCGCCCCTCTGCCGTTCCCCTTCCTATTTCATAGAGCTTTTGTAAGGCGTTGACAATCCGGCGACATGCGGTCGTTTCGCGAGCGTCAAAATGGGAAAGGCCCGCCGGACCAAATGGTCCGGCGGGCCTTTCGCCTGCAATCCGAAAGGATCAGTTGTCGCTCTTGGCCTTGAGCGCTTCGCCCAGAATGTCGCCCAGCGATGCGCCGCTGTCCGACGAACCATATTGTGCAACTGCCTGCTTTTCCTCGGCAATCTGCATCGCCTTGATCGAGAAGGTCGGCTTCTTGGCCCGGTCGAAGCCGGTCACCATCGCATCGAACTTCTGGCCGATCTGGAAGCGTTCCGAACGCTGTTCGTCACGGTCGCGACCCAGGTCGCTGCGCTTGATGAAGCCGGTGGCGCCATCGTCGCCAGCCTGGACTTCCAGGCCGCCGTCACGAACTTCCAGAACGGTCACGGTGACGATCGCGTTCTTGTTGAGGCCAGCGGCAGCAGCAGTGGTGCCGCCAGCAGCCGGGCCGCCACGCTCAAGCTGCTTCATGCCAAGGCTGATGCGCTCCTTCTCGACGTCGATGTCGAGAACGACGGCCTGAACCGTCTCGCCCTTGCGGTGCAGCGCCAGCGCGTCCTCGCCCGAAATGCCCCAGGCGATGTCCGACATATGGACCATGCCGTCGACGTCGCCGTCCAGGCCGATGAACAGGCCGAATTCGGTCGCGTTCTTGACTTCGCCCTCGACGGTCGAGCCAACCGGGTGACGCTCGGCAAAGCTGTCCCACGGGTTCGACTGGGCCTGCTTGAGGCCAAGCGAAATGCGGCGCTTTTCGGGATCGACTTCCAGAACCAGGACTTCGACTTCCTGGCTGGTCGACACGATCTTGCCGGGGTGCACGTTCTTCTTGGTCCAGGACATTTCCGACACATGGACCAGGCCTTCGATGCCCGGCTCCAGCTCGACGAACGCACCATATTCGGTGATGTTCGTGACGCGGCCCGACAGCTTGGCGCCGACCGGATATTTGGCCGAAGCGCCTTCCCACGGATCGCTTTCCAGCTGCTTCATGCCAAGGCTGATGCGCTGGGTGTCGCGGTTGATGCGGATGATCTGGACACGGACGGTGTCGCCGATGTTGATCATCTCATTGGGATGGTTGATGCGCTTGTAGCTGAGGTCGGTGACATGCAGCAGGCCATCGATGCCACCCAGGTCGACGAACGCACCATAATCGGTGATGTTCTTGACGATGCCTTCGATGATCTGGCCCTCGGCCAGCGTCTGGATGAGGCCGCTGCGCTGTTCGGCGCGGGTTTCTTCCAGAATGGCGCGGCGCGACACGACGATGTTGCCGCGGCGGCGATCCATCTTGAGGATCTGGAAGGGCTGCGGAATGTCCATCAGCGGGGTGACGTCGCGAACCGGGCGAATGTCGACCTGCGAACCGGGCAGGAACGCCACGGCGCCGTCGAGATCGACGGTGAAGCCGCCCTTGACGCGGCCGAAGATGACGCCTTCGACGCGGGCGCTCTCGGTGAATTCGGATTCCAGCTTGTCCCAGGCGGCTTCGCGGCGGGCGCGGTCGCGCGAAAGCATGGCTTCGCCATGGGCGTTTTCGACGCGATCGACATAGACTTCGACTTCGTCGCCGACCTTCAGGTCAGCCTTCTGGCCCGGCATGGCGAATTCGCGCAGCGGCACGCGGCCTTCGGACTTCAGGCCAACGTCGATGACGGCCAGGTCGTTTTCGATGGCGGTAACGGTGCCCTTGACGACGCGGCCTTCAAAGCCGCCGTCCTCACCACCGAGGGAATCATTGAGCAGCGCGGCGAAATCGTCGCGCGAGGGGAATGCCGTAGAGGCCATGGTTAGTCCTTCACTCATCATTGCTGGCCAACCGGTTGTGTCCGATGGTCTTTGGCCAAACTACGCAGGAAGCCGAATACCCGCTGCGTATCCAGTAGGTTACGGCCGGGGACGCGCAGACAAGATAAGCGAAAAGGGCGCCCGGAATATCCGCGCGCCTTATCGGGTCATTCCGGAGGAGCGACCTTCAAGCTGAGCGTCCACTAGCGCAATCGCCCGCTGGACGGCCGCGTCTATAGTCAAATCCGACGTGTCTAGCAAGTCCGCGCCATCCGCCACCTTCAACGGTGCGTGGTCGCGGCTCATGTCGCGCGTATCGCGCGCCTGGATGTCGGCGATCAGGCTGTCCATGTCGGGATGACCACCATGGGCCAGCGCATCCTTGTAGCGCCGCTCGGCGCGCACATGGACGCTGGCCGTCACGAAAATCTTGGCGTTGGCGTCGGGCGCGATGACGGTGCCGATGTCGCGCCCGTCCAGGATCGCGCCGCCGGGCTGAGTCGCAAAGTCGCGTTGCCGCCGGACCAGCGCATCGCGTACGCTCTGGTGGACGGACACGCGCGAGGCGAGGCTGCCGACCGCTTCGCTGCGCAGCGCGGAGTCGCCCAGGATCGCATCGTCGAAATCGCAGGCTGCGCGCGCATCGCTTTCATGGTCCGGATCGCCTCCGGCCTTGAGCACCGAAAGGCCCACCGCCCGATAGAGCAGGCCGGTGTCGAGCACGGGCAGGTCGTAATGGCCACCAAGCGCCTTGGCGATGGTGCCCTTGCCCGATGCGGCGGGGCCGTCGACGGCGATGATCATGCGGATTTTCTCTTATATGCCTTGATGAGACCCAGCAGCGCGATGGCTGCCCAGACGACTTCCAGCGCCATCGACGCCATGTTGAAATGTTCGGTCAGCGACCAGATCAGCAGCAACGACCCCACCAGGTTCAACAGGTTGAACAGGGTGAAGTTCAACTGCTTCGCGACATTGCTATAGGCGTAGGCGACAACCATGATGAAGCTGCCGACAAGGCCGATGATGTTAGCCAGGTCGAATATCATGCTTGGGCGCCCAGCGATTGCAGCATCGCCATAAAGGTCGGGAAGCTGGTCGCGACCGGGCGCATGTCGTCGATCGTGACGCCGTTTTTCGACACCAGCCCTGCCACCGCGAAGCTCATCGCGATGCGGTGATCGAGCCTGGTCGCGATGGGACCGCCGCCGGCCAGGGGCGCGCCGCCGCTGCCCTCGATGATGATTCCGTCTTCCAGTTCCTCGACCTGGACGCCGATGGCCCGCAGCCCCTGCGCCATGGTGGCGATCCGGTCCGATTCCTTGACGCGCAATTCCTCCAGTCCGCGAAAGACGCTGCGGCCCTCGGCCAGCGCGGCGGCGACGAAAGCGACCGGATATTCGTCGATCATGCTGGGCGCGCGGACCGGATCGGGCGTGACGCCCGTGAGTGCGGACGCCGTGACGACCAGATCGCCGACCGGCTCGCCGCCGACCTCGCGGGCGTTCACGACTTCGATCGCTCCGCCCATCTCGCGGAGCAGGTCGATCAGACCGGCGCGAGTCGCGTTGAGGCCGACATTGGCGATCGTCACCTTCGATCCGGGCACCAGCAGCGCCGCGACCACAGGGAAGGCGGCGGAGGAGGGGTCGCCGGGCACCACGATCTGTTGCGGCCTGAGTTCAGCCTCGCCCGCCAGGGTGATGATGCGGGTTCCATCGCCCTCGACCTCGACCGCAAGGTCCGCGCCGAAGCCTTTGAGCATCCGTTCGCTATGATCGCGGGTCGCAATGGGTTCGACGATCCGGGTGATGCCGGGCGTGTTGAGTCCGGCCAACAGTATCGCCGACTTGACCTGCGCCGACGCTACGGGAAGGCGATAGTCCAGCGGCACCGCCGGGCAGGCGCCTTTCATGGTGAGCGGCAGGCGATCCCCCGGACTGGCGCTGAAGCTGGCGCCCATCTGGCTGAGCGGTTCGGTGACGCGGGCCATCGGACGCTTGCTGAGCGAAGCGTCGCCGACAAAGGTGGCGGTCAGGTCATGACTGGCCAGAAGGCCCATCAGCAGGCGTGTCGATGTGCCGCTATTGCCCATGTCGAGCGCCGTGCGCGGCTGAAGCAGTCCGCCCACGCCCACGCCGTGAATATGCCAGACGCCCTCCGCGTCGCGGCGGACCTCCGCGCCCATCGCCCGCATTGCGGCGGCGGTCGCCAGCACATCCTCGCCTTCCAGCAGGCCTTCGACCCGGCTTGCGCCCACCGCAAGAGCCGACAGCATCAGCGATCGGTGGGAAATGCTTTTGTCCCCCGGCACCGTGATGCCGCCGGACAGCGCCGGCGCCGCGGTGAAGGTCATGGGGGCGGGTTGGTCGTCATGTTGGGTCACGGGATATCCGATGCCTTGGAACCGAAAAAATGCGAGCGGCTTTTGACAGCGCGGTTTCGCTATGGCAAGGCGCCCGACGTTTCGCGGGCGACATCCGTCGCGCCGCGTGATTTCTGTTTGAGCATCGAAGAAGGAACAGGCCGGACATGGTGAAGGCTGAATGGGGCACGAAGCGGACTTGCCCGAAATGCGCGACTCGCTTCTACGACCTTGGCAAGGACAATCCGGTAGTCTGCATCAACTGCAACACGGCCTGGGAACCAGAACCGGTGCTGAAGTCGAAGCAGCCGCTGCCTTATGAGGAAGCGCCCAAGAAGGTGGTCGAGACGGCCGACGGTGAACGGGAAACCGCGGACGACGATCTGGACCTGGACATCGACGTTGATGATGACGGCGATTCGCCGGATAATGACGTTGATCTGGGCGGCGACGACGACCTGGGCGTCGAAGCTGCAAGCGATGACAGCGACGACGATAACTAAGTAAAAATTCCGCTTGCCAACGGGGGCACCGCCTCCTAATGGCAGCGACCTCCGAAGCGCCGGACCCAAACGGCGCTTCGGTCTGGTGACGGGGCCTTAGCTCAGCTGGGAGAGGGCCTGCATGGCATGCAGGAGGTCAGTGGTTCGATCCCGCTAGGCTCCACCACCCCTGATATGGCCGACGGCAATGCCGGACATGGCCCAATCCATTGGTGGCAACGGGGCCGTTGCGACGATGGGGCCTTAGCTCAGCTGGGAGAGCGCCTGCATGGCATGCAGGAGGTCAGCGGTTCGATCCCGCTAGGCTCCACCACCCCTGATATGGCCGACGGCAATGCCGGACATGGCCCAATCCATTGGTGGCAACGGGGCCGTTGCGACGATGGGGCCTTAGCTCAGCTGGGAGAGCGCCTGCATGGCATGCAGGAGGTCAGTGGTTCGATCCCGCTAGGCTCCACCAATTCTATCATATGATCGGACGCTGATTCAGGTTCGTCTGCCCCGGCGCAGAGCGGCTGGCCGGCCGATCGGCACATGTTCGCCGAAAAAATTCACATGGCTTCGGATCTTCGTTAGGCTCCCGCACATTCGGGAAGCAATGGAACCGGGCTTTTGATGAAATCTCTTCATTCTCTTCTGTTTGCGATCATGCTGTTGACCGCAGCCTGTTCGTCTGCGGCCCGACCCAGCGCCAATTGCGAGACGGTGCGGCCCGATCAGTCGGCCCCTGCGGTGCCGATAGGCGCGACCTGGAGCGGGGTTTATGTCGACATCGGATCGGCCGTCAGCAAGGATGGCGTCCTGGTCACGGCCTTCTACGACGCTGAACGCTATCTGACGCTGGCGACCTATGACCCGGATGACGGCAGGATTTGCCGCAAACGCCTGCCGTCGCGCTTTGGCGGGTGGGATGCCCACAACACGCTTGTAGTCGCGGTTGACGCCCAGAACAGAGTCCATGTGGCCGGCAATATGCACGCCAGCCCGCTGGTATATGCGGCAGGGCCGCTCGACGATCTTGACGCCGTCACCCTGTCGCCCATGATCGGCAGGAATGAGGATTCTGCGACCTACCCCCATTTCCTGCATGATCGGGCCGGTAACCTGATGTTCCTTTACCGCGACGGCATGTCGGGCAACGGCCTGTGGCTCCTCAACATCTGGCGTCATGGTCGCTGGGAACGGCTCGGGCCGCTATTCTCCAGCCGCGATGCCAAAGGGCCGGTCAGCGCCTATCCCAGCGCATTCGTCAAGGATCGGTCCGGGCGTTTTCATGTTGCCATCGTCTGGCGGCGCACGCCCGATGTTGCGACCAATTTCGCCCTTACCTACGCTTCTACCCGCGATTTCCAACAGTGGGATGTCGGCGGGAAAACCGTGACCGGCCCGTTGGCGCCGGCCATGATGGAAGTGGTGGACGCGCCTGGCGAGCAACAGGGGTTGGTGAACAACGCCCAGCTTGCACTCTCACCCTCCGGCAAGCCAGTCATCCTCTTCACCAAATATGCAGCGGATGGGCATAATGCGGTTTTCGCGGCGACGAAGAGCGGCAATGACTGGCTGCTCCGCAACATCGTCGCCGGCCAGTCGCGCGCCGTTGTTTCAGGCGGCGGTTCGATGCCTGGACTGCCGGTATTCCGTTTTGCCGATACGGCCAGGCGTGACCAGACCCTCCATGTGAGCGCGGTTCTGGGTCAAAAGCAGAGCGAGCTCTTGCTGGACGCGGATCGTCTGACCGTCTCGCCCTGGCGTTCGCAGGGTGGGTCCGGTTCGGGACAGGTTCGCGCAGCCAGCCCCAATTTTCCCAAGAGCTTGGGATTGGCCCCGCCGAGCGGCATGGACAAGGCGGCCCCGCGTTCGACCGCCGTGCGCCAAAATGGCATTGATGGCCCGGTCAAGGGTCAGTTGCGATGGTTCGCGCAGCAGATTAATCAGGATCAGCCGCACGCCTGCAAGCCGACCGCGCCCCTCGCCTGCAAGCCACCGCCATCGCCATTGATCTGGCTTCCAGCGGACGGCGGGTGATCCGCGCCGTCAGGCCAACGAGACGAAACTGTCCATCACCCGTTTGCGTCCTGCCGTCTCGAAATCAATCTCCAGCTTGTTGCCCTCTATCTCTGCAACGGTGCCATAGCCGAATTTCTGATGAAAGACGCGCAGGCCCACGCTCATGTCGCTGCGCCCCTTGTTGCCCAGCGACACGGCGGAGGTCCGGGCCTCCACGATGCGCACCGGCTCGCGGCTGAACTGGCCGGAGGATTGCGCGCGTTGCCAACCTGGCCCGCGCCCGGTGCCGCGCGTCACATTGGCGAAAGGATCGTCACGTTCCGACCAATTGGCTCGCCACAAGGACGCGCCGCCGCTCATGCTGCTTTCCTCCTCGACATGCTCGGGCGGCAGTTCCCCGACGAAGCGCGAAGGGATGCTGCTGGTCCATTGCCCATAGATGCGGCGGTTGGCCGCATGGAGTATGGTGCAGCGCTTGCGGGCGCGGGTGATCGCCACATAGGCGAGCCGCCGTTCCTCTTCCAGGCTGTTAAGGCCGCCTTCGTCCAGCGCGCGCTGCGAGGGGAAGATGCCTTCTTCCCAGCCGACCAGAAAGACATTGTCGAATTCCAGCCCCTTGGCGGCGTGGATGGTCATGATCGTGATTTTGCGCTCGTCGGCCTGCGCCTCATTGTCCATGACCAGGCTGACATGTTCCAGAAAGGCGCCCAGCGTCTCATATTCCTCCATCGCGCGGGCGAGTTCGGACAGATTTTCGAGCCGCCCGGCGCTCTCGGTCGAGCGTTCCGCCTGGAGCATCGCGGTATAGCCGCTCTCGTCCAATATCTGCCGCGCCAACTCGGCATGGGGCAATTGCGCCGCGCGGTCGCGCCAGCGGGCCAGGTCGCCGATGAACGCGCCCAGGGACCGGCGCGCCTGCGGCGTCAGTTCATCGGTATCCAATATGCGCGCCGCCGCCAGTGTCAGGGGCACGCCCTGCGCCCGCGCCAGCCGATGCAGTTTCTCCACCGCCTTGTCGCCCAGCCCGCGCTTGGGCACATTGACGATGCGCTCGAAGGCTAGGTCGTCGGCCGGTTGGTTGACGAGGCGCAGATAGGCGAGCGCATCACGGATTTCCGCCCGCTCATAGAAACGGAAGCCACCGACGATGCGATAGGGCAGGCCGATCTGGATGAACCGGTCTTCGAACTCGCGCGTCTGGTGCTGGGCGCGGACGAGGATGGCGACCTCGTCCAGCGATCCGCCGCCACGCTCGATCGCTTCGATCTCCTCGCCCACCCGGCGGGCCTCTTCCGGTCCGTCCCATATGCCCACGACCTGAACCTTCTCGCCCACGTCGATGTCGGTCCACAGCGTCTTGCCCAGCCGATTGCCATTTTCCGCAATCACCCCGGACGCAGCGCCCAATATATGCGGCGTGGATCTGTAATTCTGTTCCAGCCGGATGATCGTCGCGCCCGGAAAATCCTTTTCGAACCGCAGGATATTGGCGACCTCTGCGCCGCGCCACGAATAGATGGACTGATCGTCATCGCCCACGCAGCAGATATTCTTGCGCGTCTGGGCGAGCAGCCGCAGCCAGAGATATTGGCTGGAATTGGTGTCCTGATATTCGTCCACCATGATATAGCGGAATTTCTGTTGATATTGCTCCAGCACGTCGCGATGCTTCTTCAATATCGTCAGAACATGCAGCAGCAAGTCACCGAAATCACAGGCATTTACGTCGCGCAGCCGGGACTGATAGGCGGCGTAGAGCTTCTGCCCCTTGCCATGGGCATAGCCCTCCGCATCGCCCGCGCTCACCTCTTCGGGGGTCAGACCCTTATTCTTCCACTGGTCGATCAGGCCGCCCAGTTGACGCGCGGGCCACCGCTTTTCGTCAATCCCCTCGGCCTGGATCAACTGCTTCATCAGGCGCAACTGGTCGTCAGTGTCGAGGATGGTGAAATTGGATTGCAGCCCTACCAGTTCGGCATGACGGCGCAGCATCTTGGCGGCGATGGCGTGGAAGGTGCCAAGCCAGGGCATCCCCTCCACCGCATCGCCAATCATCGCGCCGACGCGCGCGCGCATTTCCCGCGCCGCCTTGTTGGTGAAGGTGACCGCCAGGATTTCCGATGGCCAGGCCCGGCGGGTGGCGATCAGATGACCGAGCCGCGCGGTCAGCGCGGCGGTCTTGCCCGTGCCCGCGCCGGCCAGCACCAGCACCGGCCCTTCGGTCGTCAGCACCGCCTCTCGCTGGGGCGTGTTGAGCCCCTTCAAATAGGGGGGATCGTTGGGAGAGGGAGCTGGCAGCGTCATCTTTGGTCAACTAGGGGCGGGGAGGGGTGGGAGCAAGGGGCACGCCCTTGCGGCGCATGTCATTCTATGAGAACAAAAGGCGAATCATGCAAGAGGAGCCAAGCGATGGTGACGGGCAAATGCCAGTGCGGCGCGATCCGCTACGAAGCGTCGGGAGAGCCGGCCTATAGTGCGATCTGCCATTGCGGCGATTGCCGCGCGAGCGCGGGCGCGCCGATGGTGGGCTGGGCTCTGTTCCCGCAGGATCAGGTGACGATCAGCGGCGAACCCGTGCGCTATCAGTCGTCCGAAAATGCGGTCCGCCATTTCTGCGGCGTTTGCGGGACCGGGCTTTTCTACACCAATGCCGTGATTTTCCCCGGGTCGATCGACATCCAGACGGCGACGCTGGACGATCCGGCCGCATTGCCGCCCCAGGCCCATATCCAGATGGCCGAAGCTGCGCCCTGGATGGAACAGGCCCATGAACTGCCGAAATTCGATCGTTATCCGGTCGGCCCTTGATGCCCTATAGGCCCGACCGGCCGGTGGCCCGACGCTGATCCGGCACGGTTCGTCGTCGCAATACGGAACGGCGCGTCCATCCCTGCGGTTTTCATCCTGTCCAAGCGGACGTAGGGGCGAAGACTATAGGAGATGACCCCGATGAAAAAGACCATGCTGGCGGGAGCTGCCATATTGAGCTTCACCTCTGTCGCTACGGTTGCGGCGGCGCAGGATCAGATGGCGCCGGGTAGCCGGCCCCCCGGCGATGCCATGACATCGCCTGCCAACCCGCCGGCCTCTGCACAGCCCGCCATGCCTGCAAATCCCCCGGAAGACGCCGATCCCAATGCAGCCCAGCCCGTGGGAGCGGTGCCGGCCGACCCCGATATGCGTCCAGCGCCGGCGGGTATCCCAAAAAATCCCGCCGCGCCCGTGGGGTCCGCCTCCAATCCGGTGACGGTCGGCGGCAACCTGACGCCGCCGCCGACCGAAGCGAGGGACTATCCGCCCTGTTCCCGCACCCTGCAGGACAGTTGCGTTAATCGTCGAGAGGCGCGGACGGGGCGCAAGCCTCGCTAAGGGCCGGGTCCGGGGCAGGCAGTGCGGCGATCAGCGCCGCCAGCTCGCGCCGGTTGCGCGCCGCATCAGCCAGGCTGTAGCTGTCAAGGACCGCCAGAAACGCATCGGTCGCCTGCGCCAATATGCCGGACAGGCCGCAGGCGGTGCGGATCGCGCAGGACGCGCAATCGGCCATCTTCATGTCCGGTTCGCTATGCCGCACCACGGCGCCGATGCTGATCGCCCCGGAAGCGCGCGCCAGCGTGAAACCGCCGCCGCGCCCCCGCTGCGTGTCCACGAACCCGCCCTGCGCCAGATGATGCACCACCTTCATCAGATGATTGCGTGACAGGCCGTAGGCCTGCGCAATGTCGGATATGGTCGCGCGCGCTGAAGGCGCTGCGGCCAGGTGGATCAGCACGCGCAGCGCATAATCGGTGTGGCGGGTCAATTGCATGATGAATGCCGATACCGGCCTTGCCGCACAGCGGAAACAAATATTCTATTTACATCTTAAAAGATGCAACGTAAATGCGCCTTTTCACTCCGTTGAAAGGTCCATCAGGTGTCTATTTCGCTGTCCGCCCAAACCATCGCCATCGTGAAATCAACCGGCCCCGCCCTGCGCAAACATGGCGTGGCGATCACCACCGCCATGTATGCCCGGCTGTTCCAGGATGAATCGGTAAAGGCGATGTTCGATCAGGCGGCGCAGGACAGCGGGGAACAGCCGCGGCGGCTGGCCGCTGCGATCCTGGGCTTTGCGGAAAATATCGACAAGCTGGAGGCGCTGGGCGGCGCGGTGGCCCGCATGGTCGCGCGTCATGTCGATACGGGCGTCAAGCCCGAACATTATCCCAAGGTCGCCGCCGCGCTGCTGCCCGCCATCCGCGACGTGTTGGGCGAGGAAATTGCGACCGACGAGGTGCTTGCCGCCTGGGGCGAAGCCTATCAGTTGCTGGCCGAGCTGTTGATCGCGAAGGAGGCGGAGGCCTACGCCGAGGCCGCCTGATCTACCGCCGGTCGGCGCGCATCGTGATTGGCCAGAGGATGGCGCGTCCCTGCCAGGGAGCGCCTTACTCGTCCGTCAGGTCGCGCCCGCCGCCAGGCTCAATCCTCCGCCCGCAGCAGCGTAAGCCGCGCCTTGCCGACATCGCGGACGGCGTCGGTGACAAAGCCTTTCACCTCGACATCCTCGTGCCGGTCGGTCTCGATGCTGATCCAGCTTGCCGGGCTGGTCCAGCCGAGCCGCGCCAGCTTGTCGAGCGCTACCTGTCCCGCGCTCGTATTATAGGGCGGGTCCATGAAGATGAGGTCGAGCGGCTTTGCAGCAGGGCCGAGCGTCATCACGCTGCTTGCACGGATGTCCGGGCGGATGCCGAGCTTGTCCCCATTGGTGCGGATCGCATCGATCGCCGCCTTGTCCTGTTCGACGAACAGGCAACTGCCCGCACCCCGCGACAGCGCCTCCAGCCCCAGGGCGCCTGACCCTGCGAAGAAGTCGCCTACCGCCAGCCCCTCGAAGGAGCCGATGCGACTGAGCAGCATCGAAAACAGCGTCTCGCGCGTCCGGTCGCCGGTGGGACGGGTCGCATCCCCCTTTGGCGCGACCAGCGGACGACCGCGCCACTGACCCGCAATGATCCTCATTCCGCTTGCTCTTTCAGGCTTTTGCGAAACAGGATCAGGTCATGCTGGCGCACTTCCTCGACCGCGCCGACCGCCATCTCGCCCAGGGAGAAGGGGCCATAGGCGGTGCGGATCAGGCGGTTCACCTTCAGCCCGAGATGTTCGAGCACGCGGCGCACCTCCCGATTCTTGCCCTCCGTCAGCGTCATCTCGATCCACTGGTTGCGGCCGGTCCGTCGTTCCAGATTGGCCTCGATCTGGCCATAGCGGATGCCGTCGATTTCCAGGCCGTCGAACAGGTCTTCCAGCTGCTGCTGGCTGACTTCGCCAAAGGCGCGAGCGCGATAGGTGCGGGGAACGCCGGTTGCGGGCAATTCCATCTGCCGCTTGAAGCCGCCATCGGTCGTAAGTAGCAACAGCCCTTCGGTGTTCATGTCCAGCCGTCCGATCGGCATGACGCGCGGCAAGTCAGCCGGCAGCTTGTCATAGATGGTCGGGCGCCCGGCCGGATCACGTTCGGTGGTGAGATATCCGGTGGGCTTGTGAAACAGGAAGAGTTGCGCGGGCGGCGGCGCGGCGACGGCGACCCCGTCGACGGTAACGCCATGCAACGACGTCAGCAGCGTGGCGGGCGTATCCAGGACGACGTCATCCTTTGCGACGCGGCCTTCCTCGATCATCCGCTCGATCTCACGCCGGGAAGCCACGCCGGCGCGGGCCAGCAGCTTGGCGATGCGCTGCGGTTCGCCCTTGCCGCTCGATGCGGCGGCGGCGCGCGCGGGATGCGGATTGGCCGGGCGGGCTGCCGTGGCGGCCTTTTTCGGGGCCGGCTTGCGCGGCGGACGGGATGTTGCAGCGCCTGCGCGCTGCTCGCCATCGCGCGGGCTGCGCGGCCTGTCGCCGGGCGTGGCCCCTCGGCCGGTAGCGGCGG
>NZ_AYOY01000216.1 GCF_000508185.1 Sphingobium sp. C100 | reverse complement strand
TGGCGCCGGCCGCTGCCACCGTGCTGAGCGGCGGGCGGCTCAAGGGACGCTGAGTTCCGGTTCCCTGGCATTGACGGCCTGCGCGGCGGACATGGCGATCGCGAAGCTGCGCTTGCGCGCCTCGGGATCGTAGATCTGCCCGGTCAGGATCAGTTCGTCGGCCTGGGTGCGCGCCAGGAAGGCGGCGATGTCGCGCTCGACATCCTGTTGCGTGCCGATGCTGGAGACGCTCAGCACATCGGCCAGCATCGCCTGCGCCTGTGGCGGCAGGCTGGTTCGATAATCCGGCACGGGCGGCTGAAGCTTGCCGGGCTGGCCGGTGCGCAACCGGACGAAGGCTTGCTGCATCGAACTGGCGAGCAGTTCCGCTTCCTCCCGACTGTCGGCGGCGAAGACGTTATAGCCCGCCATGACATAGGGATATTTGAGCTGGGCAGAGGGGCGGAAATCGCGCCGGTAGATGCTAATAGCCTCGTCCAGCGCGGCGGGGGCGAAATGGGACGCAAAGGCATAGGGCAGACCGAGCGCTGCGGCGAGTTGCGCGCCAAAGAGGCTGGAGCCCAATATCCAGAGCGGGACATCCGCGCCCGCGCCCGGCGTCGCCTGAACGCTCAGCCGGTCGTCGCCGGCGAAATAGGCCTGCAATTCCATCACGTCGCGGGGGAACTGGTCGGGACCGCCGGACAGGTTGCGGCGGATCGCCTGCGCGACCCGCTGGTCGGAACCGGGGGCACGGCCCAGACCCAGATCGACGCGGCCGGGGAACAGGGCGGCCAGCGTGCCGAATTGCTCCGCGATCACCAGCGGCGCATGATTGGGCAGCATGATGCCGCCCGCGCCGATGCGCATGGTGGAGGTGGCATGGCCGATATGGGCGAGCACCACGGCGGTTGCGGCAGACGCAATGCCGGCCATGCCATGATGTTCGGCCACCCAGAAACGGTGATAGCCCAGCGCTTCGGCATGGGCGGCAAGGTCGGCGGACTGGGCCAGTGCGGTGGCGACATCGGCGTCTTCGCGCACGGGGACGAGGTCGAGCAGGGAAAAGCGGGTCATGACCCCGATATGGGGGCATGATGCGTTTCAGTTCAAGACGGAATCAGACGGCCCGGCCAAAACCCTGCGGCGGTGTTTCCGTCCGACGGCCGAAACTGCCCGGCCGGCGCGCGGCGAGCGGATTGGCGTCGCGATCGAGCAGCGCCATCGTTTCGGTGAAACAGGGGCGCAGCGCCACGACCGTTTCGATCAGTTCGTCGGGTGCTTCACGCGTTTCCACGCAGCGGCGCGCGGTCATTTCAATGGTTTCGGCCATGGCGCTGAGGCGGTGGGCGCTGAACTGGGCGGCTTCGCCCTTCAGCGTGTGCGCCGGAGTGACCAGCGCGGTGGCGTTGCGGGTGCGAATGGCTTCCTCGATCGCGTTGATCGATATGACGCCGTCCTCACGAAAATAGCCCAGAATCCGTAGATAGGCCGTGCCCAGTTCGCTCCGGGTCCGCGCCAGCTCGGTCCAGTTTACCAGGTCGGTCTGTTGATGAAGCACCCGCCACTCCCTTACATGCAGCGCTGAAAATAGCCTTTGCGCGTAAACAGGCAGTTAAAAGGTCAGCTATGGGGCGCTTCGATCCGGCTGCGACGCAGCGAGAAGCGGTGGTCGCCCAGCACCGCGAAATCCCAGCCATGATGGCGCGCGAGCGCCGCCAGCTCGGCCGGGGCGATCGGATCGTCCGCCTCGATCAGGATGGCCGCGGCGTCCCGCATGGCGCGAGCGGCGCGCAGCGCCGGCCAGGGGCATTTCATGCCCCTGGTGTTTACGGCAACCGGATCATCATCATTTGGCATAGGGGTTTTTGGCGCTGCGCAGCGTCAGCCGCACCGGCACCGCGCCAAAACCCAGTTCCTTGCGGATGCCGTTCACCAGATAGCGGCGATAGCTTTCGGGCAGTTCGTCGAGCCGCGTGCCGAACAGAACGAAGGTCGGCGGGCGCGTCTTGTTCTGGGTGATGTAGCGCAGCTTGATCCGCTTGCCGCCCGGCGCGGGGGGCGGATTGGCCTCCAGCGCGGTCTCGAACCAGCGGTTGAGGATGCCGGTGGACACGCGCTGCGACCAGGCGGTCCGGGTTTCGAAGGCGACATGGAGGAGGTCGTCCAGACCCTTACCGGTCGCTGCCGACACGGTCATGATCGGCACGCCGCGCACCTGCGCCAGGCCATCGGACAGCGCTTGCTTGATGCCCTGATAGAGGGCCGATCCATGCTCCACCGTGTCCCATTTGTTGAGCGCGATGACGAGGGCGCGGCCTTCCTCCAGCACCTTGTCGGCGATGCGCAGATCCTGCGCCTCCAGCCCGCGGGTGGAATCCAGCAGCAGCACGACGACCTCGGCGAAGTTCACCGCATTAAGGCCATCCGACACCGCCAGCTTTTCCAGCTTGTCCTGCACCTTGGCGCGCTTGCGCATCCCCGCCGTGTCGATCAGGCGGACGGGTCGTTCCTGCCCGTCGCGGTTGGTCCAGCTCCACTCGACGGCGATGCTGTCGCGGGTGATGCCCGCCTCCGGCCCGGTGAGCAGCCGATTTTCGCCCAGCAGCTTGTTGATCAGCGTGGACTTGCCCGCATTCGGGCGACCGACGATGGCGAGCTTGAGCGGTGCGCTCTCGTCATCCTCGTAAAATTCCTTCTCCTGGCTGAACTCCTCGCGCTCCAGATGGGGCAGCAGCGCCTGGAACAGGTCGGCCATGCCCTGGCCATGTTCGGCGGAAAAGGGGATGGGTTCGCCCAGGCCCAGGCTGAAGGATTCCATGACGCCGTCGTCCGCCGCCCTGCCTTCCGCCTTGTTGGCGACCAGCACCACGGGCGCGTCGTTGGCGCGCAGCCAGCGAGCGATTTCCTCGTCCAGCGGCGTGATGCCCGCGCGCGCGTCGATCATGAACAGCGCGACGTCGCAATTTTCCACCGCCGCTTCGGTCTGCATCCGCATCCGGCCGGGCAGGGACTGGGCGTCCTCATCCTCGTAACCGGCGGTGTCGACGATGGTGAAGTCGAGGCCCAGCAGGTGCGCCTCGCCCTCCCGCCGGTCGCGGGTGACGCCGGGCTGGTCGTCGACCAGCGCCAGCTTCTTGCCGACCAGGCGGTTGAACAGGGTGGACTTGCCCACATTGGGACGTCCGACGATGGCTACCGTGGGCAACATGCCCCTCTTCCTTCCACAATAAAATCGGGATGATATAAAAAGCCGCGCTCCTGCGAAAGCAGGGGCCCAGGATCAAAGGTCGTTCGCCTCATCCCAGGCCCCTGCTTTCGCAGGAGCGCGCGCTTTTGCCAAGTTTCGTTCTTAGCGGAACGCCGTCAACTTTCCGTCGTCGGCCAGCACGTAGAGCATGTTGTTGGCGACGACCGGCGACAGCGACATGGATTTGTCCATATCGATCCGCGACTGGACATCGCCAGAGGTGGGATCGACATAGACCATCTCGCCGCGCGTCGATACGACGATCAGGCGCCCGCCCGCCAGCACCGGGCCGGTCCAGCGGATCGCCTTGTCCTTCTTCTTTTCCTTCTGCCAGCGGCGCAGTTGGCTGATCCAGCGGATCTTGCCGGTGGCGCGCGATACGCAGAGCAGCTTGGCATCGCTGGTGACGGCGAACACCCATTCGCCCGCCACCCAGGGGGTGGAAATGCCGGCGATGTTGATTTCCCAGATGCGCTGGCCGCTCACCAGTTCATAGCTTGCCATGCGGCCGCCCTGGCCGATGGCGAAGACGCGACCGCGATCGATCACGGGGTCGGCGTCGATATCGGTCAGCGATGCCACGGCGGTCGAGATGCTGGTGCGCGAAAGCGCGTCGCCCCACAGGCTGCGGCCATTTTCATAGCGATAGGCGGAAATTTCGCCCGAGCTATAGCCCGCGATCACCGTGCCCTGCGCGGCGGCGGGAGCGGCGACGCCGAAAATGCCGGTCACCTGCAACGTGCCGCTGTCGGTCCACTGGGTGGCGCCGTCCGACTGGTTGAGCGCGAAAATCTGATTATCCTGGCCCATGACATAGACATGGCCATTTTCCAGCGTCGGCGCGCCGCGTAGCGGGCCGCCGGGATGCTTTTTCCAGATGACATTGCCGTTGGCGGCGTCAAGCGCCATCACGTCGCCGACGCCCGTGCTTGCGAACACCCGGTCGCCCAGCACGCTGACGCCGCCGCCGAACAGCGCGCGGCCATTGCCCTCCGCCGGGAGCGAGGTCTGCCACAGTTTCGAGCCATTTGCCGCGTTGAAGGCGATGACATGCGCGCCCGCGTCGATGACATAGAGCTTGCCGGCCGCCACCACCGGCGAGGCGGCAAGCCGCGCGCGGGGCGAGCTGCCCTCGATCGAGGCGGACCAGACCTGGCTGGGCGAACCGCCCAGCGACACATGGCCCATCGCCTTGGACGGGTTGCCGCCCGGCTGGGCCCAGGCGTCGTTGACATAGGGTGCGGGCAGGCTGACCGGCACGTCGGCCAGCGCGGGATCGACTTCGACGCCCTGTTCGTTGGACAGGATCGACACGCGGTTGCCGACCACCGGGGTCTTGGGGCCGCCCTTCTTTCCGCCGACGATGCCGCAGCCCGCCAGCAGGGCGATCATCGCCGCCACGGTCACGGCGCGGCCCATCGGTGCCAGGCTCTTCATGCTCACCATAACCATCCGCTCGCTTATCCTTCGCTCGGCTCGGCCGGAATCTCAACCGCGTCGATCCCCATGACGCCCGCCATCTGACGGGCGCGTGAACGGATCGATTGCGGCACCTTTTCATCCTTGGCCATGGCCGCGAACATCGGGCCGGCCAGATCATTCTTGCCCATCTTCATATAGGCGATGGCGACCAGTTCGCCCGCGCTGCCGAACCATGGCGCGCCTTCGATGGCGAGCGGCTTCAGCCGGTCCACCACCTGCTGGGGCTTCAAACTGTCGAATTGCAGCGATGTCTGGCGGATGAGGGCCAGGTCGCGATAGGGCTTGTCCAGCTTGGCGTCGGCCGCCATGGCGCCATAGAGCGCGATCGCGGCCTTCGCATCGCCCTTGCGCGCGGCGACGCCCGCCTTCACCAGTTGGGCCGAGGCGCGATAGCCCGGCTGATCCGCCTTGGTCAGCGCGTCGAGTTGCTTGGCGTCAGGCGTGCCGCCGCCGATCGCCGCGTCGAGCACGGTGTCCATCTGCTCGGACACGGCTTCCGCCTGCGTCTTGCTATGATGCTGCCAGTAGAGCCAGCCGCCGAACGCCGCCAGACCCAGGACGAGCGCGGCCAGCAGCCAGCGTCCATAGCGCGCCCAGAAGGTCGCAAGCTGGTCCTCGCGGACGGCGTCATCGACCTCGCGCATGAAGGCTTCACTGTTTTGCGGCGTCAGGGCCACGGGATTCTCCGAGAAATAGATCAGAAACGTCGGGCAGAAGGCGCGACCAATAGCGGCGCTTATGCCACAGGCAAATCACTTTTTGGGGCGATAGACCTGATCGTCGGTCGGGAAGGCGCGATTGCGCACGTCAGCGGCGTAGCGTTCGGCCGCATTGCTGATGGTTTCGGCAATATTGTCATAGCGTTTCACGAAGCGTGGCACCCGTTCGAACATGCCCAGCATGTCTTCGGACACCAGCACCTGCCCGTCGCAGCGGGCCGATGCGCCGATGCCGATCACCGGCACATCGACGCTGGCGGTGATGATGTCGGCCAGTTCCTCCATCACCCCTTCGACCACCATCGCAAAGGCGCCCGCCGCCGCCACCGCACGGGCATCGCCCAGGATCTTGGCATGTTCCTCCTGGCTCTTGCCGCGCGCGCCATAGCCGCCCAGCGCGTTCACCGCCTGCGGCGTCAGCCCGATATGCGCCATCACCGGGATACCGCGCCGCGTAAGAAAGCTGATGGTTTCGGCCATCGCCTCGCCACCTTCCAGCTTGACCGCGGCGGCGCCGGTTTCCGCCATGATGCGGCTGGCGCTGGCGAAGGCCTGGCTCGGCGAGGCTTCGTAGCTGCCAAAGGGCATGTCGACGATGACCAGACTGTGATAGCTGCCCCGGACCACCGCCGCGCCATGGGCGAGCATCATGTCGAGCGTGACGGGCAGGGTGGAGGGCAGGCCGTAGATCACCTGACCCAGCGAATCGCCCACCAGCAGCATGTCGCAATGCGGATCGAGCAGTTGCGCCTGACGCGCGGTATAGGCCGTCAGCATCACCAGCGGTTCGTCGGTCTTTCCTTCGAACTTGCGCCGCTGGATCGCAGGCACGGTCAGGCGCTTCATCGGCGCGGGCGTCGGATTGGCGCGGCTGGTCGCGGTGTCGAGCGTGAAGGTCGTGGACATGCAGGCGCTCTACCCCAGCGCGGCGCGGGGCGCAAATGCCGGCAAGGGGGAGGAGCGGCACGGACATGCCGCTCCTCCGGGGGTGAGATGATTCAGAAATCGGCCTTGATGGTCAGGCCATAGGTGCGCGGGTCGCCGGGCTGGCCGGCGATCAGGCCGGTATTGCCGGGCGTCGTCGCCAGCACTTCCATATAGTCCTGGTCGAAGATGTTGCGGACCCAGCCATAGACATTGATGCCATCGGCATTGCGGAAGCCCAGGCGCAGATTGTCGAGGCTGTAGCCCTTGATGTCCATATAGACGGACCGAGAGGCGTTAGATGAGAAGGTCGAGCGGTAGCTGCCGTCCCAGCCGATATAGAATTGCCCCTCTCCGCCCAGCAATGCGGTGGGCACGTTGAATTCGACCCCATAGGATAGCGAATATTTCGAGATGCCGGGCAACAACTGGCCGGATATGTCGCAGGTCGCCGGGCTCGCCGTGCCGCCCGACAATTCTGGCGGGCAGGGGGCGTTAGTGAATTTCACATATTTGGGGTCGGTCCAGGCGCCGCTGGCATAGGCGGCGACCCGGTCGGACGGGCGGACCGAGAAATCCGCCTCCACCCCGCGCACCCGCACCTTGCCGGCATTGGCCAGATAGCCGCGCAGGACGCTGTTCTGTCCATTGTTGACGATCGCCTGATAGTCTTTGATCTCCGTCCAGAAGCCGCTGAGGTTGAGCGTCGCGCGCTTGTCCCAGAACCGGGTCTTGAGCCCGACCTCGAAATGATTGACCTTTTCAGGCTTGACGGTCGCGACATCAAGCTGCGGATTGCCCGCCGCGTCGAGCGGCACGCCATTGAGGTTGATGCCGCCCGATTTGAACGCGCGCGACCAGGTGGCATAGGCCATCACATAATCGTTGATCTTGTAGGAGGCGGTGATGTCCCAGGACAGGTTCCAGTCGCTGAAGCTGGCCTCGAACGACTGGGGCGCCAGCACGCCGCGCTGGGCGACGATCCAGGGATCGGTGCTGGCGAAGCTGACGATCTGGCGCGTGCCGTCCGATGCGGTGCCGGTCACGACCGAATCATAACTGCCCTTCTTCTTGTCATAATTGAGGCGCAGCCCCGGTTGCAGGCTGAGGCGATCAGTGACGTGCCAGGTCAATTGGCCGAACAACGCCGCACTGCTGTTTTTGAGGCGGATGTCATTGTCCGCCGTCAACCCTTCCAGCACCGCCGGTATCTGCGACAGGGCGCTGGACGGGTTGAGCAGCCAGGCGCTGGCGTCGGCGCCCTGGACCTGGCTGCCGGTGGTATGGATCGTCTGGTGGAAGGCGAAGGCGCCGACGACGAAGTCGATCGCCTGCCCTTCCTGCGCATAGCGCAATTCCTGGGTCCATTGTTTCTGCTGGGTCGGGTTCTGCGATTTTGTGGTGACGTCCAGGCCAGTAAAGTCCCGGTCGTTCGAGGGCTGCCAGTCCCAGTAGCGATAGGCGGAAACGGAGGTCAGCGTGCCCGGTCCCAGATCCCATTCCGCGCGCAAGGATGCGCCGCCCATCTCGTTGCGCGCCTGCAAGGGGGCGTCGAGGTCGGTCAGCCGGTCATAGGGGTTGGTGCTGGGCACCTGATAACCCAGGGCCGCGGTGAGCGCGGGATATTGGCGGTTTTCGGCGCGCTGGGTCGGGCCATAGCCAGCGTAGATTTGCGCGCAGCAGACCGGATTCTGGAGATTATAGTCGCCCGACAGGGTGATGTTCAGCGTGTCGGTCGCCTTCCACAGCAGCGATCCCTTCAAGCCCAGGAAATCCTGGCTGTTGACGCGCTGGTTGGTGGCGACATTGGTGATCGTGCCATCACGGTCGGTGACCGACGCGCCGATGCGGACGGCGAGTCGGTCGGTGATCGGGCCGGACACGGTCGCCTTGGCCTGTTTGAAGCCCAGATTGCCGACCGAAATCTCGGCCTTGCCCTCATAGCTGAAGCTCGGCGCGCGGGTCGTTATGTTGATGGCGCCGGCAGTGGTGTTCTTGCCATAGAGCGTGCCTTGCGGGCCGCGCAGCACTTCCACCTGTTCGATATCGACAAAGTCCAGCGTCGCGGCGGCGACACGGTTATAATAGACCTGGTCGATATAGATGCCCACGCCCTGTTCGATGCCGTCATTGGTGAGGCCGAGCGGGGCGCCGATGCCGCGAATGTTGATCGAACTGTTGCGCGGGTTGGTGGAGTAGAATTGCAGCGTCGGCTGCAACTGCGTCAGCCGCTGGATATTATAGCTGCCGGTCTGCGCGATCGCCTCGGCATTGAGCACCGAGACGGACAGCGGCACATCCTGCAATTCTTCCGCGCGACGGCGGGCGGTGACGACGATGGCCCCGCCCACGACAACCGCGTCAGGATCGGCCTGCGGGGCCGGGCTGTCCTGCGCATCAGCGGCAGGCACGGTGAAGGAAGCGCTCGCGACGCTCGCGAGCAACAGGAAACGCGCAATCATGATAAGTCCCCTTCCGGCGGTCCGGTGGTTGATGATCGCGGCATTTCCGGTGGTCCGGTCAAAGCCGTAGGTCTTTGCGGGAATGACAGGCGTTATGGGATGCGGCTCACCCCCAAACCGCATGGGCCGCGCGGCAACGCGCCCGAAACATGTCGTGCCTGCCCGTTCAGGCGGTCAGGCGGGTCTTTTCCGTCACGTCGATCTGCACCACGCGGGCGTCATGCACGGTGAGCGTGATCGACCCGAAGCGCAGATGTTCCAGCACCTCCCGCACCTTGTCGACGCTGGCGACGATGTCGATGCGCGGCCCGTTGGCGCTGGCGTAGCGATGATCGATCGGTCGTTGGTCAGTCATGGACACCTCTTGGCGCTGCTTTATCTCAATTGAATAAGTAGACAAAGAAAGAAAAATAAGGGGCGGTCAAGTTTCTCTTGTCCCACCCGAAACCGTCAGCGATGCGCAGACGATGCCATGTCCGTGCGGCGCGGCAAGGATGGCCGGATCGCGGGCAGGCCCGGATCGGCGCTGATCGCCCGCATCTGCGCATCGTCGATCAACTGGTCGAGCAGCGTCTGGCCGAATGACCAGTCGCCAACGTCCGAAGCCGCGTTGATATGCCCGCAATGGCCCGCATCGACGAAATGGCTGCCCCAGTTTTTGCCCATGCTGTGGGCACGCTCGAAGAAAATATAGGGATCGTCCCGGCTCGCCACGAGGATTGACGGAAAGGGCAGTTGCGACCGGGGCACCGGGCCGAAATTGCCGATGCTGTCCGGCGTTTCGGCGCGATCGCAATCGGGCGGCGCCACCAGCAGGGCGCCGGTGACGGGCCAGCCATAGCTTTGATTCTGCAAAGCGCCCCACCAGGCCACGGTGATGCAGCCCAGGCTGTGTGCGGCCAGGATGACCGGGCCGTCGATGGCGCGAATGGCGGCGTCCAGGCGCGTGACCCAGGCGTTGCGATTGGGGCTGGCCCAGCGGCCAAGATCGACCCGCTGGCAATCGCCGCGGCGCTGTTCCCACAATGTCTGCCAATGATCGGGGCCGCTATTGTTGAGGCCCGGCACGGTCAGCACGACCGGCGGGCGGTGCTGTCGCGCATATCCGAATCGGTTCATGGTCCTTCTCCTCATTCATGCTCGGATCTTTTTTCTATACTCTATAAATATAGTAGACAATTAAAATGCGTCGAACTGTGAAGAGGCGGGGCCGATTTGAAAGACCATGAAAAAGGGGGCCGGCCGCTGCGCGCGGCTGCCCCCTTCTTTGTCCGTAGCAAGCGCTCAGGCGCTTACCAGGGATAGATTAGTCCATAATATTGGTAGACGCTGCGGCCATAGCCGTCGTCATAGTCGGGCCGCTGATCCGCGGTGTAGCGGGGCGCATTGTCCAGCACCTCCTTGTCCAGATCGACCACATAGCCGCCCTTGTCGGTGTCATAGGTCAGCATCGACCAGGGCAGGGGATAATGATCGTTGCCGATGCCCAGGAATCCGCCGAAGGACAGGGTTGCGTAGCGGACCTGGCCGCCGCGCTTTTCCACCATGAAATTGTCGATCTTGCCGAGATGTTCGCCCTGCCGGTTGTAGACGGCGGTGCCCTCCACCCGGTCGGAGGCGATCAGGTCATGCTGATTTTCCATCGTCAGGTCGTTCATTGTCACTCTCCTGCATGAATTTACCTATTCTATGGCAACAAGGCGGAGCCGCAGGGGTTCCCCCCTCTTTGCAACGGGAGACGGATATGAAGATCAATCGCAGCGGTTCGGCAGCGTGGAGCGGCGGCCTGAAGGACGGGAAAGGCGCGATCTCGACCCAGAGCGGCGCGCTCGATGCCTATCCCTATGGCTTTGCCACCCGGTTCGAGGGGATGCCGGGCAGCAACCCCGAAGAACTGATCGCCGCCGCCCATGCCTCCTGCTTTACCATGGCGCTGTCGATGATCCTGGGCGAGGCGGGTTTGACGGCGGAGAAGATGGAGACGAGCGCCGTCGTAACGCTGGAGCAGCAGGATGGCGGTTTTGCCGTGACCGCGAGCCGCCTGACGCTCAAGGCCACGATCCCCGGCGCGGACGACGCGACGTTTCAGGAACTCGCCGGCAAGGCGAAGGCGAACTGCCCGATCTCCAAATTGCTAAAGGCCGAGATCAGCCTGGACGCTGAACTGCTGGACTGACCATCGGCTGCCTCGCGCGGACATGTTCGCGCCAGGCGATATAGAGGCCGCTGGCGACGATCAGGGTCGCGCCGATCCACGTCGTCGCCATCGGCCAATCCTCCCCGATGGCAAGGCCCAGCAAGGTCGTCCAGATGATCGCGCTATAATCCATCGGCAGCACCACCGACACCGGCCCCCAACGCAAGGCGGATGTGAGGCAGAGCTGCGCGATGCCGCCGAACAGGCCGATCATCAGCAGCATGGCCCAGGTCACGGGATCATGCGCCTGCGCCACGAACGGCATGGCGATGCCCAGCGGGATCATCGACAAAGCGGTGAACCAGAAGACGACGACGCCAGCCGGCTCCGTCCGGCCCAATTCCCGCAGCACCAGGCTGACGCTGGCCGTGACCAGTGCGGCGGCGATCGCCACGGCGACGCCCTGTATCGGGAAATGACCCGCATCGGGTCGGATCATCACCAATACGCCGACAAAGCCGATCAGCACCGCGCCCCAGCGATGAACACCTGTCGCTTCGTGCAGGATGAGCGCGGACAGGATCGTGCCGAAGACCGGCATGGTGAAGCCGATCGTCGCGGCCTCGGCCGGCGGCAGCAGGATGTAGGAGAGGAAATTGAGCAACATGCCGGTCAGGCCGAGCATCATGCGGCTGGCATGGATGCGGATGCGCCGGGTCTGCACGCTATGCAGCCCGCCCGCCATCATCACCCAGGCCAGGACTACGGGCAGCGCGAGCGCCTGACGGTAGAAGAGCGATTCGACCACATGCACGCCGCGTTCGCTGGCCAGCCGCACGGTGATGAACATGACCGAGAGGCAGATCACCGCAGTCAGGCGCAATGCGATAGCGAAAAGCGGACGATGGGGGCGGTCAGGAGCAGTCACGCCCCCGCCTTAACCCGCCTGCGCGCGCGCGCAAGCGGGTTGGCGAAACGGTGGCGTCAGGCCGTCGGCTTGCGGAATTTGAGCGTCATGCGGTCGCTTTCGCCGATGGCGAGATATTTATCCTTGTCGACTTCCTTGTTGCGCAGGGTCGGCGGCAGGGTCCACACGCCCTTTTCCCAGTCGGCCGTGTCCTTGGGATTGGCGTTGACCTCCGACGCGCCGACATATTCGAAACCGGCATCTTCGGCCAGCTTGCGCACGGTCGACACCTTCAGATAGCCGCTCTTCTGCTCGGCGGCGCTGTCGCGATCCTCCGGCAGGCGGTGGTCGACGATACCCAGCGTCCCGCCGGGCTTGAGCATGGTGTAGAAAGTCTTGAAGCTTTCGGCCGCCTTGCCACCCATCACCATGTTGTGAACGTTGCGGAAGGTGAGCAAAGTATCGACGCTGCCAGCCGGGATGCTGGTGGTTTCCTCCGGAAAGGCGACCAGCTTCACCTGGTCATAGACCGGATCGGAGGCGAGGAAGCTCTTATAGCCGTCCATATAGCCGCCGCTGGGTTGCAGCGCGTAGAAAGTGCCATGGTCGCGCACCAGCGGCGCCAGCACTTCGGTATACCAGCCGCCGCTGGGCGAATATTCGACCACCGTCTGGGTGGGCGTCACGCCGAAAAAGGCCAGCGTTTCGGCAGGGTGGCGATATTGGTCGCGCGCGACATTTGCCGGCTTGCGGCTGGGCGCGGCAATGGCGGCGGCGATCGGGTCGGCGGCCTGATGGCCGGCATGGGCGTCATGCTGGGCAAACAGCGGGACGGCGGGAAGGGCGAGGCCGGCAATTGCCAGCCCAAGCGGAACGAGACGGTTCATGGCACCAATCCTCTCTTCATCGCGGAGGAGGCAGATGTGCCTGTGGCGCCCGGATGGCGCAAGGGGTGGCGGGGAATAAACCCCGCCAGCCACACTAAGTTACGATATAAGTTACAGGCAAGCTTCCAGAAACGGCTGGTCGAACCCGAACATCCGCGCCTTGTCCAGCGTATAGGGACGTAGGCCCATGGAGCGATATTCGCCCACGATCCTGCCGCTGTCATCCTCGTCATGATATTCGAACTTGAACAGTTCCTGGGTGACGATGACATCGCCCTCCATGCCGATCACTTCGGTGATGTTGGTGACGCGGCGCGAACCGTCGCGCAGGCGCTTCACCTGGACGATCAGGTCCACCGAATCGGCGATCTGCTTGGAAATCGCTTCTTTCGGGATCTTGATGTCGCCCATCAGGATCATGTTTTCCATGCGGCCCAGGCACTCGCGCGGGCTGTTGGAGTGGAGCGTGCACATGGAGCCGTCATGGCCCGTATTCATCGCCGCGAGCAGGTCGAAACATTCGGCGCCACGAATTTCGCCCAGGATGATGCGGTCAGGGCGCATACGCAGGGCGTTCTTGACCAGGTCGCCGATGGAAATGGCGCCCTGGCCCTCCAGGTTCGGCGGGCGGGTTTCGAGCGGCAGCCAGTGCGGCTGTTGCAGACGCAACTCGGCCGCGTCCTCGATCGTCAGCACGCGCTCGCCCGGATCGATCATTTTCGACAGGGCGTTGAGCATCGTCGTCTTGCCCGAACCGGTGCCGCCCGAAATGACGATGTTGAACCGGCAGGCGCCCGCAATCTTGAGCGCGGTCGCCATCTTGCTGTTCATGGCGCCCCATTGGGCGAGCATGTCGATGGTGATCGGCTTGGCCGAGAATTTACGAATCGAAATGGCCGTGCCGCGCAGCGACAGCGGCGGGACGATGACGTTCACACGAGAGCCATCGGGCAGGCGGGCGTCGGCCAGCGGCGTGGTCTGGTCGACGCGGCGGCCGACCTTGTTGACGATGCGCTGGGCGATCTGGAACAGATGCTCCTCATCGCGGAACTTGATGGGCGCGATCTGAAGCTTGCCCTTTTTTTCGATATAGGTCTGGTCCGGGCCGTTCACCATGATGTCGGTGACGTCGGGATCGGACAGCAGTTCCTCAAGCGGGCCAAGGCCGAGCAATTCATCGACCAGCACCTTTTCCAGCGCGAACTGTTCGCGCCGGTTGAGGGTCAGCTTCAACTCCGCCAGCACTTCCATGATGATCGGGCGGAATTCCTCCGCCAGTTCATCCTTGGTCAGGGTCGCGGCCGCTTCGGGATCGACGCGCTCCAGCAGGCGGGGCAGCACCTGTTCCTTGATCTTGTGGACGCTCGCTTCAAACCCTTGCGGTCCCGCGTCCGGCACATGTTCGGCATTGGCGCGATCCGACAGGCGCGCCATGGCGTCCGCGTTGCGCTGCATCTGGTTGGTCGGTGCGGACAACGGGTCCAGGGGCGCTTCGCCCGGTAGCGAAGCGATGTCGAGCGGCGGAAACTGGTCGCCGCCGCGCGGCGTTTCCTCCCGCGCGGCCGCGCCGCCCTGCATGGGGCGCGCTACGCCAAAGCCAGGCTTCGTCCCGGCAGGTCCATTTTTCCGTCCAAAGGCGCTCATATTTCTCCGCCATTATTGCGTAGCCAGCCCGGCGAACCCGATTGGACCGGCTCAGAAAGTAAAAAGGTGAATAGGCTGGAAACTTTGATAAAAGCCTAATGGCCGCCAATGTCCTGGTCCGGCGCGTTGACGAACCGCGGGTCCGCATCGAACCAGCCGCCGATGGCTCGCGCACTGTCCAGCAACCGCCGGCCCTGCGCGGTGATGTGGATGCGGCCGCCTTCGACGCGGATATTGCCCGACAGGCTCTGCTCCGCCACGCGCCGGTCGATCTGGTGCATGTCGCCCAGATATTCGCGCACATAGACCCGTTCCAGCCCGCGCGCGTCCAGTTGCCCGTCCTGCCGTTCGATGCGGGCCAGCAGGAACATGGTGATGGACCTGTCGAAGGTTACCGGGAAGATGATGAGGAAGCTGATGTTGAACGCCAGCGACAGGGCGACTGCACCGACCAGCGTCGCCGGTTCCAGCCGCAGGCGGCGGCGCGCCGCTATGCCTGCGCCCAGCAACAGCAGCGCGGCCACGCCCGCCACCATGACGCCTCGATAAAAAAGAATATCGACCTGCCCCAGCAGCGGGCTGCGAATCAGGGCGACGTAGAGCAGGAAGCCAAGCGCGATCGTCCCGGCATAGGCGATGGCGAGCAGAGTGAAGCTGCGCAATAATGTCATGGATAAGCCTTTCCACTGGCGCGCGCGATGCAAAGGTCGGCGGTGCGATAGACGCAGGGCAGGGCGGCGGGCGGCCCGCCGGTCGTGCGCCACATCGGATCGCGCCGGGTGAACAGCAGATAGTCGCTGCGCGCCTGATGCGCGCGGCGGACGAGTTCCCGTTTCGGAAGTGGACGATCGAATATGGGCATGAGGACGCGCATCCTTTGGGCAACCGCCTCTCGGTTAGCGCCGAACAGGAATGCGTCCCTGTCCGCCACCGCGGGCCAGTGTCGGCCATACATGCCGAAATCGAGCGCACGGCCCTTCAGCCCCGGATTATGCTGGAGCGTCGCGCCTTCGGGCAGGGCGTGGTCGGCCCAGCCATAGGCCGCGCGCAAAGCGCGGGACATGGCCGGATCGTCATTGATCTCGATCGGCCGGACCGGGAAAAGCGGCGCGCGAATGGCCCGCAACCCGACTATGTCCCAGGCCGTGCCCGCCAGACCGAGCAGCAGCGACGCCGCGCCCAATATGCCGAAGCGGCGGGCCGAGCCGGGTTCCTGCCCGACGCTCATCGTCCAGACCATCATCGGGACCAGCATGAACAGGGTGGCGCGCCAACCCAGATCATTGTTGATGATGACCGACTGCACGAAGCTGGCCACCAGCAGCGCCAGCAGCGCGCTCCAGAGCAGGAGGTTGCGCACGAGGCGGCCTTCCGCCCCCCATTGGTGACGGCGTCGAAAATAGAGGCTGGTTCCCAGCATGAAGATGCCGAATTCGAGCGCATAATTGAGCGGCAGCAGGACCAGGCTCAGCATCTGGGCTGACAAGCCGTCGCCCGCGAACAGGATGGTGAACGGCCGGATATGAAAGCCGATCGGGAAAATATCCGGCTCCCGGCCATGGAGCAGGTCATGAAACTGGGGCAGGGACAGGATCAGTGCGAGGGCGCCCGCGACCAGCAGGCCCGGATCGCGCCGCATAAGCGTGATCAGGCCCCAGATTGCGAGCAAGGGCGCGATCGTCACGCTGATCCAGATCGACGCGCCGAACATGGTGGCGAACGCCGCCCCGGCGGCAATCGCCAGCCCATGGCGG
>NZ_AYOY01000215.1 GCF_000508185.1 Sphingobium sp. C100 | reverse complement strand
CGGTGCAGGCCGCGCTGGCGTCCGCCGCCAGTTTCGCCGTGGGCGCGGCGCCGCCCGTGCTGGCCGCCGCGGTTGCGCCGCCCGCCTATGCCATTCCCGCGATCGTCGGCGCCTGCCTGCTGTGCCTTGCCCTGCTGGGCGGGGCGGGCGCGCGGCTGGGCGGCGCGCCGTCATGGCGATCCATCGTCCGCACGCTATTCTGGGGTGCGCTGGCGATGGCGGTGACGGCGGGCGCGGGGCATCTTTTCGGCGCGGCGATATGATGGCAAGGTCCGCCCGACCTCATCAAGGCCCGACCCCATCAAGCCCCGGCCCATTTCAGGAGAGACAGCCATGACCGACATTCAGCAGATCCCGCTCAAGACGATCAAGGGCGCCGACGCCAGCCTCGCCGACTATGCGGGCCAGGTGGTGCTGGTCGTCAACGTCGCCTCCAAATGCGGACTGACCCCGCAATATGAGGGGCTGGAACAGCTTTATCGCGACTATAAGGACAAGGGGCTGGTCGTGACCGGCTTTCCCGCCAATGATTTCGGCGCGCAGGAACCGGGCACGAATGACGAGATCGTCACCTTCTGCACCACCAATTTCGGCGTCGATTTCCCGATGTTTGAAAAGATCGTCGTCTCCGGCCCCGACAAGCATCCGCTCTATGCCGCGCTCACCAGCGCGCAGCCGGACGCACATGGCGACGGCGCGGCCTTCCGCGAAAATCTGATCGGCTATGGCATCACGCCCAACCCCGAACCCGAAGTGCTCTGGAATTTCGAAAAATTCCTGATCGCGAAGGATGGCGCCGTCGCGGCCCGTTTCGCGCCGACCATCACGCCCGACGATCCGGCGCTGGTGAGCGCGATCGAGGCGGAACTGGCCAAGTGATGCGCGCCGTGCTGGCGGTCGCGCTGCTGCTGGGCGGCGCGCCCGTCGCCCACGCCGCGCTCAGCCCCGCCGAACAGAAGATCGGCGCTACGGTGGAGGCGGGCTATGAACCGTCCGTCGCGCTGCTTGAGACATTGGTGAACCAGAATAGCGGCTCGATGAACTTCGCCGGCGTGAAGGCGGTTGCCGACATGCTGCGCCCGCAGTTCGAGGCGCTGGGCTTCACCGTGACCTGGAAGCCGATGGACGCCGCCAGGCGCGCCGGCCATCTGATCGCGGTGCATAAGGGGCGGGCTGGCACCACGAAGATGCTGCTGATCGGCCATCTCGACACCGTGTTCGAACCCGATTCCCCCTTTCAGCGCTTCGAGCGGGACGGCGACATGGCGGCGGGGCCGGGCGCTGGCGATGACAAGGGCGGGGTCGTGACCATGTTGCTGGCCTTGCAGGCGATGCAGGCGGCCGGCGCCTTGAAAAACGCCAATATCGAAGTGGTGCTGACCGGCGACGAGGAGGATTCGGGCGATCCCGTCGCCATCGCGCGGGCCGATCTGGTCGCGGCGGGCAAGCGGGCCGATGTCGCGCTGGATTTCGAAGGGCTGGCGCGCGAAGACGGCAAGGATATGGGGTCCATCGCCCGCCGTTCCTCCAACAGCTGGACGCTGACCACAACCGGCAAGTCGGGCCATAGTTCGGGCATTTTTTCCGAGAAGGCGGGTGACGGGGCCGTCTATGAAATGGCGCGGATCATAACCGCCTTTCGCAAGGATCTGCCCGAACCCAATCTGACCTTCAATGTCGGCCTGATCGGCGGCGGCCAAAGCGCGGATGTCGACAAGGACGGGGTGCGCATCGCCGTCACCGGCAAGACCAACATCATCCCGCCCATCGCCGTCGCGAAAGGCGATTTCCGCACCCTGAGCGAGGAGCAGACCCAGCGGGTGCAGGCCAAAATGCAGGCGATCGTCGATCAGGGCCATCTGCCCGGCACGTCGGCGACCATCGCCTTCGACATCGGCTATCCGTCCATGGCCCCGACAGAGGGCAACCGCGCGCTGCTGGCGAAGCTCAACGTCATCAACGCGGATCTTGGTCTGGCGGCCATGCCCGCGCTCGATCCGCTCAAGCGCGGGGCAGGGGACATCGCCTTCGTCGCGCGCGATGTGGACGGGCTTGTCGGCCTGGGTCCGGCCTCCACCGGCGATCACAGCCCGGCGGAAAAGGTCGATCTCGCCAGCATGAAGCGGCAGGCCAAGCGCGCTGCCATCCTGATGAGCCGCCTCGCGCGCGAAAAGGGGCGAAAATAAAGCCGCTCGCATTGACGGAGCGATCAACCCCAGCTTCCCCGGACTTCATATCGCGCCATGCTTCCACCCACCCCCTCGCTCGCCACCTCGATCGGCCCGGTGCTTGAAACCCTGAGCATCGTCGGCACCTTCGTCTTCGCCGCGTCCGGCGCGCTGGCGGCGGCGCGGCTGCGCCAGACGCTCGTCACCTTCGCTTTCTTCGCGCTGGTGACGGGGGTGGGCGGCGGCACGGTGCGCGACCTGCTGATCGGCGCGCCGGTCTTCTGGGTGGTGAACGCGGCCCCCGCCATGACCTGCATGAGCGCCGCCCTCATCGTCTGGTTCACCCCGCGCCGCTGGTGGAGCGCGCGCGCCCTGGACTGGCTCGACGCGATCGGCCTCGCCGCCTTCGCCGTGTTCGGCGCGGCCAAGGCGATGAGCTTCGGCGTGCCGCCCTTCGTCGCAGGCATGATGGGCGTCGTCACAGGCTGCGTCGGCGGCATCATGCGCGACCTGCTGGCCGGTGAACCCTCCATCCTGCTGCGCCCCGAACTTTATGTCACCGCCGCCGCCTTCGCCGCCGGCCTGTTCGTGGCGTTGCGCTGGATCGGGCTGGACGTGCCGGTCGCCGGCCTCATCGCCGCGCTGCTGGGCTTCGCGCTGCGGGCCGTGGCGATCGCGCGGGGCCTTGGCCTCCCCGTCTATCGCGATGCCGACGGCTAGGGCGCGCCTTCATCCATCGGCAAAGCCGAACGGCGCGCGCGTGCGCCGATAATCGTCGGGCAGCATCTCGCGCCCGATCGGCGGAGCGGACCGGGCCATGCAGGCGGTGCGGTGACACAGGCGACAGGTGACGCCGATCGGCGTCGGCTCGGATGCGCCCATATCATGCGTGTAGATCAGCCGATGCGCATGGTCCGCCGCGCAGGCGAGCGCGATCGCGCGCTCCACCTTGGGCGCGCCCCATCCGCCGCCGCCCGCCGTCACCGTCCGCGCGATCGAAAAGAAACGCTGGCCATCGGGCAGTTCCAGCCATTGGGTGATGACCTCGCGCGGCCGTTCGAAGGCGCGATGAACCGACCAGAGCGGACAGGAACCGCCATGCCGCGCAAAGGGAAAGCCCGCCCCGTCCAGCCGCTTGGACACATTGCCCGCCGGATCGACCCGCAGGAAGAAGAAGGGGACACGCTCCTGCCCCGGTTTCTGTAGCGTGGTCAGCCGATGCGCGGTCTGTTCGAAACTGGTGCCGAATTGCCGCGCCAGCGCTTCGACATCATAACGCCGCGCCTCCACCGCCTTGGCAAAGGCGGTATAGGGCATCAAGATCGCCGCCGCGCCATAGCTTGCCAGTGCCCGCCGGGCGAGCCGCTGGCCGCTCGTCCCGCTGAACTGCCCGTCCTTCAGCAGCGCGTCGAAACTCTTGCGCATTTCCAGATAGGCGATCTGAAGCGCCAGCTGGAATTGCGCGCTCGCCCCGTCCAGCGCATCGTCCAGCAGCACCGCGTCGCGATGCCGGTCCAGCCGCCGCATCGACCCCGCCATCACGTCGGACGGTAGCCGCCGCACCCGCAGATTGTGCCGCGCCTTCAGCCAGCCGGCCAGGCCGCCCTCGGCCTCCGCGTCGGCCGCCAGCTTTTCCGCCGCATCGTCCAGCAACGGGAAACTGTTGCGCCGCGCGGCCAGGAATCGGCGCGATTCCGCCACCGGGTCGGGCGCATCGGGCGCATCCTCGCGACCCACGCTGCGATCGGCCAGCGCCAGATGCTCCTCGCGATAGGCGGTGTGAAGCCGCAGCAGCGCTTCGGTCACGCCCGGATAATTGACCGCCACATCCTCGCTGGAGAGCGGCGGCAGGTCGATATCGGCGAACATCGGGTCTTTCAGCACCGCGGTCAGCCGCGCGGTCTGCTCCGCCCCGCCGTCGCCCGCCACTTCCGCCATGTCCAGCTTGTAGGTGCGCGCCAGCCGCAACAGCATGTCGGCGGTCAGCGGCCGCTGGTTGCGCTCCAGCAGCGCGACATAGGAGGCGCTGATCTCCAGGTCGGCCGCCATGTCCGCCTGCGTCAGTCCCAGCTCGCGCCGCAACCGGCGCAGCCGCGGCCCCATATATACCGGGCGATCCTTGGCCATGTCCGCGAGTCTCCTGTATGGTCCTTACAACTTTACAGCAGATTTTTGTAAAGATCGACAACTGGACCTTGGCAGGGGTGCGCAGGCGCGTTCCGGCTGTCTATCTCGCTGTCCATACCGCTCACCCGAAGGATATGGACATGACCTATCAAAGCGAAATCGCGAAGGCCGGCACGCTGATCGGCGGCCAGGGGAACTGGGACGGCATCGCCCCCGAATCGGTTGCGCGTATGCGTCTTCAGAACCGGTTCAACACCGGCCTCGACATCGCCCGCTACACCGCGAAGATCATGCGGCAGGACATGGCCGCCTATGACGCCGACCCGGCCAACTACACCCAGTCGCTGGGCTGCTGGCACGGTTTCATCGGCCAGCAGAAGATGATCTCCATCAAAAAGCATTTCGGCACCACCAAGGGCCGCTATCTCTACCTGTCGGGCTGGATGGTCGCCGCGCTGCGCTCCGAATTCGGCCCGCTGCCCGACCAGTCGATGCATGAAAAGACCAGCGTCCCGGCGCTGGTCGAGGAACTCTACACCTTCCTGCGTCAGGCGGACGCCCGCGAACTGGGCATGATGTTCCGCGATCTCGATGCCGCCCGCGACGCGGGCGACGAAGTCAAGGCGCAGAAGATCGGCCACGACATCGACCAGTACGAAACCCACATCGTCCCCATCGTCGCGGACATCGACGCGGGCTTCGGCAATGCGGAAGCCACCTATCTGCTCGCCCGCAAGTTCATCGAGGCGGGGGCCTGCTGCATCCAGATCGAAAACCAGGTCTCGGACGAAAAGCAATGCGGCCATCAGGACGGCAAGGTCACGGTCCCGCATGAGGACTTCCTCGCGAAGATCCGCGCGATCCGCTACGCCTTCCTGGAACTGGGCGTCGATGACGGCGTGATCGTTGCGCGCACCGACTCGCTGGGCGCCGGTCTCACCAAGCAGATCGCCTATGTCCGCGAACCGGGCGACATCGCCGACCAGTATAACAGCTTCCTCGATTGCGAGGCGGTCGACCCGGCCACCCTTGGTCATGGCGACGTCCTCATCAGCCGTGACGGCAAATTGATGCGCCCCAGGCGCCTGCCGTCGAACCTCTACCAGTTCCGCGCCGGCACCGGCGAGGATCGCTGCGTCCTCGATTGCATCACCGCGCTGCAAAATGGCGCGGATCTGCTCTGGATCGAAACGGAAAAGCCCCATATCGGCCAGATCGGCGGCATGGTCAGCCGCATCCGCGAAGTCATCCCCAATGCCAAGCTGGTCTATAACAACTCGCCCAGCTTCAACTGGACGCTGAACTTCCGCCAGCAGGTGTTCGACGCCTGGGAAGCCGAAGGGCGCGACCTGTCGGCCTATGACCGCGCGCGGCTGATGAGCGTCGATTATGACGGCACCGAATTGGGGCAGGAAGCCGACGAGCGCATCCGCACCTTTCAGAGGGACGCGGCGCGCGAAGCGGGCATCTTCCACCACCTCATCACCCTGCCGACCTATCACACCGCCGCGCTCAGCACCGACAATCTGGCGCGCGAATATTTCGGTGATGCCGGGATGCTGGGCTATGTCAAAGGGGTGCAGCGGCAGGAAATCCGCCAGGGCATCGCCTGCGTCAAGCACCAGAATATGGCCGGTTCCGACATGGGCGACGACCATAAGGAATATTTCGCCGGCGAAGCCGCGCTCAAGGCCGGCGGCGCGCACAACACCATGAATCAATTTGCGGCCTGAAGGCCGCGATCGATCCATCTCCCCCGTGATATCCCGATGATCGCGGGGGAGGTGGGTTCCGTTTCCATCGCCATGATGGGACAAGAGGAATTCGCGGCTTGGGGCCGTGAAGACAGCCAGCCCGCGGGGACATCGACACTCCCTTCGCGGGTTTGGGTGGAAGGAAACTGAACGGCCCGGCCGCGCACGCCGGGCCGTCTTTTTGTGCCTGAAACAGGCAAATTGCGAAGGCGGCGGCGCTGGAGCGTGCCGTTCCCCTCCCTTCCACCGAGGAGAGACGCAATGCCGCAACCGCTCGCTGGCCGCCGCTTCCCCCGCGCGAGCCGCCCCTAGGCGATCCCCGCCCGCCGCCGCACGGTCTGCTTCAATATGTCGAGCGGCATCGCGCCCAGCGTCAGCACTTCGTGGAACTGCTTGATGTCGAACGCCGCGCCCTGCCGCTTCTTCACGTCCTCGCGCAGTTCGTTCCAGACGGTGTGGCCGATCTTGTAGCTGCACGCCTGGCCCGGCCACACGGTGTAGCGGTCGATCTCACCCTGGCTGCGGCCGCGCGCGATGCCGGTCGTCGCGATCAGGAAGTCGGTCGCCTTTTCCCGGCTCCAGCGCTTGGCGTGCATCCCGCTGTCGACCACCAGCCGCGTCGCGCGGAACAGCAACGATTGCAGATAGCCGACCTGTCCCAGCGGATCGCCCTCATACATCCCCATCTCGTCCGCCAGCTGCTCGGAATAGAGCGCCCAGCCTTCCGAATAGCCGCTATAGCCGCCGCGCCGCCGGATCAGCGGGATCGCGTCGGATTCCAGCGCCACCGACACTTGCAGATGATGGCCCGGCACCGCTTCATGATGGGTCAGCGTCGCCAGCCCGAATTTCGGCCGGTCGAACGTGTCGCGCAGGTTGATATAATAGATGGCCGGCCGCGACCCGTCGAGCGAGGCGTTCTGATAATAGCCGCCCGGCGCCCCCGCCTGGATCGTCACCGGCACGCGCCGCACCTCGACCGGCGCCTTGGGCAGGGTGATGGGTGAAAAGGCTTCGGGCAGCCGCTTGCTCATCGCGATGATCTGGCGGTTGAGCTGCGCCAGCAGCGCCTCGCGCCCCTCGTCGGTGTTGGCATAAAGCTGGTCAGGCCGCTTGTTGAGCGCCACCAGCCGTTCGCCGACCGTGCCCTGGCTCATCCCTTCGCCCTTCAGGATGGTATCGATCCGGGCGCTGATCTGCGCCACCTGGTCCAGGCCGATCCGGTGGATTTCCTCGCCGCTCAGCTTGGTCGTGGTCGCCGCCTCCGCCGCATTGGCGTAAAAGGCCTCGCCATCGGGCAGGCGCCAGCAACCCGCGTGATGCACCGCCTTGGCGCGCAACGCCTGCACCAGCGCGCGCTGGCGATCGACGGCGGGAAAGACCTGCTCCGCGACGATCTTCTCGGCTTGGGCGGCGCGCTCGGGCGGCAGGCCGGCATCCTTCAGCTTCTTGACGAAGGAGGTGACGAGCACCGTCTGCGCGGCGGGCTGGTCGCGCAGCGCCGCCTGCATCTTCATGGTGGTGTCGAGGATATAGTCGGGCGCGAACACGCCCCTGGCCGCGTCCGCCTTCTGCCGTTCCAGTTCGCCGTCCATGGCGGCGGGGAAGGCTTCCAGCCGCGACAGATAGGCGTCGGCATCGGCTGCGTCCTTCACCCGATGCTGCGAATCGAGGAAGTCGGGAATCTCGCGATAGCTGCCGGTCAGCTGGCTGAGGATATAGGGCGCATAGCGGCCCATCGTCTCGCCATAGCCGAATTGCTCGCCGCCCAGCGACCGGTCGAACTGGTAGGACAGGACGTCATAGTCGAGCTGGCTCGCCGGGCTGAGGCTGTCGCGATCGACGCTGGCGAGGCGCTTGGCCTGCGCCTTCACGCGGGCGATGTCGTTGGCGACCCCCGTGGCGCTGGTGTCGGACAACTGGCCGCGCAGCGCTGCCCGCGCGCCGGTGTCGAGGCCAAGGCGCGTCGCGCTCTCCGGCGAGGATTCCAGCCGTTCGTAGAAAAATTCATCCAGCATCGCGCGCAACCGCGCGTCGGGCGCGCTTGCCTGGGCGAAGGCGCGGGGGGAGGCGGCGGCGATCGCGGTCGCGCCGCTGGTGGCGAGGAATTGGCGTCGGTTCACGACAGGGAACTCCTTGGTTGGGGAAAGGGTGGCGCCGGGGGCGCTGCCCGCAATGGGAACCTTGTGCCGTCTGCTCAATCACTTGGCTAGGGTCTATGTCCCTCGTTCGATGCGGGCGAGGGACGCAGCTTCATAAGGCCAGCTTCTCAATCGCCCGGATCGTTGCGGCTGTTTCACCCCTTGCCGATCCGCTATGGCGCGCTGACAGGCCCAAGGGAGCATAAGCGCATGACCTACACCCTCATCACCGCCAACCGCAATTACAGCAGTTGGTCGCTGCGCCCCTGGATGCTGATGAAGGCGCTGAACCTGCCGTTCGAGGACCGGATCGAGCCTTTCGCCGCCGCCACCAACTATGCCGCCTTCCGCAGTTTCTCGCCCACGGGCCAGGTGCCCGCGCTGCTGGACGGCGACCGCACCGTCTGGGATTCGCTCGGCATCATCCTCTATCTCGCCGACCGTCATGCCGGGGTCTGGCCCGCCGACGAAGCCGCGCGGACCTTTGCCCAATGCGCCGTGGCCGAAATGCACAGCGGCTTTGCCCATTTGCGCAATGATTGCACCATGAATGTCGGCGTACGGGTGGAACCGCATCTCAATTCGCCCGCGCTCGGCCGCGACATCGCGCGCCTGCGCGAAATGTGGGAATATGGGCTGGACCGGTTCGGCGGCCCCTTCCTCGCGGGCAAGGTTCCGAGCGCCATCGACGCCTTTTACGCGCCCGTCGCCTTCCGCGTCCGCACCTATGGCCTTGACGTCGGCCCGGTCGGGCAGGCCTGGGTCGATCATATGCTGGCGCATCCCGCCATGGTGCAATGGGAAGCGGAAGCGCTGGCCGAAACCTGGCGCGAGGACAGCCATGAAGCGGAGATCGGCGCGGCCGGAAAGATCATCGCTGATTATCGCGCGGCCTGACCGCAGCGTAACTTTCTTGCCAGCCTGGCGGTAAAAACCATCAATTTCGGTCGCACACCCCTTTCCCGATTCGCTGCGCGGGTCTAGGGGGTGGGGACTATGGTCAACCCACGCACCCTTTACGAAAAAATCTGGGACGCGCACGTCGTCGAGCGCCGCCCGGACGGCACCTGCCTCATCTATATCGACCGCCACCTCGTTCATGAGGTGACGAGCCCGCAGGCGTTCGAGGGGCTTCGCCTCGCGGGGCGCAAGGTGCGCCGCCCCGACCTCACCCTTGCGGTGCCCGATCATAACCTGCCCACCACGCCCCGCCGCGACGCGAACGGCAACCGTATCCCGATCGCCGACCCGCAAAGCGCGCAACAGCTTGCGGCGCTGGAACGCAACGCGCCCGAATTCGGCGTGCGGCTGATCGGTGACGCCGATGTGGAACAGGGCATCGTCCATGTCGTCGGCCCCGAACAGGGCTTCACGCTGCCCGGCACCACCCTGGTGTGCGGCGACAGTCACACCAGTTCGCATGGCGCGCTGGGCGCGCTGGCCTTCGGCATCGGCACGTCGGAGGTCGAACATGTGCTCGCGACCCAGACCTTGCTGCTCAAGCAGTCGAAGACCATGGCCGTCGTCGTCGATGGCGAACTCGCTCCCGGCGTCACGGCCAAGGATGTCGCGCTCGCCATTTGCGGCACGATCGGCACGGCGGGCGGCACCGGCTATGTCATGGAATATCGCGGCTCCGTCTTTCGCGACATGTCGATCGAGGGGCGGCTGACCGTCGCCAATATGTCGATCGAGGCGGGCGCGCGATCGGGCCTGTTCGCGCCCGACGAAAAAACCTTCGCCTATCTGCGCGGCCGCCCGATGGCGCCCCAGGGCGCCGATTTCGACGCGGCCGTCGCTTATTGGAAAACGCTCGCCACCGACGAAGGCGCGGTTTTCGACCGGACCGTGGTGATCGACGCCGCCGACATCGTGCCCACCGTCACCTGGGGCACCAGCCCCGAAGACGTCGTTGCCGTGACCGGCGTGGTGCCCGATCCCATGAGCTTCGCCGACCCGTCCAAGCAGGCCGCCGCGCAAAAGTCGCTCGATTATATGGGCCTTGCCGCCGGCCAGCGGATGGCCGACGTCGCCATCGAACATATCTTCATCGGCAGTTGCACCAACAGCCGGATCGAGGATCTGCGCGCCGCCGCAGCCTTGCTCAAGGGGCGCCATCTCGCGCCGGGCATCAAACATGCGATGGTCGTCCCCGGTTCCGGCCTGGTGAAGCGGCAGGCGGAGGCGGAGGGGCTGGACCGCATCTTCCTCGACGCCGGGTTCGAATGGCGCGAGCCGGGCTGTTCGGCCTGCCTCGGCATGAACCCGGACAAGGTGCCGGCCGGCGAGCGCTGCGCATCGACCAGCAACCGCAATTTCATGGGCCGTCAGGGGCCTGGATCGCGCACCCATCTGGTGTCGCCCGCCATGGCGGCGGCGGCGGCCATCACCGGGCGTCTTACCGACGTGCGCGAACTGTTGAATGTTGAATAAGAAAAGGGGACGGGCGCTGTGAAGAAGATTTTCTGGATTTTGACCCTGGGTGCGCTGGCCAGCGCGGCGATGGCGGCGAGCCTGGGCCGCGCCGAAGATACGCCGGCGGCCGAGGTGAAGCAGGTGCGTTGATGGACAAGCTGACGACGGTCGAAGGCCGGGCCTATCCGTTCGGGATGAAGAATGTCGACACCGACATCGTCATCCCGGCCCATTGGCTCAAGACGATTTCGCGCACCGGCCTTGGCCAGGGCGCGTTCGAAGTGCTGCGCAAGGAACCGGGCAACGTCTTTGACGATCCCGAATATGCCGGCAGCCCGATCCTGATCGCGGGCGATAATTTCGGTTGCGGTTCCAGCCGCGAACATGCCGCCTGGGCGCTTGCCGACCTTGGCATCAAGGTGGTGATCGCGCCCAGCTTCTCGGACATTTTCTCCGGCAATGCGTTCAAGAACGGCATATTGACCGTCGCCCTGCCGCAGGCGGCGATCGACCGGCTGCTGGAGGTCGCCCGGACCGACCCGATCCATATCGACCTGGAACAGCAGAGCGTCACCACCCGCTTCCAGGATCGATTCGCGTTCGAGATCGACGCTTTCCGCAAACATTGCCTGTTGGGTGGTCTGGACGAGATCGGCCTGACCCTGGGGCAGGGGGATGCGATCGACGGCTATGAAGCGAAAGTGGCGCAGGAACGGCCCTGGGTCGTCCCGGCCGTTGCGTAACCGCCCGCTTCTTCCTATCACAGGTTGGAAACATCGTATCCGACGGGACATAAACGCATGACCACCTTCGACGATCGCGAAAAAGCGTTCGAAAATATGTACGCCCATGACCAGGAAATGCAGTTCCGCATCCAGGCGCGGCGCAACCGGCTGCTGGGCGAATGGGCCGCGGCGAAGATGGGTCTGACGCCAGAGGAAACCGACGCCTATGCCAAGGCGGTGGTCCAGGCCGATTTCGAGGAAGCGGGCGATGAGGATGTCATCCGCAAGCTGGTGGGCGACATGACCTCGGCCGGGATCGACATTGATGAAGCCGGCGTGCGCACGGCGCTCGACGAACAGGCGGTGATCGCCCGCCGCATGTTCCTCGAAGCGAAATAAGGGCGCGCCACCGATGCCGATGGCCGCCGACGAAATCGCCGACATGATCCGCGCCGCGATCCCCGATGCGCAGGTCGAAATGACCGACCTTGCCGGCGACGGCGATCATTATGCCGCGCGCGTCGTGTCGGAAAGCTTCCGGGGCATGAGCCGCGTCGCGCAACAGCGCGCCGTCTATGCGGCGCTGGGCGGCCGCATGGGGGGCGTGCTTCACGCCTTGCAACTGACCACGGCCATTCCCAACTAACGAACAGACGGATTTTCGCGCCCATCCCATCGGGGCGCCAGACAGGACTGGAATATTGGAATGACCGACGCCGTGCAGCAGCGGATCGCCGACATCGTGAGCGGCCATGACGTGGTGCTCTTCATGAAGGGCACCCCGCTTTTCCCGCAATGCGGCTTTTCCAGCCGCGCCATCGCGATTCTCGAACATCTGGGCGTCGCTTATGAAACGGTCGACGTGCTTCAGGACCAGGCGATCCGTCAGGGCATCAAGGCCTTTTCCGACTGGCCGACCATTCCCCAGCTTTATGTGAAGGGCGAATTTCTGGGCGGCAGCGACATCATGATGGAAATGTACGAAGCTGGCGAGTTGCGCCAGGTGATGACCGACCAGGGCGTCGCCCCCGCCAACTGAACGCAGACTTCAGGCACAGCAAAGGGCGGTCCGCATCGGCGGGCCGCCCTTTTTCGCGCCGGATGGTGGAAAAGGGTTATCGTCACCCCAGCGCAGGCTGGGGTCTCAGGCGGTCAAAAGATGAGGTCCGCAATATCATGCCGATCCGGGTTGCTCTCCTCGATGAGCCTGATCTTCCATTCGCGCTTCCATGCCTTGAGCGCCTTTTCGCGCGCTATGGCCAACAGGATATCATCATGGGCTTCGACGAGAACGAGGCGCATCAGGCCATATCTTCTGCAAAAGGCCGAACCTGAACCGTTCCGATGTTGTTCGATGCGTGCAAGATCGGCAGCGACGCCGATATACAGGACGCCTCTCGCCTTGTTGGGCATGATGTAGGTGTAGCCGCCTCGCGCCATGCTCCATTTTTGCGTGCCTTCGCCTGAGATGCCAGCCTTCGCCGGCATGACGGTGGGGGTAAGAGGTTCACACCCAAAAACAGCCCTTCCGCTCTCCACCAATCTCGGCGCAGGAATATGTCCCGGCATCCTGACATAGCGGTTTATGGTTCGTCCTGTTGGCACTCTATTGAGAATGCGCGCGACGCCGCCACGCCTCTTCCAATGTAGGATTTCTTCTGGTCTATCCTGTCGGATGGACCCGCAGCCCCCTTCTCCGCCGCCGCTTTCCCCGGCCCCTCGCGCCCGTTGGACGCCCGACCGGCAGCGGCTTTTTCTCGCCGCCCTGCTCTCGACGGGCTGCGTCACGCAGGCCGCGCGCGCGGCCGGCATGTCGCGCTCCAGCGCGAATCGCCTGCGCCGCCGCCTGGCCGGCACGCCATTCGATCGGAACTGGGACCGGGCGCTGGCGCTTCATGCCCGGACGCTGGCCGATCCCTTCGCACCCGATCCCGCCCGTCCCGCACCCGCCAGGGTGGCGCGTCGCTGATGCGTCACCGGCGCTTCACTGGCGCGTTGCTGGCGCGTCGCGATGACCTGGATGGCGCGTCGGTGACGCGTCGCAGGGACTTTACCGGTGCAATTGGCCCCTTTTGCTCGCTGCGACCCCGACAACGGTGTGAACTTTGCCGGTGGCGCGTCATTGGCGCGTCCGGCGCGACGACGCCCCGCTGTTCAGCGGGAAAGGGGGTCCACCGGCGGCAACGCCCAGTCGATGGCGCCGCGCCCCTTGGCCTCCAGAAAGGCATTCGCCCTGGAAAAGGGGCGCGATCCCAGAAAGCCGTTATGCGCCGACAGCGGGGAAGGGTGGGCCGACTTGATGACCAGATGCCGGTCCTGATCGACAAAGCCCGCCTTGCGCTGGGCATAGGCGCCCCACAGCAGAAAGACGACCGGCTCGCGCTGCTGCGCGACCAGACGCACGATCGCGTCGGTAAAGCCTTCCCAACCCTTGCCCTGATGCGACGCCGCGCGGCCCATTTCCACCGTCAGCACGCTGTTGAGCAACAACACGCCCTGCCGCGCCCAATGTTCCAGAAAGCCGTGGCCCGCCGGCGCGATGCCAAGGTCGGCCTGCATCTCCTTGTAGATGTTCCTGAGCGAGGGCGGCGTGCGCACGCCCGGCCGCACCGAAAAGCACAGGCCATGGGCCTGGCCTTCGCCATGATAGGGGTCCTGGCCCAGGATAACCGCCTTCACCTGGTCCAGCGGCGTCAGGTCGAGCGCGCGGAAATATTCGGCGCCCTTGGGAAAGATGCGCTTGCCCGCGGCCTTTTCGGCCTCAAGAAAGCCCTTGAGCGCCTGCATCGGCGGGGCGGCGAACTGGTCGGCCAACGGCGTGCGCCAGCTTTCGTGCAATCTGATGGTGTCGCTCATGGCCCATGGTGATGATCGGCCGCGTGGCGCGCGTCAACCATGGCCGCGCGCGCCAAGGCTTGCCATCGGCGCGCCATTGCGCGAGGAAGCGACCATGCTGCTCCTGACCCGTTTCTGCGCTTCGCTCACCGCCCTTGGCCTGTTCTTCGCGCCGCTGCCGCACGCCGACGCTTTCGGCCCGCCGCCCCGCCCGCTGGTGCAACAGACCGCCGAGGCGAAGCTGCTGGCGGAATTCGGGCGGTTCGCCGCGCTCTCCGATGGTACCGTCGGCATCGCGGTGCGGGATCTCCAGACCGGCGAGACGCAGGCGATCAACGGCGACACGCTGTTCCCCATGGCCAGCGCCTACAAGGTCGCGGTGGCCGGCCGCATCTTCGCGCTGATCGATGCCGGCGATGTGCGGCTGGACGATCAACTGGCGCTGGACCCGGCGCTGGCGAGCGAGGGCGGCATCGCCTGGATGTTCAACCGGCCCGGCGCATCGCTGTCGGTGCAGCGCCTGCTCGAACTCATGCTGCAAAAAAGCGACAATAATGCGACCGACGTGCTGGTCGCGCGCGCGGGCGGGCCTCAGGCGATCACCCACTTCGTGACCGGCCTCGGCGTCGCCGGGCTGCGTGTGGACAGCGACACCGCGCATCTTCTCTACCGGGCGATGGGCATTCATCCGCTCTCCGGCAGCTTCCGTCAGAATGCCGACGCCGCCCGCCGCGTCGATCCGCAGATCGCGGTGCGGGACATGCGCGACCTGCCTAACCTCAGCTTCGCGACGGAGCCGGAGGATACATCGACGCCCAAGGCGATGCTCGACCTCATCAGCGCCTATGAATCGGGTCGCGCCCTGTCCGCCGACAGCACGCAGCGCCTGTTCACCATCATGGCCCATTGCGAAACCGGCAAGGGCCGGATCGTGGGGATGCTGCCGCCCGGCACGGCGGTCGCGCACAAGACCGGATCGCTCAACGGCACCGGCAATGATGTCGGCGTCGTGCGCCTGCCCGACGGCCGCCGCTTCGCGGTGGTCGCCTTCGTCATGAAGGATAGCAAGGGGCATAAGGCGCGCGACCGGATCATCGCCGAAGCCGCCCGCGCCGCCTATGATTATTTCCTCTACGCTCCTGAAAGAGCGCACGGCCTGGCGCACAAGGCTTAACGTGGATCAGGGAATTTGCTAATCTGGAGGCCAGAGAGGATGATGGGGATCGGCATGAAGCGGTTTCGGGATTTCTGGCCCTATTATTTGCAGGAACATGCACGGCCCGGCACGCGCGCGCTGCATTATGCCGGGACCAGCCTGGCCATCGCGCTGGTGGTGGCGGTGCCGTTGACGGGGCATTGGTGGATGGCGGCGGCTTTGCCGGTCGCGGGCTATGGCTTCGCCTGGGCAGCCCATGGGCTGATCGAGCGCAACCGGCCGGCGACCTTCCGCTATCCGCTCTGGTCGCTGCGCGCCGATTTCCTGATGTGGCTCCGCTTCCTCACCGGCCATATGCGCCGGGATCTGGCGCGGGCCGGGGTGCGCCCGGACGGCACCGTCGATCCCGCCCAGCGGATCGCCCTGTACCCGACCGCTTGACCGCGCCCGGCGCTCTGCCACAAGGATCGCCATGCATCTCACCGCGACCTTCTCCCGCCCCGACCGGGCGGACCTGGCCCGGCGCTGGCAGGCGCTTGAAGCGCGTTCCGACGCGTCCTTCTTCCTGGGGTGGACCTGGGTGGGCGCGTGGCTCGACAGCTATGCGGTCGCGCCCGACCTGCTCGCCGTCACCGATGGCGAAGGCGCCGATGTCGCGCTGGCGCTGGTCGGCCATGCCATGCAGCCGCGCCTGCTCGGCCCGGTCGCCACGCTCAGCCTCAACCAGTCGGGTGAACGGATCGCCGACCGGCCCTATGTCGAATATAATGGCCTGCTGACGGAAACCGGCCGACAGGTCGAAGCGGCCGCCGCCGCCATCGCCGCGCTGGCGGG
>NZ_AYOY01000214.1 GCF_000508185.1 Sphingobium sp. C100 | reverse complement strand
GCGCGGCGGGCCGCCGGTTCATTCTGCGCGTCAAGCGCGCGCGCGACCGGCCGGACATGATCGAACAAGCTGCGCTGCGCCAGTGCGGGCCAGGCCAGAATGGCGACCCCGATCCAGCAGTTCCTGCCCAGCAACGCCATCATGAGCCATTGCAGCGCGCCGGCAATTCCGCCCGCGATCAGTAGGAGCAGGATGGTGGCGGCGCACCCCAAGGCCCGGCGCTTGGCGAAGGAGAAAGACGGCCGGTTCCATGCCGCTTCGCAGCCATCGATCAGGCGGGCGAACAATCCCACCGGATGACCAAGGCGACGATAAAGCGCGGCGGGCCAGCCCAAGGCGGCGTCGATGGCCAGGGCGGTGATCGCAACCGGGTCAGCCATGGCCGAGCGTTGCGTCCAGCCGGTCGAGCGCCGCGGCATCGGGTGGAAGCCCGATTCGCAACCAGCGCGGCTGCCCGGAAAAGGGGCGGGTCAATATGGCCTGACACGCCAGCCGTTCGAACAGTGCGGCGGCATCAGGGGTTTCGATCAGGCGGAACAAGGCGCACTCGCCCATGGGGCGATAGCCATGGCGGGTCAGCAGGATGTCCAGCGCTGCCGCCGACCGGCGCAGCTGCGTCCGTGTGTCCGCGATCCAGCGTCGATCGCGATAGGCGGCTGTTCCGATCGCCACGGCAGCGGCGGATAGCGGCCATGCCCCCAATAGTTGCCGCAAAGACGTAAGAAGCTTCTCCGGCCCGAGGACGAAGCCAAGCCTGACGCCCGCCAACCCAAAGAATTTGCCGAAGGAACGGAAAATGACGAGCGGCCGTTCGTCGCGCACTGCATCAGCCATGCTCCCGGCCGGGTCGGCGTCGGCAAAGGCTTCGTCCATCAGCAGCCAGCGATCCCCGTCACGGCGGGCCAGCAATTTGCCAAGATCGTCGCAATGAACTCGCCGGCCGTCGGGATTATTGGGATTGGCAAGGATCAATGTGCCGCTCGTGTCCATCGCCTCGCTCCAGCCCACGGGCACGCTGCCCGCGATCATTTCGCCATGGGTGCGATAGCCGGGCGCGACATGACGGGCTGGCCCGCCGATCATTCCGCCGATCAGGCGCATCCCGATCTCCGTGCCCGGCACCGCGCAGACATGGCGTGGGGCGAGACCGAAATAATCGGCCGCCGCCGCCTCCAGCGCCTCAAGCGCCGAACGTTCCGGCAGGCGCTGCCAATCGATGGGCATCAGACCGGCGTCAGGCCAGGGGCTGGGATTGATGCCGGTCGAAAGGTCAAGCCATGGCTGGCCGCCGGTCCCGAAATGCGCTTTCGCCGCGTCAAGTGCGCCGCCATGCCAGTGCCAGGCCGCGCTCATGTCATCCGGCTCCAGATCACGGCCGCCAGCAGCAGCCAGGTCTCGCTGATTTCGATGCCGGCGCCATGGCCGTCGCCGGAAATGCCGCCGATGCGCCGCCGCAACCAGAGCGCCCAGAGGAAGATGATAACCGGCGAACCCGACAACGAAGGCGACAGCAGCAAGGCGGCGGCCGCTAATAGCCCTGCCCACAATATGAGGTCGCGCGGGCGGACAGCCTGCCGGAAACGCGCGCCCAGACCGTCGTGGAGACTGGGCAGGCAAACGGTCCACACCAGCGGCCCCATGCGCGCGGCAAAGGCGATCAGGGTAAGCGCAACATAGGCATCGGATTCGACCAGCGCATGGAGCAGGACCAGCTTGGCGATCAGTTGCAGGGTGATGGCGACCGCGCCGAAACTGCCGACATGCGGATCATGCAGCACGGCGGCCAGTTGCGCCTTGTCCTTATGCGCCGCGCCGCTTGCATCGGCGATGTCGCCCAGCCCGTCGAGATGGAGCGCGCCTGTCACTCCCGTCCACGCCGCCAACGCCGCCAGCGCGCCGATCCAGGGGTCGATCAAGGCTCCAGCCCATGCTGCCGCCGCGACGAGGCTGCCGATGATCAGGCCGACCGCGGGAAACCAGCGCATCGATGCCGCAAAATCATCTGCGCCGGCTGCGACCGATGGCATCGGCAACCGGGTTAGAAACTGGATGGCCAGGATCAGTCGCTTCATCGCCGCAATTCCATGATCTGCGCTGAAGCCTCCGCTCCCGGCCACACCTGTAGCGACAATAGCGCGCCATAGGGCAGATCGAACGTCCAGAGCCTGGGCAGGTCGAAACCGCATAGCAGATGCAGCGCGGCGCGCATCGCCCCGCCATGGGTGACGATCAGGGTCGCTTGCGGGGTCAGCGCGGTCAAAGCGGCCGATATGCGGGCGACCAGCGCCGACCAGCGCTCGCCGTCGGGCGGCGGAAAGCTGTCGGGATCATTCCAGAAACGCGCCAGCGCATCCTGATCCAGCGCAGCGGCCGGCTTCCCCTCCCATTGGCCGAAATCCAGCTCCCGCCAACGCGGATCGATGGCCGGTTCAAGGTCCAGCTCTTCGCCAATGGCGCGTGCAGGGCCACGCGCGCGGAGCAGGTCCGAACTGATGAGTTGCGCGACATCGAGTTGCCGGGCCTGGCGAAGACAGTCCGCAATTCCCGCCGGTGTCGGCGCCATGTCGGTGCGGCCCAGCATCAGGCCGGGTTCGACCGGCGCGCCATGGCGGAGCAGATGGAGCATGAAGCTGCTCACAGCGACGGGGACACCGCCGCCTCGGCAAAGGTCGCCATCTGGTCATGCGCGGCCAGCGCGGCGCGGATGACGCCGACCGCCACCGCCGCGCCGCTCCCTTCGCCCAGCCGCATCCCAAGGTGCAGCATTGGGTCGAGGCCCAGCCGCGCGAGAAGGCGGACATGGCCCGGTTCGACCGAACAATGACCCGCGATACAATGATCGGTGATGGCCGGATTTTGGATGGCGAGCGGCGCGACTGCCGAACAGCAGATGAAGCCGTCCAGCACCACTGGCACGCCCAATTGTCGCGCCCGCACGATCGCCCCCGCGATCGCCGCAATCTCTCGACCGCCGACATGGCGCAGCGTTTCGAAAGGCGTCCGGGGGGCGTCGCCATGCGCCGCCAGCGCGCGGTCGATCACTGCAATCTTGCGCTGTACGCCTTCGCCATCGATGCCCGTGCCGGGGCCGGTCCAGGCGGTTGCCGCCTCGCCAAAGCTGCGCGCGCACAAAGCTGCCGCCGCTGTCGAATTACCGATCCCCATTTCGCCCAGGACGAGCAGGTCCAGTCCGTCCGCGACATTGGCCGCCCCGGCGTTGAGCGCGGCGAGGCATTCCCCGGCGTTCATCGCGGGCGCCGTGGTGAAATCGGCGGTCGGCCGCTCCAGATCCAGCGCCACGACCTTGAGTTCCAGTCCGGCCGCCGCGGTCAGCGCGTTGATGGCAGCGCCACCGACCTGAAAATTGGCAACCATCTGTGCGGTGACGCTGGCGGGAAAGGCGCTGACGCCATGCGCGGTCACGCCGTGATTGCCGGCGAAAATGATCGCCTGTCCCCGATCGATGCGTGGCCGGGCGCGACCCTGCCAGCCGGCCATGAAGATCGCGATCTCCTCCAGCCGGCCGAGCGAGCCGGGCGGTTTGGTCAATTGTCCCTGACGCGCGCCGGCGTCCGCCCGTGCGTCGGCATCGGGCGGACGCAGGTCGGACAGGGCGGCCTCGAAAGCGGCGGCGGAAGCGAAGCAGGTCATGAAGCGATAAATCCTGGCGGAGGCGTCCGGACGATGAAATGCCCTTTTACGCCCTGTGGCCACAAGGCAAAGGGCACGCGGCCATCATCGCTGGCGGCATAATGAAGCGCATAATCGAGGATGGCGCGCGCCGATGCTTCGTCGGGTTCGAAGCGGCCCAGCACATAGCCGATCCGGTCCGGCGCGCGCAGGTGAATGGTGCAGGCTTCGCCACAGGCGAAGAGGCAGGGCATCGCTTGGATAGCGAGGCCCGCATAAGCCGGGTCGCTGGCGCGCACCCGTTCCAGCGCCGCGATCAGGCGGGCGCCGTCGCGCACGCCTGTCCCGTCGTCGCCGCCGGGGCGGCGGCACGTGCTGCACGCCACGATGGCGGGACCGTCATCGACCCGGCTCAACATGTCAGAAGCGTCCTCGCACGCCGGCATAGATGCTGCGACCCAGCGTGCCGTAGCGATAGGCGGTCATATAATGCTCGTCGAAGATATTTTCCGCCCGTGCGAACAGGCGCAGCGTATCGCTGATCGCATATTCGGCGCGCAGGTCGACCAGCGTATAGTCGTCGAGCCGCGTCGCGTTGCTGGCATTGTCATAGCTTTTGCCCGACCAGCGCACCGCCGATCCCAACGTCAGACCGAACGCGAAATCATAGGAAAGCGACGCATTGGCGCTGTGCCGGGGGCGGCGGGGCAGCCAGTTGCCTTCATTGACGGTTCCTTCCGACCGATCCTCCGCCACGGTCCAGCTATAGTTGCCATCAAGCGTGAAGCCGCCGAGGTTCAGCGCCGCCACCGCTTCGATGCCATGCGTCTTGGCGCGCGCGACATTGAGATAATAGCCATAGCGCTCCGTGTCGGTGCCGGGAACAGTGCAGAGCGGATCGGTGGTGCCCGTCGAGCAGCTATTGTAGATTATCTGGTTGGTGGTGGTGCGCTGGAAATAGGTCGCGCCAATGGTGAACAGGCGACCGAACATTGCCTGCTCGACGCCGGCTTCCCATCCGTCGGCGCGTTCCGGGTTGAGCGTGACATTCCCATATTCGCTGAACAGTTGATAGAGGGACGGGGCCTTGAACCCTTCGCCATAGCTGGCGCGCACGGTCGTTCCGGTCGGCAGTTCCCAGACGCCGCCGGCGGCGAAAAGGGTGCGGCCGCCATAGCGATTATGGTCGTCATGGCGCACCCCGCCGTTGATCGTCAGACCTTCGACCGGACGCACGGTCAATTGCCCGTAGATGCTGCTGATCTCCGCCCTGCCGGTGATGAAGTCGGGCAGGGGCGTATCGAGGGACGCGGATGGCGACCGGCTCTTGAACTCGGACCGTTCATTCTCGACACCGAAATTGACAGCTATCTGCTGCGACAGGTCGAATATGCCCTGATATTCCCAGCGGCGATTTTCCCCCGCCGCTTCGAAGCTGAGCGGTCGGTCGCGATCCGGTCCGTAGCTGTCGCGATCGGTGTCGGTGTAGCTGTAGGCGATGCGGTTGCGCAGCCGTCCGTCGAGCAGGGCGAAGTTCAATCCGGCGTAGCCGACAAATTCGCGATTATGGCTATAGTCCGCCGCATCGCCGCTGAACCCGTCGATTTCCACTCGGCCAGAGGAGTAATAGCCGCGCAGGTCGATGCTGGCATTGGCGCCCAGCGCCAGTTCCGCCCGGCCCGCGACATTGCGGTTCTGATAGCCGTCCGCTTCCTTGCCGCCAAAGGCCGGGGCGATGGCGGAGATGCCTTCGGTCGTGAAGGACTGGCCGCCGATACGCCAACTGAGCGGACCGGTGACGCCGCCAAGCGCCGCGCGGGCGCTGACCGTTTCACGCGATCCCGCCTCGATGTCGAAACTGCCCTCTATCGCCTTTTGCGGCGAAGCGGTGACGATGTTCACGACACCGCCGATCGCCTGGCTGCCCCAGAGGATGGACTGCGGGCCGCGCAGAACCTCGATCTGCTGCGCGTCGCCGATCAACAGGTTCGCAAAATTATAGCCGCCGCCTGTCGATGACGGATCATTGAGTTTCACCCCGTCGATCACGACCACGGTCTGGTCCGTTTCCGCCCCGCGAATGCGAAGCGAGGTTGCGGTGCCATAGCCGCCATTGCGCGATATGCTGATGCCCGGCGTGCGCAGCAGCAATTCAGCCGCGCCTATATCCTGCGCCCGGTCGATCGCCGCCTTGTCGAGGACGGTGATGGAGGAGGGCACTTCCTCCAGGGGCGTGGGCGTGCGGGTCGCGGTGACGACGATGCCGCTTTCGGCATCGGCGTCGGCTGGTTCCACCTGGGCAAGAACAGGCGCGGACAGGCCCAACGCGGCCATTGCGAGGGAATTTTGAAATAGCAACTTGGACATGATAACCCTTTTTCGACATTGCCGCGCGTACACGGGCGATGCCGCGACCAGTCGAGGGCGCACGACATCAGCCCGCGCAAAGCACGGCGCTTCCTGTCGTCGTTCGGGTTTACCCCCGTTCGCTCGGCTCACCCTGTCCGCGCGAAAGACGACGACGACAGGCAGGTCTCCTGGCTTGCGGATCAGCGCCGGTCGGCCGCCTTCTCGGGAATCGCTTCCCAATGGCATATGGCCGATGGCTCACCGCATACAGTTGCAGGGGCAGCCGGGTTTTACCCGTTCCCATCTTCATCCCCGTCTCCGGGGAACCTGTCGCGTCGCGGGCGTTACATCGATTCCGATGGACCGGTCAATCGCGGCGATGAATCGCGGTCGCATTATCGCGGTGGCGGCCGAGCGTCGTGATCGTGGGCCAGCTTCCATCCAGCCGCACCTGCGCGTCGATGCCATAGACGGTGCGCAGATTTTCCGGCGTCAGCACCGTCTGCGCCGCGCCGTCCGCGACCAGTCGGCCATGGTCGATCAGCAACAGCCGGTCGCAATAGCGCGCGGCCATGGTGAGGTCATGCAGCACCGCGATGACCAGCGCGCCGGCATGGGCCTGATCGCGCAGCAGGTCCATGACGTCGATCTGGTGGCCGGGGTCCAGGCTGGCGAGCGGTTCGTCCGCGATCAGCGCGGGCGCTTCGACTGCAAGCGCCCGCGCCAACAGTACGCGCGCGCGCTCGCCGCCGGATAATTCCGTGGCGATCCGGTCCCGCAGGTCGTGCACGTCGGCCCGCGCCATCGCGCGCTCGATCGCCTCGGCGTCAACCGGTTCCAGACGTGACATGGGGCCAAGATGGGGCAAGCGCCCCAGGCTGACGAGCCGCTCGACCGTCAGCGGCCAGTGCAGCGTCTGGCCTTGGGGCAGATAGGCAATGCGGCGGGCGAGATCAGCGCGGCGCATCGCGCCGATCGTCATGCCATCGATCATGATGCGGCCCTGTGATGGCACCAGCGCCAGCATCGCGCGCGCCAGCGTCGATTTGCCTGCGCCGTTGGGACCGACGATACCGACCAGCGTTCCGGCGCGAAAGGCGGCGTCGATCCCGTCGAGCACCGATCGACGGCCCAGCGTCACGCCGACCTGCTGCAATTCGAGCATCACCATAGCCGTCGCTCCCGCATCAGATGCACCAGGAAGATGGGTATGCCCAGGAACGCCGTGACCACACCAAGCTTGAGTTCGTTCTTCGTGTCGATCAGTCGCACGGCGATGTCGGCCAATGTCAGTAGCGCCGCGCCGCCAAAAGCCGCGGGCAGCAGGATGGCCGAAGGACTGCGATCCGTCAGCGGGCGCAACAGATGCGGCACGATCAAGCCAATGAAGCCGATCGTCCCCGACACCGCCACCGCGCCCCCGACGCCGATCGCCGTGCCCAGCATCAGCCGCAGGCGCGTGCGACCCAGATCGACGCCCAACGCCTGCGCCCCGTCTTCGCCCAGGGTCAGCGCGTCCAGCGATCGCCCGTCCCACAGCAGCAGCGCCATGCCGACCGCGACGCAGGGCAGGGCGATCCAGAGGTGATCGAAGGACCGGTTTTCCAGGCTGCCAAGCAGCCAGGTCATGATCTCCATGGCCGCGAAAGGATTGGGCGACAGATTGAGCGCCAGGCTGATTCCCGCCTGCGCCAGCGTCGCCACCGCGATCCCCGCGAGGATCAGCGTCAACGAACTTTCCGACCGGCCCGCCAGGAAGAAAAGCAGCAATAGCGACAGGCACGCTCCGCCGATCGACAGGAGCGGCAACATCGCCGGATGGATCTGCGCAAAGCCGAAATAGATGGCGCCAACGGCGCCAAGCGCCGCGGCGCTGGACGTGCCGAGCACCGACGGCTCCGCGAGCGGATTGCGCAAATAGCCCTGCAACGATGCCCCCGCCACGCCCAGCATGGCCCCGACTGCCAGGCCGATCAGCGTGCGGGGAAGGCGCAGGTCGAACAGGATCGCGTCCGTCACCCGGTCGCCATGGCCGGCCAGCGCGGCAAGGATATGTCCGACCGGGATATGTACCGGGCCGAGCAGCAGGGAGCCGATCGCCGCCGTGACGGCGATGCCCGCCAGGCTGGACAACAGCAGGATGCGCTTTCGTATCATGTCGGTCATCATATCCATTTGCCAGACCGGCGCGGGTAGTTATGGGAAGGGCCATGACGCGCAAGGCCCTTCTTCTGTCCGCCTGTTTCTGTCTCGCCGCCGCTGGCGGGGCCATGCTCTGGGCGAGCGCATCCCGTCCAGCCGACGCTGCGCAGGCCAGTTCCGCGCAGGTCAGTTCGGCGCCGGGCAGGCCCCGCCGCATCGTGTCGCTCAACCTGTGCGCGGATCAACTTGTGCTGGCGCTGGCCGACCGGGCGCAGATCGCCGGGCTGACGCGCAATGCGGCTGACCCGGCAATGTCGGGCGAAGCGGCGCGCGCGCGCGGGTTGCCGATGCTTACCAGTTCGGCCGAGCAGATATTGGCCATCAATCCCGATCTGGTCGTCGGAATGCCGGCCGGACGCAGCGCCGCGCTCGCCGTACTGAAGGATGAACATTATCGAACGCTCGACCTCAAGAGCGCGGACCGGCTGGACGATATCTACGCCTCGATCCACGAGACGGCCGCGGCGGTGGGGCATAAGGCGCGGGGCGACGCCATGGTCGCGCACATGCAGCGCGACCTGGCCGGCATAGCGCAACTGGGCCGGGGGCGCGTCGCGGCCTATTATCAGCGGCGCGGCTACATGACCGGCACCGGCACCCTGGTGGACGACCTGATGCATCGCATGGGACTGGTCAACCTGGCCGCGAAACTGGGCAAGCCAGCGCTCGCGCAGGTCAGCCTGGAGGAAATGGTGGCGGCCCGGCCCGACTTCCTGATCGTGGAAAGCGCGACCGACAAGGTGACGGACCAGGGCAGCGAAATGTTGCACCATCCTGCGCTGCGCGACATTCCGCGCATCAGCATTCCGCAGGCATGGACGGTTTGCGGCAGCGCGGCCTATGCGCGCGCGGCGCGCGGGATGGCGCAGCAAATTGCGCGGTTCGACGCCGGGCATCGCTAGAATTCGATCCCCGGCTGCGCCTTCACATTCTGCTCTCGAAACGGGTGCTTCACCTGGGTCATGTCGGTCACCAGGTCGGCGGCTTCGATCAGGGCGGGCGGCGCATTGCGTCCGGTGACGATGACATGGGTCATGACGGGCTTGGCCGCCAACACCTCCAGCACTTCGTCCAGCGGCAGATATTCATAGCGCAGTACGATGTTGAGTTCATCGGCCACCACCATGCGATAGGATGGATCGGCGATCATGCGCTTGACCTCTTCCCAGGCTTCGCGGGCCACCGCGATGTCGCGCGCACGGTCCTGCGTGTCCCAGGTGAAGCCTTCGCCCATCGGTTTGAATTCCACCAGGTCGGGAAAGCGATCGAACACGGCCTTTTCGCCAGTGGCCATCGCGCCCTTCACAAACTGGATCACGCCCACTTTCATGCCATGGCCGATCGCGCGGACCACCATGCCCAGCGCCGCCGACGTCTTTCCCTTGCCGGTGCCGGTGTGGACGATCAGCAGGCCTTTCTCGACCGTCTTCGACGCGATCTTCCTGTCCTGCGCGGTCTTGAGCTTCTTCATCTTCTCCTGATGCTCGGCATCGGTGCGCGGCTTCATCGCCTGTCTCCTGCCGCTTCCGGGAGGTCAGGCGTCGGTCGTGGACGATCGGCGACATTAACCGCCATCGTCTCGGCAAGCAGGAAAATGGTCTTGGTCGTCTTCATCGGAGGTTCGCTCCACGCGCCGGCAACGAAGGCGGGGGCCTGCCGATGCGCACGCACGCGATCGACCGGCGCGCGGATGCGGGCTGGCGTCACTACGCCCGCACTCCCTGCGCCAAAGCAGCCCCTGCCGCTTGGTCGTCGCTCGACGGACAATCTCCGTGCCCCGGCCACTCCCTGGACCTGGAACAATGAGCGACCCACACCGGCAGGTCTCCTGGCTCACGGGTCGACGCCTGACGCACACCTTCCCGGACAATGCCCAGTGGCTGTTCCGGTCTGGCCCGGAACCCGTGCGTCACGCTCACCGCTTACAGTTGCAGGGACAGCCCTGGATTTGACCACCTTGCGGGCGGTCGCACCATGTTCCCTATTAAGCCCCTTGCGAGGCACCGGCGCGATCATGCGGACATCTTGCGATGCCGCGCATGTTCCATAGCGCGCCGCCATCGTTTCGCAAATGGCTTTCGCCCGGTCGGGCGGGGCGGAAATGTAAATCGCCGGGACAGGAAAGCGCCGGCGATTTGCCCATATATCAGTCGTTGACGAAGCTGATCGTCGCCATGTGGTAGAGGGTCGCGACCGGCGCCCCGTGCAATGTGAGGTCGCCCTTCTCCTCCTGCGTCGCGCTCAGAATATAGCGGCCCTTGTCGTTCAGCGGCAGCGTGACGCGGCCCTGCGCGTCGGTCTGGAAGCTCTTGGACCATTTGTCGGGTGAGATTGCGAGAATCTTGGCGTCGGGCACCGGCTTGCCATCGCGGATGAGCGTGAAGCTGTCCGCTCCCGGTGCGGTTGGCACGATTTCCAGCGGTAGCGCCGCCCTGGTCTCGCTCCGGCCAGCGCGGGCATAATAGATGACGCCTTCCTTCTTCCCGTCCTCGCCCCAGGGTTCGAACACGCTGTCGTCGATGACGCGCACGTCGCCCGCGGGGACCGCCACTTCGATATAACCGGCCTTGCGGGCCTGTGGCGCCTGGCTTGCAGGCACAATGCGCGGCGCCTTCAGCTTCTCGAACTCGGGGTCGCCGCCTTCGGGCAGCGGGTCGCCCGGTTCGCCCAGATAGATGCGGGCGGGACCGGCGCCGTCGCGCTCGACCCAGATTTCATGCGCCTGCGCGAGCGTAGGGACGCTGAGTAGCGCCAGCAGCGCAACGGATAATGTCTTCATGCTCTCTCTCCTCATATGCCCGTCAGAAGCGGAAGCCGACCGTGCCCATCACATTGCGCGGCGCTCCCATGAAACAATCGCCGCGCGCCAGGCAGGACGCATAATATTGGTTGTTGAGCAGGTTGGTCGCGTTTATCGCGAAGCGCCAGTTGTTCCACTCGACCTCAGCCAGCGCGTCAACGGTGGTGTAGGATGGCGTCGTGATGGTCCAGATCGCGCTGCTCGACTTTCGTTTGCCGGAATAGACCACGCCCGCGCCGAGGCGCAGTTGCGCGCCGTCGGTCATGCCGAAGCTCTTGGTCGACCAGATCGATGCGATATGGCGCGGCATATAGTTGAGGCTGCTGTTCACCTCGGACGTCAGCTTGTTATACCCATAGTTGACCAGCAACTCGAAACCATCGGGCAATGTGTGGTTCGCCTCAACCTCCACCCCCTTGGTGGTGAGTTCGCCGGACTGGGTCGTAGCGCCATTGGGCAAATAGAGGACGCGGTTGCGCTCCTTGATGTGGAAGGCGGTGACGGTGACCATCGTGTGTCCTTCCGGCTGCCACTTCACGCCCGCTTCGAACTGCGTTCCGGTCCGCGGGCGAAAGGGATCGCCCACGCTGCCATCGGCATTGGTGATCGAACCCGCGACCGGCAGGAAGCTCTCGGTATAGCTGAAGAAGGGCGAGAAGCCGGCGCCCAGTTCGCCGATGATGCCGGCGCGAAAGGTGGTTGCATTGTCTTCATTGCCCGCCGAACTGGTCACATGGTCACGCCGCGCGCCGAGCACTACGGAGACACGGTCGAAAAAGCGGATCTGATCCTGGACATAGACGCCCAGTTGCTTCTGGCTGTCATAGCTGTAGGGGCCGGTGGCCTCGACCGCCTTCAGCGCCGCATAGTCGATGTCGTAGAGGTCGATGACTTCGCTGTCATAGACATTGATCTTGCCCACCTTGTTCCAGCTATAGTCGATGCCCACCAGCAGCTCATGTTCGACATTGGCCCCGGTGTTGAAAGAGAGCAGGAGGTTGTTGTCGGTCGAAAAGACGTTCATCCGCGCCTTGCTGGCGCCGATCGTCACACCGATGGTGCGACCGTCCGTTCCGTATACGGCAAAGGGGTCGGTCGGATTGCTATAGCTGTCGGCGTAGCGCGAATAATAGTCCAGGTCGCTGTCGATATAGCGCGCCTTGAGGCTGAGCCGGACATTGTCCGAAAAATTATGGGTGATGGACCCGCCGCCCTGAAGGGAGCGACCGGCATAGCGATCCCAACCGGGCTTCCCTACAAATGTATAGCGGTCCAGCTTGCCGGCGGGATAGGCGGTGTTGGGCTGAAAGGTGCCCACGATCGGCAGGAACTGCGACGTCGATCCACTGTCATCCTCCTGATAGAGGCCGGTGAGCACGATGTCGGTGTCCGGGGTTGGTTGCCAGCGGATCGACGGCGCGAACATCACCCGGTCGTCGGGCACATGGTCGACATAGGTATCCGCGTCGCGGACACGGGCGACGCCGCGAACCGCCAGCGTATCGGTCAGCGCGACGTTCAGGTCCGCCATCGCTTCCTTGCGGTCATAGCTGCCATAGACGAGGTTGACCTCGCCCCCGGTGCGGAATTCGGGCGTTTTGGTAACGAGATTGACGAGGCCGCCTATCGATCCCTGGCCGAACAGCACCGATGCCGGGCCGCGCACGATTTCGACGCGCGAGAAATTATAGGGGTCGGACGTGATGCTGGCGTAATAAGAGAAGATGTCGCGCATGCCGTCGCGGAACTGAAGCGCATCGATGCCGCGCACGGTAAAACCGTCAACGCGCGTGTCGCGGCCGTAGGGGCTGGCGAGCACGCCAGCGGCATATTTAACGGTATCGCTGATGTTGATTGCGCCCTGCGACAGATATTGTTCGGCGCTGATGACGGAAATGGGCTGCGGCGTTTCGATCAGCGGCGTGTCGGTTTTGGTCCCCGCATATTGCGTGGCCGTGACGAGGATGGTGTCGGCAGGATCGGCCGCGTTATCGGACGGTCCGTCGGCATCAGCGCCGTCACCGGCCCAGGCAGCGGTATGGCAAAGCGCGAGCAGCGCAACTCCGGCCAGTGAACAAATCCGGCAAGCTGTCATGTAATCCCCCAAATTTTCATCTTGGGGACGAATAGCGCTATTGATAGTAGGTTGCAACAGCAGGAGCATGGTGAATATGATCGGCAAGATGCCAAGCAGGCTTCAACGCCGCTGCCACCCGCTTGAAGCGCTCGAGCAAATACGCAACGGTGTCGCACGGCAACCGCAACGCGAGGCCTTGCAGGCGACATGCATCAAGCCGCTGCTGGGGAAATTCCGGCGAGGGGAAATGGTGGACGCACTTTTTTTAGGGCTCGAACCTAGGACCCGCTGATTAAGAGCAAGAGGGTCCATTTAAGTTATTGATTTTATTATATTTTCTGTATTTGTTCTCGTTGGTGTTTTCTGTGCGCTCTTCTAACCCCCAGATAGCCGATCTGTCTTCATCGACCACGCTATTTTGTGTGGAATGTGTCCCTTTATTCAGCCAGCGTGGGCGTTGTCAAAAATCAAAGGGGCGATCTGCGCCCATGCATAAATTTGGTCCATATATGGACAATTAAGTTGAATTTTTGCCAAATATGTCCATATGAGGACGATGTTTGAAACACCCTCCGAAGTCGCGGCGGCAATTGGAGTTCGCGTCCGTACACGCCGCTTGGGGATGGGGTGGAGCCAGGCCGAGGCCGCTGAACGCGCGGGCGTAGCGTACCGTACATGGCGCCGGATGGAAACCGAAGGCAAAGCCTCGATCGATGATCTCGTTCGCGCTGCGATCGCGTTGCGATGCGAACAGGATTTGAAAACACTTTTCCCCGAGCCCGCAGCCATGACTATGGATGCGCTGCTTGAGCGCCAGCAACGAGAAGCGGGAAGTGCGTCCAAGCGGCTTCGATCCCCGCGGCGTCCGAAATGAAACTGACGCCCGGCGCGCCTTTGCAGATAGGGCTATGGCCCAACGAAGCCGAGGCTGTGCAGCCTGTGGGTCGCCTGGCCCTAGCCGGAAGGCGGGCGCAACTCGAATGGTCGCCGAAGATCGTGGCGAGAGGACGACCTATCGCGCCTGCTCTCTACCCGCTCGAACCGGGGCTGCATGAGGCCCGTACTGCCGATTTCGATAGCCTCCACGGATTCCTGGCCGACAGTCTGCCGGAGGGGTGGGGCGCCCTGGTGATGAAGCGGCGGTTGGCCAAACTCGGTGTCCGATGGGACGACCTGACCGGGATCGACCGTCTCGCTCTTGTTGGGCGGCAGGGCCGCGGCGCGCTTGTCTATGAGCCGGCCACAACCCCTGCCGAAGACGTGCAAACGCTCGATCTGGATGAGCTTGCCGCCGAGGCGCGTTCGATCCTGTTGGGCGATGAGGGGAGATTGGCTGAGACGCTTGCCGCGCTCGCGGGTGCCTCTGGCGGTGCGCGTCCAAAAATCCATATCGGCTTTTCGCCAAGTGGTGAGATTTGTGTAGCGGAGGGAGAACTGGCTGCCGGCTTTGAAAGCTGGATCGTCAAATTCCGCGCGCTGACGGATCCTGTAGATATCGGGGCGGTCGAGGAGGCTTATGCCCGTATGGCTCGGTCGGCGGGTATCATCATGGCATCGTCACGCCTTTTGCCAGCTAAGGATGGCCCCGGCTATTTCGCCACGCAGCGTTTCGACAGGCCGAAACCGGGACGACGCCTGCATATGGTATCTCTGGCGGGAGCCGTGGAAGCACCGTCGCATATGCCGAGCATCGACTATGATGGCTTTCTTCGCGCGGTGCATGGCATAACGCGGCATGCTGGAGATTTGGAACAGGCTTTCCGACGCATGCTGTTCAATATCCTTGCGTATAACCGGGATGATCATACCCGCCAGCATGCATTTCTGCTTGACGCCGATGACCAGTGGCATCTGGCGCCTGCCTATGATCTCACCTTCTCAAGCGGTCCCGGCGGTGAGCATTACTTGGCCATCGAAGGGGAGGGGCGTGTACCGACCCGTGCCCATGCCCTGCGTCTGGCCAAGCGGCATGGTTTTTCGGAAACGCAAATGTCTCAAATGATCGACGCTGTTTGTGGCAGCATAGCCGAATGGCCGCGGCATGCTGAAGAGTTGGGCATCAGCGTTTCGCGTGACGAGATTACCGAGCGTCTCAGATACATCGACAAAGCGTTCGGCTGAGGCGAAAATATCTTCCCGAACGGGAAGAAAGCACGGCTGGGACGCTGCTGTAACCAACAATCTTACCGATCGGGAAGAATTTTAGAGGGGGCAGTCTGCGCTTAACAGCGTTGGGCTCATCGTCTCGCCCCTAGGGCTTCGTTGGCCATGATAAAACCTCTTCCGTAACGTTCTCGATCCTGTATGGAGCCGCGCTCCCCTTTGCTAAGCCATTGCAGGAATGCTCTTTTTCATGCCGTTGAAGACTCGTCGCAAGCGTATTTCAGTAACAAAACCTATTCCGTCCAAGGCCGTGGGAAAGCGGGGCCCAAAGCCACGGACCATCATCGAATTTCCTGAGGCGAAGTCCACCGTTTGGGCTGATACTCCCGTCTTTCATGAAGTGCTGGCCCTGCGTATCGAACGTCACGGCGACACGGCGTGGCATCTGCACAAGGCTATAGTTGGTCCCAAGGATCGCATCGATCGCAAGACGATCGTTCGTTGGGTCGCTGGAACCAAAGTGCCACGCTCCGTCTCTAGCCTGGAGATCCTTGGTCGTGTCGAGAAGCGTTATGGACTTCCTGTGGGCTATTTTGCCTCGAAGCTGCCGCATACCGGTCGGGCGGCGGATGGCCGTCTGAAACTGGGTGATATGACCTCGGCGCAGCGGCGGCGATTTGCCTGGCATTTGCCCGCTGATTTCGACCGTCGCTCCCTCAAAGAGCGCCGAGAGATATTGGACTGGGTGCAGCGGGTCATCATCTCGGGTGCGACGGATTATCGGCGCTATCAGAGACTGGCGATGCGGCAGCGTTATGCAATTCGTTTCGTGGATCTGGACCACATTCAACCTTACGTGCCCGCGGAATTGGAGGAGGAGAGGGAAGGGGAGGACAATCTTGACGATGTCGAAATTGAACTCGCCGCGGCGAACAGGCGGGCTCCTCGCGCCTTGGCCGAGGAAGTGGCGCACCTGATCCAATTCAAGACCGCGACGCTGACCGAAATTGGCTATCAGCGTAACGGCGTATGGAACGAGCGTACAGCACTGCAGAAAGTCGACCACCTCGGCCTCTTGTTCGGATCGCTGGCTGCCTCGCCAGACGGGCCGGTTGCCGGTCTGGGAGTACCGCCGAGCAAGATGACCATGGCCATGCTCGTCTTCCCGGCGGTGTGGGACTGGTATGTCAGATGGCGTGAGCGCCGGCGCGGCTTCTATACCATTTGGGAAGTCAATATGATCCAGCTGGCCCTTGCCCTTTCGCGCGCCGATACCGGCTGGCTTCGCCAGCGTCCCGATCTGGCTTCGCGCTTGAAGCCTATAGCCGGACTGCTTTCATCCGAAGACATCGATGCCGCGAAGGCGGATTGGAACGCAACCTGCGATGCCTTTTATCATCATGGCATGGTTCGCGCCCGGGAGTTGCAACGGGTCGCAAAGGTGCATCGCGATCCCTTTGAGTCTTCTCTGATTGGGGCT
>NZ_AYOY01000213.1 GCF_000508185.1 Sphingobium sp. C100 | reverse complement strand
CGCTTCAAATCGAAACCGCCCAGCAACGTTCAAATGTCACAGTTGCGCAAAGTAGAGATGTCTCACTTGGGCTACCGTGCCCTCCGGCTGTTCGGAGGTATTGAGCATGGCGGTGTTGCGTATGAGTACCGAGGAGCTTTCGCGGGTCGAGACGCTGATGCATGTGGTTTCAGGTCGCATGACCGTCACCCAGGCCGCAAGGCTGATGAGCGTCAGCCGCCGCCACGCCCATCGACTGCTGACGCGTTACCTTGACGATGGATCATCCGGGCTTTTGTCGCGCCGCCGTGGTCGACCAAGTAACCGGCGCTTGGATGATGCCATCAGAGATCAGATTGTCGCACTGGTTCGGACCCATTATCATGATTTTGGGCCTACATTGGCTGCGGAGTATTTGGCCGAACGGCATGATCTCCGGATCTCGCGTGAGAAGCTGCGGCAGATGATGATCGAGGCCGGGATTTGGAAGGATCGTCAGGCTCGCCGTCCTCGCCCCTATCAGCCGCGCTACCGCCGGGATTGTCGGGGCGAACTGATCCAGATCGACGGCTCAAAACATTGGTGGTTCGAAGACCGCGGCCCGCAATGCACATTGCTGGTCTATATCGACGACGCGACCAGCGAACTGATGCACCTCAGGATGGTCGAGAGCGAGAGCACCTTCGCTTACATGGAGGCGACCCGCGCGTATATCGAACGGCACGGCAAGCCGGTGGCCTTTTATTCCGACAAGCACAGTGTTTTCCGGAACGCGCGGGCCAGCGCCGCGCGTGGCGACGGGATGACGCATTTTGGCCGTGCGCTGGATGCTCTGAACATCGAGATCATCTGCGCCAACTCGCCACAGGCCAAGGGCCGCGTCGAGCGGGCCAACGCCACCTTGCAGGATCGCCTGGTGAAAGCGATGCGACTGGAGGGTATCTCGTCGATCGCGGACGCAAACGCTTTCCTCGACAGTTATATGGCCAGGCACAACGAGCGGTTTGCCCGCCCTGCCTTCGATGTCCGTGATCTGCACCGCCCGCTTGCACCGCATGACGATCTGCGCTCGATCATGGTCTGGCGGGAGCAGCGAACGGTGACGGCAGCGCTGACGCTGCACTACAACAAGGCGATGTTCATCCTGGAGCCGAACGATGTGAGCGAAAAGCTGGCGCGCAAGCGGGTGACGGTCTGCGAATATCCCGACGGTCGACTGGAGATCGAGCATGAGGGCCATGTCCTGCCCTATCGTCAGTTCGACAAGATGCGGCAGGTGAACCAGCCTGCCATTGTCGAGAACAAGCATCTGGACGCAGCGTTGCTGCTGGCCCGGCAGATGCAGGCGATTATGCCGCATCACCGTAAGCGCAACAACGACGCCCCTGCCCGCCGTGACCAACCCATGCATCTGTTCCCCGAGCCAGACCCGCCACCAAAGATCGACCGCCGCAAACTGGGTGGGTCAAAGCTCAAGCGCGGCCCAAGGCTGAGCGATGCAGAATTGCGCGAACGCGGCACGCTCAGGTTCGTGCAGAGGACATGACCGGGCCCACTGCAGGGCAGCGGGTCCATGGTCTACCACCCCATGGTCAGCGCATCAGCAGGGTCTGCGCTGCGCTATCCCGAGGGCTCCACGCAGCCCCTGCTGTTCCCCAACCTGTGACATTTCTATATGGCACAGATTGGGACTTCTCTATTTAGCAGAAACAATAATTTCATGTGGCGCGTGCGATTGCGATCCGTCCCGCGCCCGATCCTCGTTGCGTTCGAGGAGAAGCCGAGCAATCGGCCGTCAATGCTTCAAACAGGCGATGATCGCTGACACGACAGCTGCAGTTTCAGCAACATCGCGGACCTTCACCGTGTCGATCCCGAGTTCGGCAGCGGGATAGTCATTGCCACCCGGATAGATCGCGTCGCCGAGGAAGAGCATTCCCGCTAGCGGCGTACCGCTTTCCTTGCTTAGCCGCTTCAGCCCATAGCCCTTGTCGACCCCGGCACGGGTGACATCGATCGAGGTGGTGCCGCCCAGGTTGATCGAGAGGCCGGGCAGCGCCGCCCGTAGCGTCTTCTGAATCGCGCTCCGCTTGGCGCGATCGGGGTCCCAGCCCTGCTTCGCGTCTAGCGGCGCGTCCTGGCCGAGGCCGGAAAAGGTTATCTGGCTTCCCCGATCCTCGATCCGCTCACCCCAAATGCGTTCGTCGGCAAGCCCAGCTTCCGACAGCGCGCGATCAAAGGCCGTGCGGATGCTCGCCTTCTCCGCGTCATCGAACAGCTCGGCATAGATCGCGCGCCATGCACCGTCGACGAAGCGGTAGAGCTTGGTGCCAGTGGTCGGCATCAGCCATAGCCGCTCGCGCGCGGCGTCGATCGGCAAGCGCGAGGCGACCTGCCGGTCGAATTGCGGCCAGTCGCCGCCCGAGATCACCGCGACATCGACCACGGCCAGCAGACGCGCGAGCGTCGCCGCCATCTCGGCCGACAAGGGGCGCTTGCTCTCCGCAAGCGTCCCGTCGAGGTCAAATACGATCAGCCATTTCACGACGCGGTGCCCTCCCCGTCGCGGTTGCGCAGATCATTGTGGAGGGCGGTCGCGGCGATTGCCGCATGGCCCATCGCGACGCTGATCTGATCGAGCGACATAACGATATCGCCCGCCGCATAAACGCCGGCGACGCTCGCGCGCTGCTTGGTATCGACGACGATGCAACGATCGTCGCTAAGATCGATGCCGAGCTGGCGCGCGAGCGCATTGTTGCTGTCCGACCCGAGTGCCGGATAAACGGTATCGAAGTGCAGCTCGGTGCCGTCGGTCAAGTGGAGCGCAACACGGTCGTCCGAAAAGTCCATCCGGGCCAGCGGCTTCGGTGCAATTGCGATCCCGGCCGCCGCGAGCGCCGCGCGATCGTCGGCACCAAGGTCGATCGTCTCCTGCGCAACAAGCGTGATCCGGTCCGAGAAGGTGCGCAGGAACAGCGCCTCGGCAACGCCGTGCGTGTTCGCGCCGATCACCCCAATCGCCTGCCCGCTCGCCTCGTAGCCGTCGCAGACCGGACAGTAGCGCAGCATCCCCCGCTGCAAGGCGTCGCGGTGCGTATCGGCATCGAGCGCAGGGCGGCGATTCTCGACCCCGGTTGCGATCAGGACGGCGCGCGCGGTGATCGTCACTGTGGACCCTTGCGCTTCAAAGGCATCGGCCTTGCCGTCGATCGTCTCAATGCGGTCCGCCAGTATCGTGGCGCCGTAGCGTTCCGCCTGTGCGCGCATCCGCCGTAGCAGCTCCTCGCCGGCAATTCCGTCTGGAAAGCCGGCGTGGTTGTGGGAGGGCGGTATCCATTTCGCTCGGCTGTGCCCTTCGTCGACTACGACGACACGGCGGTGATAACGCGCAAGGTAGATCGCCGCCGTGAGGCCCCCGGGGCCGCCGCCGACGATCAAGGCGTCATAGCGATCTGCCGTCACGCTACTTGCTTTGCCGGATCGCGGTAGGCGAGCAACCGCAGCGCATTGAATACAACCAGCAACGTCGAGCCTTCGTGCATCGCGACCGCCGGGCCGATGCCCAGGCCGAGGATCGTCGCGGGGACGAGGAACGCGACTACGCCGAGGCTGACGAACACATTCTGCCGAATGATGCCGCGAGTGTGGCGGCTCAGCCCCACGGCGAACGGCAGATGCGCGAGATCGTCAGCCATCAGCGCGACGTCGGCCGTTTCCAGCGCCACGTCCGAGCCTGCAGCACCCATCGCGATGCCAACGGTCGCCGACGCCATCGCCGGCGCATCGTTGACGCCATCGCCGACCATCGCAACCTTGTCTTCGCCGGCGAGCTTCTTGATCGAGGCCACCTTGTCCTCCGGCATCAGGTCGCCCCATGCCTCGTCGAGACCGACATCCTTGGCGATGGCGTCCGCCACCTTCTGGTGGTCGCCCGAGATCATAATCATCCGGGTGATGCCCATCTCGCGCAGCCGCTTGAGCGCAACCTTGGCCGCTTCGCGCGGCGTATCCATCAGCCCGATCGCGCCAATGTCCTTGTCGCCCTTGCGCACCACCATCGTCGTGCGCCCGCCCTCGCGCAGGGTGGCGATGGCGTCGGTCGCAGCCGCGTTCAGCGTCGGGATACCCTCCTTGCCGAACATCTCGGCCTTGCCGATCCATACCGTCTCGCCGTCGACGGTCGCGGTAACGCCGCGTCCGGTCAGGCTCTTGAGATCCGTCGCGGTCGGCAGCTCGCGCCCGCCCAGGCGCTCGCGTCCATCCTTGACGATCGCCTGCGCCAGGGGGTGATCGCTCAACCCCTCGACCGCGACGGCGAGCGCCAACAGATCCTCTTCGCTCGCCCCGTCGACTGGGACGACATCGGTGATGCGCGGACGGCCCTCTGTCAGCGTCCCCGTCTTGTCGAACGCGATCGCTTTCAGCGAGCCGAGGTTTTCGAGCGGCGCGCCGCCCTTCACCAGCACGCCGCCGCGTGCGGCCCGCGCGACCCCGGACAGCACCGCGCTGGGGGTGGCGATCGCGAGCGCGCAGGGGCTGGCCGCAACCAGCACCGCCATCGCGCGATAGAAGCTGTCGCGGAACGGCTCGTCGACGACGACCCACGCGAACAGCAGGATGAACGACAGGGCCAGCACCGCCGGCACGAAGACGCGCTCGAACCGATCGGTGAACCGCTGCGTCGGCGACTTCTGCGTCTCCGCTTCGCTCACCATCTTCACGACCTTGGCGAGCGCGCTTTCGTTGGAACGCCGCGTCACCTCGATCTCGATCGCCGCGCCGCCATTGATCGTGCCAGCGAACACCCGCGACGTCGCCTCGACCGCATCGGGCTTCGCGCGCGACGCCTCGACATCGGCGACCGGCTCCTTGTCGACCGGAATGCTCTCGCCGGTGACGGGCGCCTGGTTGATCGCGCTCGACCCCTTGATGACGAAGCCGTCGGCGGGCAGGCGCTCGTTGGGTCGCACGACCACGATGTCGCCAACCACCAGCTCCTCGACCGGAATCTCCGTCGTCTGCCCGTCACGGCGCACCGTCGCCTTGTCGGGCGCGAGTTCGGCCAGCGCCTCGATCGCGCGCTTGGCGCGACCCATCGCATAATGCTCGAGCGCATGGCCGAGGCTGAACAGGAACAGCAGCAGCGCGCCTTCCGCCCAGGCGCCCAGCGCCGCGGCGCCGGCGGCCGCGACGAGCATCAGCGTATCAATCTCGAATTTCTTGAGCTTTAGATTGTCGATCGCCTCGCGCAGCGTGAAGAAGCCGCCGAACACATAGGCGCCGACATAGAAGGCGGTCGGCAGCCAGTCGGGGGCGCCCGCCACCAGCTTTTCGATCACGAAGCCGATCGCCAGCAGCGCGCCGCAGGCGAGCGCGAAGATCAGCTCGGTATTGGGGCCGAGGAAATTGGCGTGGGCGTGATCGGGGCCATCGCCCGGTCCGTGCTTTTCTGCGCCTTCGGCATGGCCGCCAGGCCCGTGATCGTGCCCGGCATGGTCGCCGGCATGATCGGAGCCCGTGCGCTTGCCCGGCTTGACCTTCAGCTTGCCGAGCGCCGCGACGATCGCCGCCTCGTCGACGCGCTCCTTGTCATATTCGACGCGGACGCTGCCCGAGGCGCTGGCGTCGGCCTGCAGTACGCCGGGCACCTGGCACAGGGTCTCGCCGACAGTGCGGGCGCGGCGCTCGTGCCCGATTCCTTCGACCTGCCATGTCGCATGGCCGTATCGCCCGCTGATATCGGCGCCCGCCGCCCGCACCATCTCGCGCACACGCGGCAGCGGCAGCGCCGCCCCGTCGAAATGGATGCAGAGCTTCGCCGGCGTATCGCCATCGGCAGGAAGGACGTGCGCGCGCTCGACGCCGGGCTTGGCGCTGAGCGTCGAGACGAGGCGCCCGACACAGGCATCGGCCGCGTCGGGAACCTCCGGCAGCAGGACGGGGATATCGAGTTCGAGCTTTTCGGTCATCACGCCGTCTCCGCGTTAGTCTTGGTTTCTGCCCGCGCATCACGCAGAATTTCGATGCCGCCCTTGATCGCGATAAGGGCGGTAGCCAGGCCCACCAGCAGATCGGGCCAATTCGTCCCCAGCCAAAGCACCAGCGCGCCCGCGATCAGGATGCCGCCGTTGGAGATGAAGTCGTTGAAACTGAACGTGGTTGCGGCTCGCAGGTTCACATCGGGCTGCTTGAGCTTCTGGAGCAGGCGCAGGCAGACATAGTTCACGACGCCGGCGATCGCCGACATCATCATCATCGTCGGGCCGATTGGATCGCTGCCTTGGACATAGCGGCGGCCGACGTCGATAAGGATGCCGACAGCGAAGATCAGCAGCATGACGCCCGACACGGTTGCTGCCCGCGTCTTCCACGCCGGCCCGTGGCTGAGCGCAATAAGGCTCAGCGCATAGACCGCGGTGTCCGAGAGGTTGTCGACGCCGTTGGCGATGAGCGCGCTGGAATCGCCGATCAGGCCCGTCACGAAGAAGCCGGCGGCGATCGCCGCGTTGAGCAGCAGCACGATCCACAGTGTGCGCCGCTCGGCCGAGACCTTTGCGTCCGGTGAAGCCGTCATGCCATGATTTCCTCGATCAGCAGGAGGATGAGGAAGCCGACGAAGAACATCGCGCTGATCAGCGGCGAATCCGGCTTCTCGTGGGCCTCGACCAGCAGCTCTTCGGTGACGAGATAAAGCAGCGCCATCAAGCCGAAGCTCAGAAATCCGGTGATCCATATCGGCGACAGCAACGCCACCGGCTGCGCGACCAGCGCGCCGATCGGCACCAGCACCGCCAGCGCGCAGGTCAGGCCGATCGCCTTCGCCTTGCGATACCGCCCCGTCAGATCGTTGGTGAGGGTCAGGGCCAGGAACAGCACTTCGAGGGTCAGTGCGACGGCCAGCAGCGTGCCCGCTTTCTCGCCGGCGATGAAGGCGAGGCCGAGGACCAGGCCGTCTATCGCCAGATCGAGCCCGATCGCGGCGAGCAGCGCCACCGGCCCTTCAAAACGGCTTTCCGCCGCCTTGAGGCCGAGCATCACCGCAACGCCCAGCGCCCCGCCGATCAGCGTCGCGGTCGGGGAACCGCCGTGCATCACCAGCGGCAGAATCTCCGTCGCAGCAGCGGCGAATACTACGCCGGCCGCTAGATGCTGCATGGCCGCTACCAGCTTCTCGCCGGGGGTGCGCCATCCGGCGATCAGCGCGCCGATCATGATCGCGATCATGGGGATCAGAGAGAATTTGAGCGCCGCCATCGTCAGCGCCCCTTTGTGCCGGGTTGGTTGGTCACAAGCTCGTATCCTTCCTGCACAAGACAGGGGGCTTATCCCCTTCCTCGATCTTGAGTTCGTTGCCCGAGAATATCGCGCTCATCGTGTCGCCGACATATTGAAGCCCGGCCGCAGGCGCGGTCAGGACAACCGGCGCAGCGTTCCCGTCGCGGCGCAGTTCAAGCGTCAGGCCCTCATTTTTGAAGTCGATGAGGAGCGGGCGATCGTCGTCGCACCGATAGGGGTGGCGACCGGGGATGCCGCTGGCATCGCCGCTGTCGCCAGCGTGGATTTCCTGTTCCGTGGGTTTCGCCTTGCGAGGCTGTTCCGAACAGCCCGACGCCAGCACAAGGGCTATGCCGGCGAACCCAAACCGAACCGGCGTCATAGTCGCTCCCGGGAAGAGCCTGTTCATCCAAGCCATTGGGCAGCTCCCACGACACTGGCGATCATGACCATGACGCCGATCAGGATCAGTTTTTCAGGGCGCGGATCTGCCACGTTGCGTATGCGCGCCGCGACCTGCCAGGCAGGCCGCAGCGGGACGCGCCAAGACCCCGCCGCGATCCGGTCTAGCTCGGCAGCCGAAAGCTGGAAAAACGCTCTCACGTCGCCCCGAGAGCGTCCCGCGAGACCCGTCACGCGAAACACCGGATCGGCCCAGGCCAGATCGATGGCACTTGGGCTCGCCGTCATCGGGGCGATGTCGTCGCCCGCTGCCCATGACGGACGCAGCAGCGCGACAAGCCGTTGCGGATCGCGTTCGAGCAGAGACGCCCACCGCTCCAGGCGCGAACGGCGGTCGTCGCTTGGGGGCGGCGACACCGGCCCGCATTGCCCGCCAGTCTTGGGCACTCGCCGCGTCGTGCGAGTTTCGGAGGGACGATTGTGCCTCATTGTCGATCAGCCGGCTCGGTGCGATCCTGGGAGGCGCGCTTCAGCGGATGAGAGAGGTGCAACGTCAGAAAGGTGGTCAGGCTGAGGATCACCGCGATGTCGTAAAGACCATAGCCGACCGCAGCGCCCAGCGCTCCGGTCGCCCAAAGGCTCGCAGCGGTCGCGGTCCCGGATGCTTTGCCGGCGTGCTTCAATATGGCGCCGCCGCCGATGAAGCCGACGCCGGTAATGAGTCCTTCGAGCAGGCGCGCTTGGGCAGGCGATGTGCGTCCGAGAATGGCGATACCGACGAGCACGAAACCGCAACTGGCGATGGCGACCAGCGGAAAGGTCCGGATGCCGGCGCTGCGTTCGTCCTTTTCCCGGTTCCAGCCAACCGGAAGCGCCAGCGCATAGGCCACGGCGAGACTGACGATATGGGAAAACGACTCCTCCCATGACGAGATCGCCATCATGCGGCCGATCCTCCGGCCTGGCCGCTCGCGATCTCGTCCGCTGCATCCCGATAGGCCAGCACCCTGTTGCAGGCCAAAGCGCGCGCGCCGGGGCGCTTGAGCGTGATCCGGTCGCCGCCTGAGATCGACACGTTGAGGTTGCGGCCGACATAGGTTCGCCCGCTTGCCGGCGATATCACCCGTTCCGGAGCCGCGTTGGGGCGGGTCTTTATGTCGAGGGTCAGGCCATCGCCGAGGAAGTCGACATCGAGGCGCGACCCATCAGGACAGGCGTAGAAATGCTCGCCGATGAAGTTGGGCAACTCGCGGTCACGCGACGCTTCGGCTTCGCTCTTGTTGGTGGCTGGCGAGCAGCCGAGCAGGCCCGGCGCCAGAGCAAGCCCGGTCGCGAGAATGATCCCCCGAACCGGACCGCTCCGGAGGCGCCGAGCCGCTATTTCCCCGTCATTCCACGATCTATCGCCATGGGCGCTACAGGGGGCACGCCCATGGCGCGGGCCGTTCTCACAAGGACACCCGAAGGACTCGTTGTGTGACGGCCGATCCATAGCAGTCAGTCGAACAATTCGCTGAGAAAGCTCTTGCGGCGCCCCTTATGGCCACGCTCGTAGCCGTGCTTTCCACCATGATCGCCATGGCCGCGATTGTCGGATATTCCGAGACGGACGCCGCTCAAAGGCCGCGCGCTGTCATCGCCGGCGCTGCGCTCGATGATCTTGTCGAGTTCGCCGCGATCAAGCCAGACCCCACGGCATCGCGGGCAATAGTCGATCTCGATGCCCTGCCGCTCGCTCATGACAAGATCGACGCGACACGTCGGGCACAGCAGGCCTTGAGGGCGAGGGCTATCTACCATGATGGGTTCCTTTCTTCGGATATCGCCCCGTCAGTCGTTCGCGGCGCCGGGAGGAGGAGGCGGTGGTTTGATCGGGCGCCGATGATGCCGCATGGACCGCCCAGGCAGTCGCGATTGCCGGCGCAGGAGGGCGAGAAACGCCGCATCCTGCACCCGCATTGTCCGCCGCAGACCCTTGCGCATCATGCGGCCGACCAGGCCGCCGATGATGCCCCGACATTCGACCGAATGGTGAATTGAGACGCCGTTCGCGATCGGCTCGATCTCGTAGCGTTCGTCGAAGGTGAGGAAGCCCTTCACGCCCATCTGCCACCCAATGAGCTGGGGCTTGGTCAGGCGGTTGATGACCATTTGCGTCGTCATCTTGCGGTCGCCTTTGAAGAGCAGCCAGGTGACGTCCATTTCGGCACCGCGTTCGGCATCGCCCGCGATGCGATAGATCGGGTGCCATCGTGCGTAGCCCCGCAGATCGGAAATCAGCGACCAGACCCGCAGCGCTGACATATTGAAATCGAAAGTGGTCTCTTCCTTCATGGCTGCCTGTCCTGTCCGGCCAAGGCGCGGCGAAACCGGAGGCCGCGCGAAGGCGGGCCCCTCCCCGATTGGACGGGGGATTGATGGGAGCTGGGGCGCTGTAGAGGGCTTGCATGACGCAAGCCCTCTCGCTTGCCGGGCCGCAATTCATCAGCTCAGGCTTTCCAGCGTTTTGCTTGCCTTGCCGCCGATCACCTCGACGGCTTCGAGCGTCATCAGCCCAATGTCGGGCACATCGCTCAAGGCCGAGACGAACGCGCGCAAGGCGTCCTCGAAATCGACGATCTCGATCACCACCGCCCGATCGCTTTCAAGCACATGGCGTCGATGGACGTGCGCGGATGCCCCGAACCCGATCAGTGCCTCAAGCACCGTCAGGCCCGCCATCTTTCGATCACGCGCCAGCGAGGCGACATATTCGAAAACCTTGCGATCGCCGATATAGGCCGCTTCGTCTGTGTAGATCCGCAGCAATTTTCGAGCGGATTGTCCCATCACGCTTCTCCTCTCAAAGGGGCAGGATCCTCGCCGTGCGGGGTGCTACCCTCTTGTTCTTTTTGGTTCTCGGTTCGCCCGAGGATCACTTTCGCGAGCGCCGGCAGCACGAGCAAGGTAAGGATAGTTGCTGCAATCAGGCCGCCGATCACGACCGTCGCAAGCGGCTTCTGGACTTCAGCGCCGGTGCCGTGCGCGAGCGCCATCGGCACGAAGCCTATCGCCGGCACAAACCCCGTCATGATGACCGCCCGCATCTTCTCGGCCATGCCTTCACGAATTGCCTGCGCGATGGGCAGTCCAGCTTCACTCCGGTCTCGGATCGCCGTCATGACGACAAGCCCGTTTAGCACTGCCACGCCGGCGAGGCAGATGAACCCCACCGCTGCCGACACCGAGAAGTTGATGCCGGTGAGGACAAGCGTGAAGACGCCGCCCGCGAGCCCTAGAGGAACCGCCAGGAACACCGCCGCCGCCCGGCCGAATCCACCCAGCGCCATGTAAAGCAGCCCGAAGATGACCAAAAAGCACAACGGCACAACGATCGACAGCCGTTTGGATGCCGCAGCAAGGTTCTCGAACTGACCACCCCATTCGAGGTAGTAGCCCGCCGGCAGCTTTACCTGGGCGATCTTCGCCTGCGCCTCCTGAACGAACGAACCGGCATCGCGTCCGCCAAGATTGACTTGGACGACCACGCGACGCTTGCCGTTCTCACGACTGATCTGATTTAGCCCTTCCGTAAGCCGGATCTGCGCGACCTGTGCCAGCGGCACCTGGGCGCGCGGCCTGCCTTCCACCTCCGGGAGCAGCACCGGCATCGAGCGGATGTCGTCGAGATTGGCCCGGGTAGCCTCAGGGACGCGCACGGTGACGTCGAAACGCCGGTCGCCCTCGTACACAAGCCCCGATTCACGCCCGCCGAGCCCTGCCGCAACCGTATCCGCAACGTCGCGGACGGTGAGACCGAGGCGCGCGATCGCGGCGCGGTCGAGTTTCACATCGAGCGCTGGCGCGCCACCGACCTGTTCGGCCTTGACGCTGGCCGCACCGGGTATGGTCTGGAGTACTCGCACCATCTCATTTGCCGTGAGCGCCATCTTGTCGAGATCGTCGCCGTAGAGCTTGATCGCAACATCGCCACGGACACCCGCAATCAGCTCGTTAAATCGTAGCTGAATCGGCTGACTGACCTCGTAAAGATTGCCAAGAAGACCGCCGGTCGCCTTCTCAATCTTGGCGACCACATCGGCCTTGGTTGTACCTTCCGCCCACTGGTCCTTCTCTTTCAAGATGACGAAGCCATCCGAGACGTTCGGTGGCATCGGATCGCTTGCAACTTCCGCAGTGCCCGTCTTCGAGAACATTAAGGCGACTTCCGGAATTTTGATTACCGCCTCCTCGACCTTGCGTTCCATCGCCAGCGACTGATCAAGGCTGACCGAGGGCACTCGTGTCGATGCAAAGGCGAGATTCTTCTCGTCCAGCTGGGGAATAAATTCCGAGCCTAACAGCCCAAACGCGGGTATGGCCGCCACGAAGAAGGCCAATCCGCCGAGGATGAATGGCCACGGACGCGCAATCGCCTGGTCCAGCAACGGCAGGTAGCGCTCCTTGGACTTGCGGATCAGCCATACGTCCTTCTCCGCGACCTTGCCGCGGATCAGGATTGCAACCAGCGCTGGCACCAGCGTGATTGCGAGCACGAACGCGGCCACCAGCGCGAGCATGATCGTGATCGCCATCGGCGAGAATGTCTTGCCCTCGGTGCCGGTAAACGTGAGCAGCGGTGCAAACGCGAGCAGAATGATCGCTTGGCCGAAGACGGTCGGCTTGATCATCTCCTGCGACGCCCGCATCGTCTCCTCCAGTCGTTCGCGGAGCGAGAGCAGTCGGCCTTCATGTTCCTGTCGGTGCGCCAGTCTGGCGAGGCAGTTTTCGATGATGATAACGGCGCCATCGACGATCAGACCGAAGTCGAGCGCCCCCAAGCTCATTAGATTGCCGGGGACTTTGAACGCGTTCATTCCCATGGCCATCATCAGGAACGAGAACGGGATGACCAGCACCGCGATCACTGCAGCGCGCCAGTTGCCGAGCAGCAGGAACAGCGCCACGGCAACAAGGATCGCGCCTTCGGTCAGATTGCGCTGGACCGTCGCCACCGTCGCGCCAACCAATTCAGCGCGGTTCAACACGACCTTGACTTGGACGCCAGGCGGCAGTGTTTTCGCAACCTGATCGAGCTTGGACGAGGCCTCCGTGGCGACAACCCGGCTGTTCTGACCGATCAACATCAGCACCGTGCCGATGACCGCTTCCTCGCCGTTCATACTACCCGCACCCGTTCGCAGATCGCCACCAACGCGAACGTTGGCGATCTGGCCGATCGTGATTGGGGTTCCCCCGCGCGTCGCCGCGACAGCATTGCTGATCTCATCGACCGTGCGCACGCGGGAATCGACGCGCACGAGGTACGCTTCGCCACCACGGTTGTAGTAATTGGCGCCCACCGCGAGATTTGCGTTTTCGAGAGCCTCGCCAAGTTCGCTGTAAGAGATGCCGAAACTGGCGAGTTTCGTCGGGTCTGGTTCGACCACAAACGTCTTCGCATAGCCACCAATGGAATCGACGCCGGCAACGCCTTTCACCGAGCGAAGCTGCGGGCCGATAATCCAGTCTTGGACAGTTCGCAGATAGCTCGCCTTGGCCACCGCATCCGTTAGCCGTTCGCCTTCGGGCGTCAGATAGCTACCGTCAGGTTGCCACCCTGGTTGGCCTGCGATTTTTTTGGCGCCCTTTCCGTCTGGATTGGCATAGCCTACTGTGTACATGACGATCTCGCCGAGACCGGTCGAAACCGGCCCAACCTGCGGCTGTACACCGTCCGGCAAATTTTCCGTTGCCTGACGCAGGCGCTCCCCAACCTGCTGGCGCGCGAAGTAGAGGTCGGTGCTGTCGGTGAAGATCGCACTGACCTGGCTGAAACCATTGCGCGAGATCGAACGTGTGGTTTCAAGACCTGGAATGCCGGCTAGGGCGATTTCGACGGGATAGGTGACGAGCTTCTCGATTTCGACCGGCGACAAACGCGGGTCGATCGTGTTGATCTGAACCTGATTGGTGGTGATATCTGGCACTGCGTCGATTGGCAGCTTGGTAAGCTGCCAGAGGCCGAGGCCGCCGATGACTAGGAAAAGGGCGAGAACCGTCCAACGCATGCGGACGGAGAGCGCCATGAGATTTGCGATCATGGTCTATTCTTCCTCGCCCGCGCCCTTGCCGAGTTCGGCCTTGAGCAGAAATGCGTTTTTGGTTGCGACTTGGCTGCCTGCCGCGAGACCCTTCAGGATTTCGACCCGCCCGTTGCTGCGTTGTCCGATCGTGATGCTCTGAGCCTTGAAGCCCTGCGCGGTCCGCACGAACACGATGTCACGCCCTTCGAGCGTCTGCACCGCGTCCTCAGGCACCACGATCGCATTGCTCGTCGTGCCACCCCCGCTCGGTAGGAGCCGCACCCGCACCGCGAGTCCCGGCTGAAGGCTACCCGAAACGTCGAGGACCGCTGTCGCCGAACGCGTATCGTTGGCGAGCCCGGGTGTGACGGCGCGCACGCGCCCCTCCACCGTCCGCCCGTCGGGCAGCTCGATGATTGCCCGATCGCCGGGAGCGAGCCGCTGTGCGTCGGTCGGACCGACCGCCGCCTCTATTTGAATCTTTGAGGCATCGGCGACGCGCATCAGCTCGGTCTCGGGCTGGACGAACGCGCCCAGGCTGACATTCTCCGAAGTGACGCGACCCGAAATCGGGCTCGACACTGCCACGCCGCGGCCATCCGATGTCACGCGCGCGGCGCCTGCCGCCACGCTGGCGCGGCGCGCTTCGGCCGCGGCAGACGCGGCTTCCGCCTCCGCCTGTTCCAGCTCGACCCGCGCCGAAACCTTTTGGCGGAACAGATATTGCTCGCGGACGAGCGCCTTTTGCGCCAGCGTCGACTTGGCCGCCGCAGCGGTGCGATCGGCGGCAAACTGCGCCGCGTCCCGGCTTTCGACTATCGCCAGCGTCTCACCGGCGCGCACCGGATCTCCGAGCCGCTTCATTAGCCGCGTGACTGCGCCGGCGGCGCGGGCGGTCACGATCGCTTCGCCTTGTGGCGATGCGCTCACCGTCGCCTGCGCGACGATTTCTGCGCCTAGCCCGCCGGGATTGATCGTCTCGGTGGCGATGCCTGCCTGCTGGATCGCCTGCGCGGTCATGGTCACCGTGTCGGGCGTCTTTTCCTCTTCTGCAGAGGCCGCGGCGTTGCCGCTTGCCGCTTCGGTCGCGGCAGGTTCGCTCGCGGTCCAGCGTGCGATCCCGAAGCCGCCAAGTGCGGCGACGATCGCGACAGCTGCCGCACCGCCAAGAAGGCGCTTATCGTTCATCATCGATTATCTCCGGAAATCATGGGGGCCGGCGTCGTGAGCCGGTCGAGCCGGGCCTGTGCGTCGTGATAGGCGGCGAGAGCATCGACGTAGGTCTGGCGGGTCTGTGACAGCGTGCGCTCGGCATCGAGGAGAGCGATCTGGTCGAACTTGCCCTGTGTCCAACCGATCCGCGCTATGCGGGCAGCCTCCTGTGCCGCCGCCAGTCCGGGTCCGCCGGCCGCTCGCGCGGTCGCAGCGGCGTTCGCCACTTCGGTTTGTGCGCTGGCGATCTGTTGCCGGGTATCGATCACGGCCAGGTTGCGCAGCGCGATCGCCTGCGTCTGTTCAGAGCGTGACTGCGCTACGAACGCGCTGCCGTTGTTGAAGAACGGGATCGGGATCGAAATGCCGACGACCGCGGCGGTGTCGTTGGTCGCCGCCAGACGCCGTGCGGAGGCGCTGACCGTTAGGTCAGGAACCCGCAACGACCGGGCCACGCGAACCTGCGCATCCGCGGTGCGAACATCCGCTTCCGCAGCAACCAACGCGAGTGTCCCCTCAACATCGACGGGCCGGGGCGGTCCGTAGCCATCGATCCGCTCGAACCAGGCGCGATCGAGCGGCCCGGTCACCGGCGCCCCAAGTAGCGTCTCCAGGTTCGCGCGCGCCGCCTGTGCCTGCCGGGCGGCGCTATCGGCTGCGACCTGCGCATTGATGCGCAGCACATCGGCGCGCTGTTGCTCGATCGGGCTGACATCGCCGGCCTTGACGCGCTCGCTTGAGACCCGAAACGCATTGTTGGCGATCCCGGCCTGCTCGCTCAGCACCTCGGCACGGCGCTCGGCGGCTGCGGCTTCGATATAGAGCTGCGTAATCCGCAAGCGGAGATCCGCTCGCGCAATTTCCGACTGGACCTGCGCCCGAGTGAGGCGGGCGGTCGCCAGCGCGACACGCGCCGGCCGCTTGCCGCCCAACTCCAGCGGCAGCGTTACGCCAACCGTCGTTTCGGAGCTTCGCAAACCCTTGTAGACACCGGTCCCCGCAAGATTCTCAACCTGCGCCTGCACTTCGGGGTTGGGGCGCAAGCCTGCAACACGCCGCGCCGCGGTCGCGGCATCGACGCCGGCCGTGGCCGCCGCGACCGACGGAAGTGGAGCCGATCCGCCCCCCCCTGATGCCGCGCCGTTGTCTAGGACGGCCGATGGGATGGATGGCATGCCGCCCGCAGCGAGAGCGTTCTCGAGCGAGAACGCATCGGCCGATTGTGACGAAGTGGTCGCCGCCGGAATGCCGGGTGGCGTTGTTGTTTGCGCCCCGGCCGCACTGGCAAGGGACGCCGCGACCATGACGGCCGCGATTGTACGATACATGGATGATAACTCCTGACGAACCGGATTCGCCCCGCGCGGCAATGCCCAGCGAGGTCAGCGGATTGTCAGGCTTGGGGAGGCCTCAGCGCCGGATCGGCGGTAGATAGCGGCCGCATGGAATGACTCGCGAAGATGGGGGCGAGCCGAAGATCGTGCGTCAGTGCTGTGTTGATAGCCTTGACCGGCGCTGCGACGTGATCGCCATGGCAACCACCGTGATGATGAGGATAGCCCTTATCGCTATCAGAGGGCACTTGGTCCGCGTCGCCAGGCACGTGGCCTAACGCAACTTCGTCCACGCGCGCCTCATGGGATGAAGCGCTAACATCCGGTCGCTCCAGCACATGTGCAGTCGCCGTCGTTCCCAAGGAGAGGGCGATCGTCAAATACGCAAGGATGTTCAGCAGGCGTCGCACGGATCACGCTCTAACAGGAACGCAGGTAACGGGCTAGTCCCGCTCGTCGCATGAAGAAATAAAGCCGTCATCGGAGAGTCTTCTCTGATTGGGGC
>NZ_AYOY01000212.1 GCF_000508185.1 Sphingobium sp. C100 | reverse complement strand
GGCAGGTGCGGATCGGCGGCGTGGCGTCTTCGGCCAATGCGCTGGCCGACCATCTGGCGATCGTCTGGCTGACCCCAGCGATGGACCGGCTGTTTCTGGACAGTCCCGGCGGGCGGCGGCGTTTTCTCGACCGGCTGACGCTGGCGCTGCATCCAGGCCATGCCGTGCACAGCGCCCGCTATGACGCGGCGATGCGCGCGCGCAACCGGCTGCTGGCCGATCTGCGCCGCGCCGATCCGGCCTGGCTGACCGCATTGGAAGCGCAGATGGGCGAGCATGGCGCGGCGCTGGCCCGCGCGCGCGCCGATCTGGTCGCGCGGCTGAACCATGTGCTGGCCGACCAGCCCGAAGAACCCTTTGCCCGGCCGCTGGTGGCGATCGAGGGGGATGATGCCGGGGATATGCCCCCGCTTGGCCCCCGGCTGGAGCGGGAGCGGCGGCGCGATGCGGCGGCGGGGCGCACATTGTCCGGGCCGCACCGCCATGACTTGGCCGTCACCCATGTGGCTAAGGGGCAGGCGGCCGCGCTCTGTTCGACCGGGGAGCAGAAGGCGCTGTTGCTGTCGATCCTGCTCGCCCATGCCGCGCTGGTCGCCGCCGACCGGGGGCAGCCGCCGGTGCTGTTGCTCGACGAAGTGGCGGCGCATCTCGACCCGTTGCGGCGGGCCGCGCTGTTCGAGAGATTGGCGGCAACCGGGGGGCAAATCTGGATGACGGGCACCGAATCGAGCCTTTTCAGCGATTTGCCTTCCGCGACCCGACTGACCGTAACCGCCGGCCATGTCTTTCGTTCCGCAACATAACGCACCCGCGAAACGATTCGTCGCCTGCCGCTTTTCAATTCGTCCGGCGTCTGCCCTAAGACCCCCATCGGGGTTCAAGCCTACAAATAAGTCGGGGTCGCAATCGCATGTTCGCTGGTTTTCGCGCGTTTTTCGCGGCGTCTGTTCTTGCGCTTTCAACTCTGGTCTCTGTCCCCGCCGCCGCCGGCACGCTGCAATGCGTGCCGTTCGCCCGGCAGGTTTCCGGCATCGAGATTTTCGGCAACGCCAACACCTGGTGGGGCCAGGCAGAGGGCCGCTATGCCCGTGGCCATGAGCCGCGCGTCGGCGCCGTCCTGGCCTTTGCGTCCAGCCGCGCCATGCCGGTCGGCCATGTCGCTATGGTCAGCAAGGTGGTCAGCGACCGCGAAGTGCTGCTGACCCACGCCAACTGGTCCTATCGCGGCGGGATCGAGCGCGATGTCCGCGCCGTCGATGTGTCGCCCGACAATGACTGGACCGACGTTCGCGTGTGGTACGGCCCGATCGGCGGCCTTGGCATCCGTTCCAACCCGACCAACGGCTTCATCTACGCCGACGAGCCCAAGGGGCTGGACCAGCCGGTGCAGATCGCTTCGGCCGACAACAGCGGCGGCGCAGCGGTCCGCTCTGCTTTCTGATCCTTTAACCTTTTGCCAACCCCCGGTTGTCTAGGGTCGTTCCTGGTGGGGCGATTCTTGACGTTTCGAGATCGCAAATGGTTCGAAAAACGATCTGGGCGGTGGCGCTGCTGCTGTCCGGGCTGATAACTGCGCCTGCATTCGGGGCGGCGGTGCTGCAATGCGTGCCCTATGCCCGCATCGTGTCGGGCGTGGATATTCACGGCGACGCGCTGAATTGGTGGGACCAGGCCGACGGCCGTTTCAAGCGGGGGCACAAGCCGAAAAAGGGCGCAGTGCTGGCGTTCCGGGCCAATGGGCCGATGGCGCTGGGTCATGTCGCGGTGGTCAGCCGCGTGCTGGACGGTCGCCGCGTGCTTATTCGCCACGCCAACTGGTCCGTCCCCGGTTCGATCGAGGAGGATGTGCTGGCGATCGACGTGTCCGACGAGGGCGACTGGAGTCAGGTGCGGGTGTGGCACAGTCCGACCGGCCAGATGGGCGCGCGCACCAATCCGACCTATGGTTTCATCTATCCGGCCAAGGCCGGGCTGCACGACTTCACGCCCGATCCGGCGCTTGGCGCCAGCGTGCGCTTTACCCGGATGGACGCGGATCGATGGAAGGGCGAGGCGGCCGGGACGGCAAGTCGCGCGGCGCCTGCACGGATATTGACGGCGCGGGCCGATGACCCGGCGCCTGCGTCGCGCAAGCGCGTACCGCACCTGCGGACCGACCCCGCCATATTGAGCTTTGCCGACAATGCGCCCGCGCAGCGGAGCCTGAGCGCCATCATCGCCGATGTGAAGCGTGAGACGATGCTCAACTGACGCAAAAAAAGGGCGCCGCTGCGGCGCCCTTTCCAAGAGATTATTCGGCGTCGGTTGCCGTGTCGCCGGAACTTTCATCGCCCGGCGTCTTGTCGTCCGCAGCGCCTTCGGCCGGGTTCTCATACCAGGCTTCGACCTCGCCGGTCAGCTTGATCGTCAGCGGGTTGCCGTGGCGATCGCGGGTCTTGCCGGCGGCAACGCGAATCCAGCCTTCGGAAATGCAATATTCCTCAACATCCTTGCGCTCGCGACCTTTGAAGCGGATGCCGATGCCGCGTTGCAGCGTCTCCATGTCGAAATGGGGGTTGCGCGGGTTGGTGGACAGATGGTCGGGGGGCGTGTCGCTCATGGTCAATTTCCTCGGAAAGTTGCGCCGCGCCTAGCGCTTTGGCGACGCGCTCGTCAACTGCCGGCCGGTCAGTCGACGTCGCAGAAGATGCGGCGGATGACCCCCTGATCCAACCATGTGGCAAAGCGCCTCTGCGCATCGGCGATGCCGGTGACGGGGTAGGCGACCGGGCGTTCGTCAATGGCGCGGCTGGCGCTGGCAAGGCGGATGATCGCGTCGGGCGCGGTGGTGAGGATGCGGCCGCGCCGGTCGGTCGCGGCGCTGTTGACGCCCACGACATGGCCGTCCTCTGCCAGGATGGGGCCGCCACTGATGCCCGACAAGGTGCCGTTGCCGTCGGGCACGCGGGAACGTTCGGCCCAGGCGAGAACAGGCTGGGTGAGCGCGCTGCGTCCCCGCCGGGCGCTCGCCGATCCGATCAGTTCGGACACCACCAGGGTCGGTTCGCCCGCGGGGAAACCCAAATGATAGCCGGGCGTGCCGGGTTGCGGCCCATGGTCGGACAGCGGCAGGGCGTCGGGGCTGGATATGTCGCCCTGCACCAGCGCCGCGTCGGCCTCCCGGCTTTCGAGCACGCGCGTCACGGGGCGGGCGAAGCGGCCATCCTCCAGCCCGACGCGCGCGCAGCCATGGGTGACATGTTCGGCCGTCAGCCAGACGCCGTCGCGATCAACGGCGAAGGCGGTGCCCATCGAATCGGCAGGGCCGCCGGGACGATCCTCGATCACGAACTGTTCGTCGCCCCATTGCGGCATCGGCCGGCGCGGCGTGCGCGGATCAAATTGTTCGACCTCCAGCGGGGGGACGCGCACATCCTGCGCGAACCAGGCGAACAGCAGCAGCGCGCCCAGCGCGAAGGGCAGGCAGCCACAGCCCTGCTTGCCCGCCACCCCGGTTCAGCCCGCCACCGCCGCGGCGGTCAGGCAGGCGATCGCGGCCTTCATCATGGCGAGGAAGATGGCGGCCGACCGCTCATTCGCCTCGATCCGGGCGGAGAGCGTGCCGAGCAGGAAATCGACAAGGCGAAAGGCAATGAGTTGCAGCACCAGCGTCACGCTGCCCCAGATGACGACGTCCCAGACATTGACCGACCCGGCGAGGCAGAAGCCCAGCGGCACGGCGAGGCCAATCGCCGCGCCGCCCAGCGAAATGGCGGCGGCCTCGTTACCCGCGCGGATCAGCGCGAATTCGTCATGCGGGGTGATCCACAGATAAAGCGACAGGGCGCCGAGCCAGACCAGGGTAGCGGTGGCAAGGTGCAACAGCAGGACCGGCAAGCCCGACAACAGGCTCTGGATAACGGGCATGGGATCGCTCATGCCCGCGACCATGCCGGATCGGCCGGACCGGTTCAATCATGGGATTGCGCACCGGCCCGGCGGATCGCTTTTTTAGCGGCAAATGCGCACCGGCACATTGCGATGACGCCAGCGGTCATAGCGCCATTGGGTCCAGCAACGCGGGCGATAGCGATAATGCGTCCGATAAGAGCCACGATGGCCACGCCAATCGCGCCGGTCGCCGCGCCAGTGACGGCGATCATCCCCGCGATGCGCGTCGCGTCGTCCGTGCGCCCGATGGTCGCGGCCATCGCGCCAGCCACTGTCATGATATTGGGCCTGGGCGGGCGTCGCCGCCGCGCCCAGCCCGGCTACGGCCAAGCTGAGCGCCGCCGCACTTTTCCAGATCAGGTTCATATGCTTCTCTCCTCTCATGGCCAGCGCTTACGGGCGGGCCATGTCGGGGAAAGATGCCCGCCCCGGACTGAACGGGGCGGGAATGACGCTGTCAGCGCAGGTTCAGCGTCCGCGCAGCGCGGTTTCGCCATCCTGCATATAATCGCGGGTTATCGGCAAGGCGCGACGGTCGCGCACATATTGGACCTGGTAATTCACCATGCCGCCATGTTCGAACACCGTCGCCGCGCCCGCCAGATAGAAGGTCCAGAGGCGGAAGAAGCGTTCGTCATACAGGGCGACGATGTCCGCCTTGTGCGCCATCGTGCGCCGATACCATTCGCGGATGGTGAGGCCGTAATGGACCCGCAGCACCTCGACATCGGTGACCATCAGCCGCGTGCCCTCGCTGCCCTGGATCATTTCCGACAGGGCCGGGATATAGCCGCCGGGGAAGATATATTTCTGGGTGAAGGCGTCGGTGATGCCCGGACCGTCGACGCGGCCGATCGTGTGGATCAGCATCACGCCGTCGGGCGTCAGCAATTCGCGGCATTTATTGTAGAAGGTGCGGAAATGGGCGGTGCCGACATGTTCGAACATGCCGACCGACACGATCCGGTCGAACGGCCCGATCATGTCGCGATAGTCGATCAGTTCGAAACGGACATGGTCGGCGACGCCCGCATCCTGCGCCCGCTGGCGCGCGACCTTAAGCTGTTCTTCCGACAAGGTGATGCCGGTCACATCGACGCCGCAGGTGCGATGGAGATAGAGCGCCATGCCGCCCCAGCCGCAGCCGATGTCCAGCACCTTCATGCCCGGTTTCAGGTGCAGCTTGGCGGCGATATGCGCCTTCTTGTCCTCCTGCGCCTGCTCCAGGCTGATCCCGGCTTCATTGTCGATGTCGGGGAAATAGGCGCAGCTATATTGGCGGTCGCGGTCGAGGAAGAGGGCGTAGAGTGCGCCCGACAGGTCATAATGATGGGCGACATTGGATTTGGAGCGCGACTTGTGGTTGGCGCGCCACAGCTTTTGCCGGACGGTCTTGAAACTGCGGCTGAGGCGGCTCTTGGAATCGATCGAGCGGCCCGCCTCCCAGGGATTGTTGGCGCGGATCATGGAGAGGAACTCCATGATCCCGCCGCCCTCTATGCCGACGCGCCCTTCGATCCAGGCTTCCGCAAAGCCCAGGCGCGGATCCTTGATGATGTCCAGCGGCACGCGCCCGTCGTGGAAGCGCAGGGCCATGTTGGGAAAGGCCGGATCGGGCTGCCCCACGGTAGAGATGCCGCCATTGGCATAGTGGACGGTAAGCTGGCCACGCGTGACCAACCGCCTGAGAACACGTTCAAACAGTTTCATGCCGCTACCTTGTCACCTCGTTACGCAAGCGTCAAATGCCCGCATACCAATCATAGCCGGCATGGTCTTCCCAAAATCCGCCCTTGCCTCCACCAATTGCGGACAGGCTGTCAACCGCTTCAATTCGCATCAGATATTTGGCCTGTTTGTAGCCCAGTTGCCGTTCGACCCGCAGGCGCAGCGGCGCCCCGTTCGCGACCGACAATGGCCGGTCGTTGAGGGCGTAGGCGAGGATGGTCTGGGGGTGAAAGGCATCGACCATGTCGATGCTTTCATAATAAGCGCTGCCCCCGCCCATATCGTCGGCGCAGTGAAAGACGAGGTAGCGCGCGCGATCGTTCAGCCGGGCGGCCTCCATGATCGGGCGCAACGGCACGCCGCGCCATTTGCCGATCGCGCTCCACCCCTCGACGCAGTCGTGGCGGGTGATCTGCTCGCGATGGGGCAGGGCGTGCAAATGAGCGAGCGACAGCGACAACGGCCGCGCCACCCGGCCATCCACGCGCAGCCGCCAATCGGCGAAACCGGTGCGCCAGATCGCCTTATATTCGGGCGTATTGGGATTCGCGGTGCCGTTGGCGCGGAATCTCGGCGAAATCTGATCGGGCCGGAATTCCCGCGCCATGGCGTCGCGGGTCATCAGGGTGCGCTGCGCCCATTTGTGGAAATTCTCCGCCGAAAACAGCGCTTCGCGGAATCGTTCATTACCGGCCAGCCTGTCACAACCGGCCAGCGTCGCGGTGGCGCCGAGCAGCAGATGGCGACGGTTGAGGATCATGGCCGGTCCTCCGGCACCCGGTATCGGCCGGTGATCATCGACCGGATTTCGTTGAGCGGCCCGGCCAGCACCACCATCAGGATATGGACCAGGAAGAAGGCGACCAGCGCGAAGGCGGTGATGAAGTGGATCGACCGCGCCGACTGCCGCCCCCCGAACAGATCGACCAGCCAGGGCCAGGCCGCGTTCATGCCGGGCGACATGGTAAGACCGGTCAGGATGACGAGCGGCAGCGCCACGAAGATCACCCCGACATAGCTCGCCTTTTGCAGCACATTATAGCGCAACGCCGCCGCCCCGGTGGGAAAGCGCAGCCGGGCATGATCCTTGATGTCGTGCCAGACATGGCGGGGCGTCAGTTCCTCGCGGCGAAAGGCGAGGTCGCGGCCGATATGCCGGTTGGCAAGGCTCCAGAGCATGTAGAATAGCAGCGCGAAGGCGAAGATCGGCGCGGCGGCCAGATGCCAGTGGCGCGACAGGGCCAGACTGTATGTGCCCGGCAGCGTGATCCAGCCGGGGAAACGATCCAGCTCCAGCCAGGAGGGATCGAAATTGGCGCCATATTGTCCCCAATAGAGCCGGGGGTGGGCGTTGAAGATGCCAAGGCCACTGGTGAACAGCACATATAGCAGCAGCGCGTTCAGCCAATGCCACAGCCGGGTGGAGAGGCGATGCCGCCTGACGATCGTCCCTACGCTGTCGGGCGGGCTATCCATGGATATGATCCTACCGGATTTTTATGACAACTCCATAGTAGGGACGCTTCCAGCATTTTCAACCGGATGGCGGGATGTAACCGTTTTGCAACACAAGGGCTGAAATTGATTGAAATAAAGATCGACCCCCTTTGCAACTCAATCGCGCGATCCTAGATGGCCTCTGCGCGATGATGATGCGTTCGCGCTCTTCTCTCTCCCAAGAAGGAGAGAAAAGAAGCAGGAGGAATCGTGCGTAAAAAGACATGATTGCTTTGCATCGAACCTGAACGCCGGATGAATACCTAAGTCACGGCGACAAGAATAAAAATGAGGACTATATGAAGACTGTGATTTTCGCAGCGATTGCTGCTGCCACCGTTGTTTCCGCTCCCGCCTTCGCTCAGGACGCTGCGCCTTTCACCGGGCCGCGCGCCGGCGTGACCATGGGTTATGACAAGATCGGCGGCGAAGACGGCTTCTCCTATGGCGTGACCGCCGGTTATGACCTTGCGCTCGCCCCGCGCATCGTCGGCGGCGTCGAAGTCAGCCTGGGTGACAGCACCGTTGACGACAGCGGCCTGGACGTCAGCCGTGACATCGCCGCGTCGCTGCGCGCCGGCTATGTCGTGACCCCGCGCATCCTCGCCTTCGGCAAGGTCGGCTATGCCTCGACCCGCTTCGAGATCGACGGCGACGGCGCTGGCCTGGAAGGCGTGCGTTATGGCGGTGGCCTGGAGTTCGCGCCGACCTCCAACACCTATATCTCGGCCGAATATCAGCGCACCGAATATGAGCAGAACATCGGCGGCCGCGACGCTGCGGTGATCGGCGTCGGCTACCGTTTCTGATCCCTCTCAAAAGATCGGAACAAGGAAGGGCGGTCCGTTTGGGCCGCCCTTTTCCTATGCGGGCAGTAGCTGGAGGTCCGGCGCGACCCATGCGCGCCGCGCCGCCACCGTCATCAGCCGGTCGCGCGACCAGTAGGTGAAGGGCCAGTCCTTGTCGGCCAACGGCGAGGCCATCAGCGCGGCATAAGCGGCCGAAGGGCCGATGTCGGCGGGCAGGGAGGCCAGCAGGCAGCGCGCCATGACCAGCGACGCCTGGGTGATCGTCTCATGATAGCCGGACATGTCGCCGTTCACCCCGCCGACGCTTTCATTATAGCGGCGGATGAGGCCGGGCATGTCGCGTTCGGGCAGCAGGTCCGGGCGTTTGAGGATCAGCCACAGCGCGGTCGCGAAATGCGCGCCATGGGTCCAGTCTTCCTTGGGCAGGGTGCAGGCGCAAAAGCCGTTCGCCAGCCTTTCCATCTCGTCATCGGTCATTCGCTTTCCCCCAAAAAAGAAAACCCCGCCTGGTCGGGCGGGGTTCGCGTCGCGCGCATGGCGCAGCCTGTCGTCCCCGGATTACCCGAGCGCGGCTTGCTCTTCTTCGGCAAGGCGGCGGATCTCCGCCTTGCTCTTCTTCTCGCTCGCGGATTTGAGCTGACCGCAGGCGGCCATGATGTCGCGCCCGCGCGGCGTGCGCACCGGCGCGGAAATCCCGCCTTCGAACACGATGGAGCTGAACGCGCGGATGCGCTCCGGCGTCGAACATTCGTAATCCGTGCCGGGCCAGGGGTTGAACGGGATCAGATTGACCTTGGCCGGCAGCTTATAGTGGCGCAGCAGCCGGACCAACTCGCGCGCGTCGGCGTCGCTGTCATTCTTGTCCTTGATCATCACATATTCGAACGTGATGCGCCGCGCATTGCTGGCGCGCGGATAATCGGCGCAGGCCTGGAGCAGTTCCTCAATGCCATATTTGCGGTTCAGCGGCACCAGTTCGTCGCGCACCGCCTTGGTCACGCCATGCAGGGATACCGCAAGGTTGACGCCGATTTCCTCCGCCGCGCGCGCCATCATCGGGATCACGCCGGAGGTGGAGAGGGTGATGCGCCGCTTCGACAGCGCCAGCCCGTCGCCGTCCATGACGAGGCGCAGCGCATCGCGCACATGGTCGAAATTATAGAGCGGCTCGCCCATGCCCATCATCACGATGTTGGTGAGCATCCGGCCGTCAGGCGAATATTGCGGCGCGTCCTCATCCTCTTCGGCGTCGTTCGCGGCGGCCATATTGCCCTTGGGCCATTCGCCCAGCGCATCGCGCGCGAGCATCACCTGCCCGACAATCTCGCCCGGCGTCAGGTTGCGCACCAGCCGCATCGTGCCGGTATGGCAGAAGCTGCAATTCAAGGTGCAGCCGACCTGGCTCGACACGCACAGCGTGCCACGGTCCGCATCGGGGATGAAGACCATCTCATAATCCTGGCCGTCGTCCGATCGCAGCAGCCATTTGCGCGTGCCGTCGCTCGACACCTGCGCCTCCACCACCTGCGGCCGGCCGACGACGAAGCGTTCGGCCATCCATCCGCGCATCGGCTTGGCGAGGTCGGTCATCGCCTCGAAATCGGTTTCGCCGCGATGATAGAGCCAGTGGAAAATCTGCTTGGAGCGCAACTTGGAGGCCTTTGCATCCAGCCCCGCTTCGGCGAAAATATCGCGAATCTGAGGGCGCGACAGCCCCATCAGGTCGATGCGCCCATCCTCGCGCGGGGTCACCGCGCGCGGCACGGGCACAGGATCGATAGCGCCGGGAATCGGCATCAGGGGGCTGGCGGCTGTCTGCATGGTCGCGCACATAGTCGATTTGCCGCGTTTTTGAAAGATGCGTTACATTCAGCGCAGCCGCGCGCATCCCAGCGCCGCCGCGTCGATCGCCGTCGCCGCGCCGCGCAGGGCATAGGCGTCGGCGAAACCGCGCCCGTCTGCGCCGACACTGGTCACGCTCATGCTGCTGGCGGATCGCATCGCGGCGATGATCTGCGCGTCGGCGCGGGCGTCGGGCGCCCAGGCATCGACCTGTCCGGCGACCAGGGTGAAGCGCCGGTCGCCGACGCTGAGCATGACCGGCGCCTTGGCGGCGCGCGCGCGGCTCAGCCGAAAATGGACCTGCCCGCGCACCCTTTGCCGGGGCCAGGTGCCGACCGCGGCGAAGCCCTTGCGCGCCTGTCCGCGACGCGTGGCCGGCTGGGCGATGGCATAGCAGCGGGGGGTCGCCGCGTCGCGGAATGCGCCCCAGCTTTCGAAAATCCCCAGCGAATCGCGGGCCATGGCGGGCGTCGTCGCCAGCAGCAGCGGGAACAGGCAGACGAGGGCGCGGCACATGGACCCGGCAAAGCGCAAGCTGTCCCCATTTGCAACCCTGCGCGTAACGAAAGCGCAAAGGCGGTGCTTGCAGGGGCCGCAACAGCGGTTATGAAGAAGCATCCATCATTGTCGCCGGGATTCGACCGAATCCCGGCTATCGGCTTAAAAAGAAACGGACAGATCAGGGACATGAAGGCCACCATCGAACGCGCAACGCTCCTCAAGAGCCTGAGCCACGTCCAGTCGGTGGTCGAGCGCCGGAACACGATTCCAATTCTGTCCAACGTGCTGATCGAGGCTTCGGCCGATGGCGCGATCAAGCTGATGGCGACCGATCTCGACCTTCAGGTGGTCGAAAGCATCTCCGCCCAGGTGGAGCAGGCCGGCGCCACCACCATTTCGGCGCACACCCTGTTCGACATCGCCCGCAAGCTGCCTGAGGGCAGCCAGGTGTCGCTCCAGGCGGCCGAGGGCAAGATGCTGATCCAGGCGGGCCGCGCCCGCTTCAACCTTTCCACCCTGCCGCGCGACGATTTTCCCGTGATCGCGGAAGGGGATCTGCCGGTCCAGTTCGAACTGCCGGCCGAGACATTGAAGCAGATCATCGACAAGACGCGCTTCGCCATCTCGACCGAAGAGACGCGCTATTATCTGAACGGCATCTATTTCCATGTGTCGGATGAGGGGCAGCCGGTGCTGAAGGCCGCCGCGACCGACGGCCACCGCCTCGCCCGCGTCACCGTGCCCCGGCCCGACGGCGCCGAAGGGATGCCGGGCATCATCGTGCCGCGCAAATGCATCGGCGAACTGCGCAAGCTGCTCGACGAGGTGGACGGTTCGGTCCAGATCGCCCTGTCGGCCGGCAAGATCCGCTTCGGCCTGGGCAGCGCGATCCTGACCAGCAAGCTGATCGACGGCACGTTCCCGGACTATAGCCGGGTTATCCCCACCGGGAACGACAAGCTGCTCAGGATCGACCCGCGCAGCTTCGAGGAAGGCGTGGACCGTGTTGCGACCATCGCCACGGAAAAGACCCGCGCGGTCAAGATGAGCCTGGACAAGGACCGCATCACCCTGTCGGTCACCAGCCCCGAAAATGGCACGGCGGCTGAAGAAGTGCCCGGCGCCTTCCAGGGCGAAGGTTTCGACATCGGGTTCAACGCGCGCTATCTGCTCGATATTCTTGGCCAGATCGACAGCGACATGGTCGAGCTGCATCTGGCCGACGCGGCCGCGCCGACGCTGATCCGCGAAACCGACACCAGCCCGGCACTCTATGTGCTGATGCCGATGCGCGTATGATCGATTTACTCGGTTTATAGTCGGGGACAACCGGCCTTTACTCGGTTTCAGCAGTAATTCTCTGTCAACTAGTGGCCGCTAGAACAGTGCGCATGTCCCCCATGCGTGCGTCCCTGTCCGATAGTTCAAGCCCCATCACCCTGATGATGGCGCTGGGTCTGGCGCGCAGCGGCACGGAGGTCGCCGCATCCTGGATATCCGGCGCCTTCGTCCATATTGCGCGGCTCTGGCCGCTGATCCTGCTCGCCAAAATCTGCGTCGTGATGCTGCTGGGCTTGCCTTTCTACGCCGTGGGGGATCGCAGGCAGGCGGTGCTGCTCGCGCTGATGCTGCTGGTCGACGGCGTGCTGATGATCCTGCCGCGACAGGCGCGCTTCAGGGCCGTGATGCCGCATGTCCAGAACTGGATCATGCTGCCGATGGTGTTCCTGTCCGGGCTTACCTACAGCCTGTGGCTCAGCAGCAAGGCGGCGGCGCCGTCCGACGCGACTTTCCTGGCGGCGGTGCCGGAACTGGCGGTGGCGTTGCTGGTGGTCTGCGTCTTTGGCGACCGGCGACTGTTGGGGATCAGCTATTTTCTCGGCGCGCTGCTGGTGCTGGTTGCGGAAAAGGCGGGCCTGGCCCAGATCGGGCTTCTGGTCAGTTGCGTCTTCGTGATGGCGATCGCCACCGTGCGTCAGGCGACCGCCGACCGCGATCGCGCGATCGCGCTGCATCGGCAGGACTTGCGCGCGCAGCGGTCCGACCGGCTGCTACAGGAACATGAACGCAGCGGCCGTGGCTGGTTCTGGGAAACCGACCGCCATGGCTGCCTCACCTACATCTCGGATACGCTGGGGCAGACGCTCGATGCGCCCAGCGGCAGCCTGATCGGCCGCGCTTTCACGGAAATCATTCGTCATGGCGACAAGCAGCAAGGCGATGGCGAGCGGACGCTGGGCTTTCATCTTTCCGCCCGAACCGGTTTTTCCGATATCGCCGTCTGCGCCGCCTTGTCGAAGGAAGAGCGTTGGTGGTCGATTTCCGGCCAGCCGGTGTTCAACGAATATGGCCAGTTCCACGGCTTTCGCGGGTCCGGCACCGACCTGACCGAAATGCGTCGCAGCCAGGCGGAGGTCACGCGGCTGGCCCAGTTCGATTCGCTCACCGGCCTCGCCAACCGCATCCAGATGCTGCGCTCGCTGGAGCAGGCGGTCGCGGAAGCTCATGGCCGCCCCGGCGACTGCGCGCTGATGATGCTGGACCTCGACCGGTTCAAGAGCGTCAACGACACGCTGGGCCACCCGGCCGGCGACGCGCTGTTGCGTCAGGTGAGCCAGCGGTTGCAGCGGGTGGTCGGCGACAAGGGGCTGGTCGGGCGCCAGGGTGGCGACGAATTCAAGATATTGCTGCCCCGGCATCACGAAAAAGCGGGTCTGGAGCAACTGGCCCAGACCATCATCGCCACCATTTCCGAGCCCTATATGATCGAAGGCACGGCGGTGGTGATTGGTGTGTCGATCGGCATTTCGTCCTGCCCGCAGGACGGCGTCACCGCCGATGCGCTGATCCGCAATGCGGACCTTGCGCTTTATGCGGCCAAGGGCAACGGCCGGGGCGTCCACCGTTTCTATTCGCCCGACATGCATACCGATGCGGAAGATCGCCGCCAGTTGGAGGAGGATCTGCGCCATGCGCTGGCCGCCGACGGGCTGCACCTCGTCTATCAGCCGGTCGTTTCGTCCCGGAACGAAGAGATTACGGGTTATGAAGCGTTGCTGCGCTGGAGCCATCCGACTCGTGGTGCGATCTCGCCGGCGTTGTTCATCCCGATCGCCGAGGATACCGGCATGATTTCCCGCATCGGCGAATGGGTGCTGCGCACCGCCTGCCGGGATGCGGCGCAATGGCCCGAAGGGGTGCGGGTCGCCGTCAACGTATCCCCCACCCAGTTCGCCAATCCGGGCTTTCCCTCCACGGTGATGAACGCGCTGGCCGCCGCCCAGCTCGCGCCCGGACGGCTGGAGCTGGAGATTACCGAAAATGTCTTCCTGAACGACGACGCCGATACCGATTCCATGTTCGCGCGGCTGAAATCCATCGGGGTGCGGCTGGCGCTCGACGATTTCGGGACTGGCTACAGCTCGCTGGGCTATCTGAAAAAGGCGCCGTTCGACAAGATCAAGATCGACCAGAGCTTCGTGCGCGGGGCGGCCATCCGGGGCAGCCGCAACAGCGCGATCATCAAGGCTATCGTCAGCCTGGCCGAGGCGCTGGGCATGGACACGACTGCGGAAGGGGCCGAGACCCAGGATGAACTGACATTGATCCGCCAGCTCGGATGCAGCCATATCCAGGGCTATATCTATGGTCGTCCCATGCCGGCCGACGCCGTGCTCGTCACCCATCGCGGCGGCAATGTCTCGGCTGCGGCACAGGGGTTCGCGTCGAGCCGGCCCGAGCGCAAGACGATGCTGCGCACCGTCGCTGTCCATCATGACGGCCATGTCTATACCGGGCGCGTGCGTAATATTTCCGCGACCGGCGCCTTGATCGAGGGCTTGTGGAACGTGCCGGAGGGCACGCCCTTTTCGATCGAGCTGGCCGACCGGACCGTGGTGCAGGCGACGGCGCGCTGGTCGAAGGACGACCGGATGGGCGTCGAATTCGCCGGGCCGGTAGATCTGGCCGCGCTGCGCCCGTCCCCGCGCGCGCTGGCATCCTGACCGGCGCCTGATCCCCCGGCACTGTGTGTTGCCGGATTGCCACGCCGCATCAGTTTCGGCAGCGGCTTGTTAACCGGGAAACATTTGTCACCGTTCCGCCACAAACGGAGCCTAGCGCCCGTCGCAAGACGAGGCGCAAGCGCGCGGGAGAGGGCCGCCATGAGCGGGGTCGCGGCGCCGGATCGATCCATCTGTCCCTTGGGGAGACATTCGTGTCCAATATGTTTTTGGGGCGTTCCGCGCTCCTGTTGACCTGCGCGCTCGGCGCGCTTGCCGCCACCGGTTCGGCTCATGCCCAGACCGCCCCCGCTGCTGCCGACGGCGCGCTTGACGAGATCGTCGTCACCGCCGAGCGCCGCTCGGAAAATCTGCAGAAGGTGCCGGTATCGGTCGGCGTCGTGCAGGGCGATGCGCTGCGCAACCTGACCGCTGGCGGTGGCGACATCCTCGAACTCGCCGCCCGCGTGCCCGGCCTTTATGCCGAAACCACCACCGGCCGCATCTTCCCGCGCTTCTACATTCGCGGCCTTGGCAATATCGACTTCTATCTGGGCGCATCGCAGCCCGTGTCGATCATCCAGGACGATGTCGTGCTGGAGCATGTGGTGCTGAAGTCGAACCCCGTGTTCGACGTCAACCAGGTGGAAGTGCTGCGCGGCCCGCAGGGTTCGCTGTTCGGCCGCAACACGACGGCGGGCATCATCAAGTTCGACACCAACCGTCCGACCATGGACTGGCAGGGCCGCGCCCAGGCCAGCTATGGCAGCTATAACACCGTGACCTTCGACGGCGGCATCGGCGGCCCGATCGTCGCCGACAAGCTGGCCTTCCGCGTATCGGCTCTCTATCAGCGCCGCGACGACTGGATCGACAATGTCTATGACGGTCCCAGCGCCGACGGCACGATCAGCCCCAAGAAGGACGCCATGGGCGGCTTTGAGGAGAAGGATGTTCGCCTCCAGCTGCTGATGACGCCCAATGACACATTGTCGATGCTGACCAGCGTCCACGCTCGCGATTATGACGGCACGTCGACCATCTTCCACCGCGCGGGCCTGACCAAGGGTTCCAACAGCGTCGCCGACGAGCCGCGCACGAAGATCGCGCTCGACGAAGCGATGAACAACCCGCAGGCCTACAAGACCTATGGCGCGTCGGAGCATATCACGCTCGACCTCGGGCCTGTGTCGCTGACCTCGATCACCGCCTATGAAACCACGTCGGGCTATAGCCGTGGCGACACCGATGGCGGCGCTGCGGCCGACTATCCGGTGAACGGCGTTGCCAACGGCTATGGCCAGAGCCAGGGCAATGTCCGCGACCTCGACCAGCTTACGCAGGAAGTCCGCCTGGCCAGCAATGGCGATGGCCCTTTCAAATGGCAGGTCGGCGGCCTCTATTTCGACAGCCGCGACACCACCGATTTCTACCAGCGCGCCTATTTCCTGACCGGCGCGGCCAACAACCCCAATAACTGGGTGCGGTTGCGCAACAAGAATGAAAGCTGGTCGCTGTTCGGCCAGGCCAGCTACGAGATCGTCCCCGGCTTCACCCTGACCGCCGGCGGCCGCTACACCAAGGATATCAAGCAGACCCGTCTGGTCCGCACCGCAGCCAGTGCAGCGGGCGTATCCACCTATGCGGGTCGCCGCAATGTCCGGTTGAAGGGCGACGAACCCAGCTGGGACGTCAGCGCCCTTTATGAAGTGAACCCCAATGTCAGCGTCTACGCCCGCGTCGCGCGCGGCTTCCGTGGCCCGACCATCCAGGGCCGCTCGGCGGTGTTCAATGCGGACTTCACCACGGCGGATTCGGAAACGATCCTGTCGGGCGAAGGCGGCATCAAGACCAACTTCCTGAACAACCGGGTGCGCTTCAACCTGTCGGGCTTCGCCTATCGGGTGAAGGACATTCAGCTGAACGGCAATGACAGCGCCGGCAATGGCGTGTTGTTCAATGCCGACAAGGCCGAAGCCTATGGCATGGAAGCCGAGCTGGAAGCCCGCCCGTTCGAGAATTTCTCGCTCTCCGCCGGCCTCAGCCTGCTGCATAGCGAGATCAAGGACAAGAATGTCTACGCTCAGGTCTGCGCGCTGAACGGCGTGGTCGTCTGCACCGTGGAAGATCCCACGATCACGGCCAACACCTTTTTCGGGCCGGCCCAATTCGCCCAGATCGACGGCAACCCGCTGCCCAATGCGCCGAAATATACCGCCAACATCGCGGCTCGCTACGACGTGCCGCTGGGCAATGGCGGCGCGATCTTCGCGGCGACCGACTGGAACATCCAGGGTTACACGAACTTCGTCCTCTACAAGACGAAGGAGTTCAACTCGAAGGGTGATTTCGAGGGCGGCCTGAAGATCGGCTATACCGCGCCGGGCGGCAAATATGAGATCGCCGCCTTCGCCCGCAACATCACCAACGAGAAGAACCTCAAGGGCGTGATCGAAAACTACATGGCCGCCGTGTTCAACGAGCCGCGCATCATCGGCGTGTCGCTCAGCGGCAAGCTGTAAGTTCGGCGGGGGGGGGGGG
>NZ_AYOY01000211.1 GCF_000508185.1 Sphingobium sp. C100 | reverse complement strand
CTGGTCGCCGCGGCCAGCGCCAGCCGGGCGAACAGGCCGCCCGACAGGCCGCCGAGCACGCCTGCGAACAGCGCCACCACCATGGCGGAGCCGAGCGGCAGATGCGCGGCGACCGCGCCGAAATAGACATAGTCGCCCGCCATGCCGAGGCTGACCATGCCCGAGATGATGACGGCGGTGATGACGAGCAACGTCATGCGCTGTTCGTAGGCCGAAGCCAGTTCTTCGATCGCGAAGCTGATCCCCGCGAGCGGCGTGTTGAAGGCGGCGGCGACGCCCGCCGCGCCGCCCGCGACCATGACGGAGGCGCGCAAGGGCACCTGCAATACGGCATGGACGCGGGCGAGGATGGCGGCGGAAATCTGAACCGTGGGGCCTTCGCGCCCGACCGAGGCGCCGACCAGCAGGCCCGCGAGCGTGAGCGCGACCTTCAGCAAGGCGGTGCGCAGATCCACCAGTCGGCTGCCAATCTGTTCGGGCAGGCGGGTTGCGGCGATCACCTGCGGGATGCCCGATCCGCCGGCAAAGGGCGCATAGTTGCGGGTGACCCAGGCGATCCCCGCGAAACCAAGCGGCGTCAGAAGCAACGGCAGCCAGGGCAGGGCGATCACCAATTCCTCAAAGGCATCGCTCGCTTCATCCGCGGCGCGGGCGAAGACGAGCGCGGCCAGGCCCACCAAGATGGCGCCGCCCATCAGCGCCAGACGACGGCGGAAGATCAGCGACGTGGGTCCGCTGTGGCGGATCAAAGCGCGCATACGGCGGGTGGTCCAGCGGCGACCGGTCATGAAATGGCGGCTCCCCGATCCGGCGTGTCGGCAGGGCAGGCGGAAGAAGCTGGCGCAATTTCAGAAAAAACGGGAAAGGGGAAGAATTTTGCCAACAAGCTGCTCCGCATCTGGACCCGAATAGCCAACGGCTAATCTTTCCATCCCCTCTATGGGGCCGCGAATGGAGAGGCAAGGCTGACTTTCCCCCAAAAACAGGCATTTTCAGCCCAGGATTATTTTGCGGCCGGTGGGACGCCGATCGGATGGCGCGCCCGCATTGTCAGCGATAGAGCGCCCTGCAAATGCGGATGCTCAGACCGTTTGGGCGGACCGGGCGAAACATTCCATCAGCATCTCTGTGAGCACCCGTATCTTGCGTTGGGGATGTTGCCCCGGCGGACGGACGACATAGACGCCCGCGGGCGGCGGCGGGTAGCGCGTCATGACCGGAACCAGCGCCCCGGAGGCGACATGCGGATCGGTGACACCATCGGGAAGCCAGGCGATGCCCAGGCCCTCCAGCGCAGCGGCGACGAGGGCCAGGGCGTTGTCGGCCTTGAAACGCCCGCGCGGATAGACGGTGACGGTCCGGTCGCCGTCCATGAACTGCCATGCTTCCGTGCCCTGCATCAGGGCCTGATGCGCGGCGACCTCATCGGGCGCCTGGGGGGAACCGTGCAGGGCGATATAATCCGGGCTGGCCACCAGCTTGCCATGGATCGGCCCGATGCGACGGGCGAGCAGGTTTGAATCCTGAAGATAGCCGACCCGTATCGCGCAGTCATAGCCTTCCGCGATCAGGTCGACGAAGCGGTCAGTATAGCAGGTCTGTATATGGAGTTGGGGGTGATCTCGCGCCATTCGGGCGATCACCTGCGCAAAATGGCTTGGCCCGAAGGATAGCGGGGCGGCCACGCGCAGGCGGCCGCGCAGATCGCCGGCGGGCAGGATCGTTTCCCGCGCGATGTCGACCTCCACGCAGACCCTGGCCGCATAGTCGCGAAAGGTCGCCCCTGCTTCGGTCAGGGCAGAGCCGCGCGTGGTCCGGGCCAGAAGCTGGACGCCGAGATCCGCTTCAAGCCGGGCCAGCCGCCGGCTGACGATCGATTTGGAGACGCCGAGCCGAAGCGCGGCGGGCGATACGCCGCCTGCATCCGCAACCTCCACGAAGGTCTGCAATTCTTCGATATCCATGAAGGTGTTCCTGTTTATGCGACACAGCTTGTCAGATCAGGGTGCTACCGCAACAGTTGTGGGAACGGCAATACCCCGCTGCGGCCGCATCGGCATGGGCGCATGTCTGCCGCCAGCCGCACCCACAGCATCAGAGGATAGTCATGACCTTTCGCAACGGCCTCAATTCGCTCCTTCGTCCCGAAGATTCCGTGCTCGTCCTGATCGACCACCAACCCTATCAGTTGGCGAACCTTAACAGCCACGAACCGCAGATGGTGGTCAACAACGCCACGGCCCTGGCCAAGGCCGCCAAGGTTTTCGGCGTTCCAACGATCCTGACGAGCGTGATCGCCGACCGGGGCGGGCTTCTTTTTCCCCAGATCACCGACGTGTTTCCCGATCAGGCGGTCATCGACCGGACCTTCATCAACACCTGGGAGGACCAGACGGTGGTCGATGCGGCAAAGGCGACCGGGCGCAAGCAGTTGATCATCGCCGGTTTGTGGACCGAAATCTGCGTGGCGATGCCCGTCATTCAGGCCCTCGGCGAGGGTTGGGACGTGACGGTCATCACCGATGCGTCGGGCGCCGTTTCAGTGGAGGCGCATGACGTCGCGATCCGGCGCATGATCGCGGCCGGCGCGAACATGATGACCTGGCTGGCGCTGGCGGCCGAATGGCAGCGCGATTGGGCGCGGCTGGAAACGGCGGTCGAGCTGACCGAAGTCATCAAGCAGCACGCAGCGGGCAGCGGCATCGCCTATCTGTGGGAGCAGCAACTGCTCAACACGCCGGTCCCGAGCGCAGCCGGCTGACCTGAGGCGAACCATGCTTCCTTGACGCGATCGGATGCCCGCGACGGACGATGGCCGTCGCGGGCATCCGGTTCGCCCCAGCGGCCGGTCCTGGAGCATGCAGCGTAAAGCCAGACGCGGGCAGAATGGTCCAGTTGTTTGTTTTCGCATTATTTTATGCGGAGAACCGGTTCCCACTTTTCCGCAGGATATTCTATATCTGCGCCAGACCTCCGTCGGCGAAGACTTCGCTGCCGGTCATGAAGCTGCTGTCGGCGGAGGCGAGGAACGCGGCCACCGCCGCGACCTCGACCGGGTGAACGGCAAGACGGCAGTGATAACGGGCGGCGGCACCGGCATCGGCTTCGCGTCGGCCCAGCGCTTCATCGAAGAGGGTGCATTCGTCTATATCTTCGGGCGGCGGCAGGAACTGCCGGATGCGGCGGCCGAACGCGCGGTGCAGGGCGTCAGCGACAAGATGCTGATCCACTACAGGCTGACCGAACTCGGCCATAGCCTGGCGCAGGCGCTGGCGCCCCTGTGCAACTGGGGCAGCGACAATATGGATGCGGTGGCCCGGATATTTGCGGAGCGTGATGGCTGGGCTGGCAGGCAAGCTTCCTGACCGCTCGTCGCGCTTTCCCGGCGCGGAGCGGCAGCGCGATCAGTAGGAGAGGTTGAGCGTCATGCGAACGGTCCGCCCGAATTCTGGCCTGGCGAGGAAATATCGGGCGCCGGCAACGCCGCTGTCGAAGGAGCCGGTTCGGGGATTCCCTTCGGTAAGGCCAAGCGCGTTGGTGAGGTTGGTGCCATGGAGAGCGAGCGAGAGATGATCGGTCAGCCTGGCGTTCACATGCGCATTGAGCATGGAAAAGGCGGGCAGCCGCTGGGTGTTGGCGATGTCCGCATATCGGCCGGAATAATGCACCAGTTCCGCGCTGATGCGCAGCTTTTTGGCCAGCAGGTCGAGGCTGGGCGTCGCCCGCACGGACAGCTTTGGCACACGGATCAACTGATTGCCGGTCACGTCCCGTGTCGCAGGCGCGCCATCGACCAGTTCCACGAAATTGAAATGGCGATAGCGCGGATCCTGGAGCGTCGCCTGGACATCGAGTTGCAGCGGGCCGAACAGGTCGGCATGGCCCGACAATTCCAGCCCGATCGTGGTGGTGTCCGCGATCGATATGCGGTCGATATAGGTGTTGGTTTCCGGGTCGAAGCGATGATCGATGAACGGCAGCCGCGCAAAATCGGTCTTGAACGCAACGATGGACAGGGTCCAGTGCCGATGCAGCGCGGTCAAGCCAGCTTCCCACATGGTGATCGGGACGATGGCTTCGTCGGTGCGGTCCGGCAGGGCGCTGAATTCGGTGGCGCTTGGCAGCCGGGCGATGCGTGTGAAGCGCAGGAACATGCCGGTCGCGGGCGCAGGATGATAATTGATCCCAACGGTTCCGCTCAGCCCCGCAAAGGATCGGTCGATCCGGCGCACGACCCCGTTGCAGCTGAGCACGGCATCGTCCGCCAGCGTCGCCGGATCGCCCAGGTCGACCGGAACCGCGCCCTCGACGCCGCCGCCGATCAGGGTTCGCTCCCACCGCGCACCCATGTCGATGCGCCAGCGGGGCGTGACTTTCCATTCGTCGGCCAGATACACCGCCAGATTGGAGGCGTGCAAAGATACGGCGTCGAACAGGGAGCCGTAGCGCACGAAGCCGTTGTCGGTCAGCGCGCCGACCTGCCGCCCGGCGCCGTCCAGCGCCACGACGTCAAGCCGCTGCGCCTGGCCGGTGACGTCGAGCAGCACGGTGCTCATCTGGCGGTCATAGCGCAGGCTGGTGTCGGCATAGGTGACGCCCAGCGCGACATCATGGTCGCCCCAATGATCGACGCGCGTGGTGAACCGCGCATCGCCGATAAACTCGTCCATCGGCAACTGGACGGCAAGAAGGTTGGCGCCGACTACCAGGCCATTGCCATTGCTTTGGGGAGTCAATGGCTTGCCGCTTTCAGCATAGCGTATCTGTGCCGTGGCCGCGCCGGGAAAGGCGGCCGCAAGCTGCGGCCAGGCATTTGCGAGATAGTCGGCGCCGGTTGACGGGCGACCAATCGGGAAAAGGCCGTTGCGCGTCGTCGTGCCGGTGCGCAGGCGCGCCTTGACCTCAACCGCGCTGCGTTCTCCCAATGCCGCCCGGCCGGTCAGGGAATAAAAGGTGATGCGGCTGTGCGTCCCTTGCGACAGGTCGAAGTCCTGTGGTCCGGCAGGGGTTTTGAACGCGACATGGACATTGTTCGGTCCGGCGAGCGTGTCGAACAACGGATCGAACCCAGGGATGGCCTGGACATCGCCCCGATCGCCAAATTGCAGCGGCACGGGCAAATAGAGGATCACACGGTCGTCGAGCCGTTTGACATTGGCCGACAGCCGGACCGATCCGTCATCATAAGTAATGCCCGCGCGGACTTGTCCGCCCTGATCCGCCCGGAAGCCGGGATTCCGCAGCCCATCGTCCGCGCGGTAGAAACCGCCCAGCGCAATCCCCAGATGCGGCGCGACCCGAACGCCGGCAAAGCCTTCGACCCGCTCATATCCGAAATCGCCGATCGCGGCTGAGATGGTGTAGCCCGGATCATGCAAGCCGTTGCGGGTGAGAAAATCGATGCTGCCGCCGGGGGCATTGGGTGCGAAAATGGCGGAGGGGCCGCCGCGCACGGCCTCCACGCGATCGATCGTCGCATCCACCCTGAACACCTGGTCGGTATTCAGATAGCCAAGGCCGCCGTCATATTGAATGGGCAAACCGTCTTCAAGCAGCGCCACCGACGAATAGCCGTCGGTCGGGATGCCGCGAGACCGGATATTGTTGCTGGCCTCGCCGCCGGTCGCCTCGACCCAGAAGCCGGGAATTTGCCTGAACAAATCTGCGGTCGACAAATGGCCGTGGCGGGCGAGCGTGTCCGCATCGATCTCGGTCAGCGCATAGCTCAACTCGGGCGCGCTGAGCGGCGTGGCTGCGGCGCGGCCTGTTACCAGGATATCGGCGGCCGGTGCAGGCGGGGGCAGCGGGACGGGGTGCGTGACCCGTGATGGCGTCGGCACCGGCCTGCGTGGCGCGTGAGGCCGGGCGGGGGGAGAGGCGGACGCTCGCAAAGTGACGACATGGCCCGTGAAGCTCGCCACCGCCAGATCGTGACCGCGCAACAGGCGCGCCAGCGCTTGGCGTGCTGACATCTTGCCATGCAGGGGCGCGCTGCGCCGTCCTGTGGCCATGCGATAGGGGTAGAGAATCTGGACGCCGGATTGACGGGCGAACAGATCGAGCGCCTGCGCCAGATCCTGCGCTGGAATGTCGAACCTGGTCGATTGTTCGGCCTGGGCCGTGGCAGGCATGGCGACGACCAGCGCCGTGGCGAGCAGCGACAGGCTGTTCGATCGCGTCGGGCAGAGGCTTGAAGATCGGGTGGTCGATCGTCGGAGAACCTGACGAAGGCCGCGAATCGCACGCATGATGCTCTGATGAACCGTCCGCGCGTCAGCTATATGTCAGGGCCGGCGGAATAGCAGAACCCGATCGCCTTCCCGTCGATGCGCGATGCCGAAACCCTGGTCCAGCGCCAGCAAGAAGGCGTCGGGCTGCGCGGTTTCAAATGTGCCGCCAAGCTGGGTAGGCGCCAGATCGGCGGTTTGAAGCTCGATCCGGTAGGGCAGATAGCGGTTGAATTCGGCGACGGCCTGGCCGAGCGCCATGCCGTTGAATATGATCTCTCCATGGCGCCAGGCGGTGGTCGCCGCCATCGCGTCGGCCGACATATGCGCAATATGCGCCGCGCCATCCGCGATGGTCAGCGTCTGGCCGGCTTGCAGCATCTGCGCCTGTGTGCCGCGATAAATGGTGGCGGCACGTCCGTCGATGACCAGCAGATGGCCACCGCCAGGTTGAAGCCGCAGATTGAATTCGCCCTGACTCAAGCGGGCGTCGATCGGATCGCTATACAGGCGAAACGGCTTGCCGCCGCCGCGCACGCGCAGGTTCGCCTCGCCCCGCTCGACCCAGAAATCGCGCCCGTCGTCGAAACGCCATGCGATGCGCGTGTCCGTGTTGAGCAAGGCCTGGCTGCCGTCGGGCAAGTGAACCGTCCGGCGCTCGCCGACCGCCGTTTGCGCATAGGCGCGGCGGGGCCACGCCATGAAGGCGCCAATGGCGCCCACGCCGAGCATCGCTGCGACCGCGCCGCCGGCCAAGGCGCGGCGGGTTAACGCCCTGGGCGCCGGCAGGTCCGGCTCCGCGGGCGCGGGGCGGGGCATATCGGCCGGCTGTTCCAGCATGACGGACAGGCGCTTGTCGGCCGTGCGTCGCCATGTCGCGGCGACCTGAGCAAATGCGGCGGCATGTCGGGGGTCTGAATTGCGCCAGGCTTCAAATGCCTGGTCATCGGCCGTGCCGCAGTCGAGCGCGATCAGCCAATCAATGGCCTGATCGTTCAGATCTGTTCCAGCCTGTCCTTGTTCTCCCATGTAGTTACTTGCTCCGCCTTCCCCTGTACGCCCTGACGATCCAGCCGCTGTACTAGTAGGCGAAGGGCCTTTACCAGATGTGTTTCCACCGTGGAGACGGAAATATTCATTCTTTCCGCTACCTGCGTTGGCGGCAATCCCTCAATCCGACGAAGATAGATTGCTTCGCGCATTCGCGGGGGCATGTCCTGCATCACCTTGACGACATGATCGAGTTCGGACCGGTCCATCGCGACGACATCGGGCGTCGGATCTTCGTCGGCCAGGTCCAGCGTGTTGAGCAGCATATTCTGGTCGATCCGCACGACGTCGGCGCGCCGGAACCGTTCGATCGCCAGATTGCGGATGATCCGCATGGTGAAGGCGTGCGGGTTGGCGATCGAGGTCCAGTCGTTCAGGCCGAATAACCGCGCATAGGCTTCCTGCACCAGTTCTTCGGCTTCGTCCTTCTGTCGCACCAGGCTGAGCGCGTAGCGGCGGTGCTGCGCGTGGTAGATGAAAATGCGGTCGGCGAACCAGATGTCGATGTCGCGTAACCAACCCATGTCTGTCGACGCTCCATCGCGATTACGGAATGCGGGCGGCGTAGAGCGCGCTTGTTACAAAGGATTGACAGCGCGGCGGATACGGCCGGCGGCATCGGGCCGGTCGCGCCGATAGCGAAAAAAAACCTGAAAAAATTTTCATGGGGAGTAGCGGCATGAGCCGCTGACCCCGTCTGCGCCACGAAAGCTCAATTCATGGCCGCCTGCCTTCATGCCCGGACGCGCATCATGCGCCCGGACACGGGTTCTGTCGCGCCCATGGAACGGGCCGGAAAGGGATTTACCAAGGGGATAGTTGCATGAAGTCGTTTCTCATTACATCGTCGGTCATCGCCATTCTATGCGCCGGGGCCGCCCCCGCATGGGCGCAGGGACAACAGCCTGGCGATGCCGACGCGGCGGTTGCGCAAGACGGTTTCGACCAGATCATCGTGACCGGCCGCGCGGGCACCGGGGAGCGGACCAAGGCGGAAACCAGCTATTCGGTCACCACCATCGACGAGGAAAAGCTGCGCTTGCAGGCGCCGACGAGCGTGACCGAGGCGCTCAAGTCGGTCCCAGGCTTCTGGGTCGAGGCATCGGGCGGCGAAGCGAGCGGCAACGTCCGCGCGCGCGGCGTTCCGGTCGACGGCTTTGGATCGGTGCAATTGCTGGAGGACGGCATTCCCGTCCAGCATGATCCCGCGCTGGGCTACCTCAATGCCGACCAGGCCTTTCGCCTGGACGAGACGATCGACCGCATCGAAGTGGTGCGAGGCGGCCCGGCATCGCTTTTCTATTCGAACGCTCCCGCCGGCGCGATCAACTTCATCCCGCGTCAGGTCGGCGATCAGGCCGAGGGGCTGGTCAAGTTCACGCTGGGCGCCGACAATTTCTATCGCACCGATTTCTGGGTCGGCGCGCCCGTCGGCGACTGGAAGGTCGCGCTGGGCGGCTTCTACCGGTCGGGCGACGGCGTGCGCGATCCCGGCTTTACCGGCAATCGCGGTGGTCAGGTGCGCGCGACGATTTCGCGCGAATGGGAAAACGCCAAGTTCAGTTTCGACGTGAAGCGCCTGGACGACATCGTCGCCTTCTACACGGGTATCCCTATGCGGACCTCAGAAGACGGCAAGATCCGCGCGGTTCCCGGCTTCAGCGGCCATAGCGGCACCGTCGCCGGCCCGGAAACCGAACGCATCAAGATGATCCAGGGCGACGGCAGCATCTATGATTTCGACAACAGCGTCGGGACCCAGGTCAAGCGCACCCAGTTGACCAGTAAGTTCGAGATCGAGCCATTCGACGGCTGGAACATCAGCAATACCTCGCGCTACAACGACACGAAGACGCAGCGGAACGGCGTCTATCCCAACGCCCTGCAAAGCGCGTCGGCCCTGCTGCAACAAAATGCCGGGCTGCTCGCCCAGGCGCCCGACGCGGCCGCGCTGCAATTGCGTTACGTGACCACGCCGGGCCAGATTTACGACACGGCCAACCAGAATGGGAATGGCCTGGTCATCGTCGGCGGGCTGCGCGGCATCACCATGCCGGTCAAGGAGTTCATGAGCGACACGCGCATCGCCCATCGCTTCGATATGGGATCGACCACGCACGACATCACGTTCGGCTATTATTTCGCGCATATCGATGAGGATTTCAGCCGCTATTCCTCCACGGCGCTGCTGGACGTGCAGGATAATGCCCGCCTGCTCAATCTCGTCGCGGTCGATGCCGCCGGCAATGTCGTCAAGACCTATTCCGACAATGGCATATATCGTTATGGCTATGAGTGGGAAGACGCCCATGGCGAGCAGACCACCCATGCGCTTTACATTTCGGACGAGTGGCAGATCACGCCGAAGCTGCGTATCGACGGTGGCGTGCGTTGGGAAACGATGCGCGCCCGCGGCACGGTCGGTCTCAAGAAGACGGTCAATCTGGGGACGCCGGCGACCTCGTCCATCATTACCGGCAGCGGCGTCTACGCCAATTATAACGACAATTTCAGCCACGCCACGGTGACGGCCGGCGCCAATTATCAGTTCAGCCCGAATGCGGGGGTCTTTGCCCGCTATACCTATGCCAACCGCCTGCCGAGCCTGGGCAACTATATCACCAACGCGTCGGCCAAGCCGATCGTGCAGACGATGCATCTGGGCGAAATCGGCGCCAAATATACCAGCCCCCTGATCGACCTTTATGCCACCGGCTTCTGGACGAAATATAATGATGTCGCCTTCACCAACTATCGTTTCGATCTGAACAACGGCGCGTCCGTCACCGAAGCGCTGTTCGCCAATACCGAAACTTTCGGCCTGGAACTGGAAGGAACGGTGCGGCCGACGCCCTGGTTCGACATGTCGGCTTCGGCCACGTTGCAGGACCCCCGGTACAAGGGACTGGTTTACACCGACAGCGCGGGCAAGGTGAACGACTATGACGGCAATCGGCTTATCCGCGTGCCGACGGTCAGCCTGCGCTTCGTGCCGGGTGTCAACCTGTTCGACAATCGTCTGCGCGTGCAGGCGTCCTATGAATATGAAGGCCCGCGTTATGTCGATACGGCGAATTCGGTGCGACTGCCGGGCTATGCCACCATCAACCTCAGCGCCCGCGCCCAGATCAGCGATCGTATTTCGCTTTATGGATATGTGGACAATCTCAACAATTCGCTGGGCCTGACCGAGGGCAATCCCAGGGCGGGCGAACTGCAAAATGGTGATGCCGGCGCCAACAGCTTCATCGCGCGTCCGCTGATCGGCCGGAATTTCCGCGCCGCGTTGATGTATAAGTTCTGACCATGAAAGGGATCGCATTCTCCGCCATCGGCGTCGTTCTGGCCTGTCTTGCCCCCATGGCGGCCTATGGTCAGGCAACCCCGACCTCTCCCGCGGCGGCGCAAGGGGATGCGGTCCCTTACCAGACTTTGACCGGCGCGCTGACCCGTGCCGATCACGAGCGCTACCGGGAAATCCCCTTCGTCCTTCCCGAAGGCGTCACGCGGCTGACCGTCCGTTTCAGCTATGGCGGGAAAGACCAGCATTCCGTCATCGACCTTGGCCTGGCCGACCCCGAGCGTTTTCGGGGCTGGAGCGGCGGTACGCGCGACCATATGACCTTGAGCATCGAGGATGCGACGCCAGGCTATCTGCCAGGACCGCTGCCGGGGGGACAATGGCGTCTGATCCTGGGCGCGCCGAACATTCGTGAGGGCGCGCGGGCGTCGTTCGAGGCAAAGATATTCATCGAAAGACAGCCGGTCGTCACCGCATTTTCCGATGCTCCGATAAATCCCGCGCCTGGCTGGTATCGCGGCGACCTGCATATGCATAGTGGCAACAGCGACGGTAAATGCAGTTCGCAAACCGGGGAAAAAGTGCCTTGCCCGATCTATCGCACACTGGAGGCGGCGGTCGGCCGGGGGCTGGATTTCATCGCGCTGACCGATCATAATACGACGTCGCATTTTGAAGCGCTGCGCGAACTGCAAGGCAGTTTCGACAAATTGCTGCTGATCCCCGGTCGGGAAGTGACGACCTTTTACGGCCATGCCAATATTTTCGGTCCGACCGACTTCGTCAATTTCCAGATGACCGCGCCGGGCTATGCGCAGGCCGCCCAATGGATGGACGCGGCAAAGCGGGAAGGGGGCGTCGTGTCGATCAACCATCCCGGCGCGCCCTCCGGCGAACTCTGCATGGGCTGCGGCTGGGGTGTCGATGACCTGCCGCCCGGCGCCGTGCAGGCGATCGAAGTGGTGAACGGCGGCATGATGGCGCAAACCGGGTCGGCCGAAGGTCCGCTCCAGGGCTTCAAGCTATGGCATGACATGCTGGGCGCGGGCCAGCATGTCACCGCCATCGGCGGCAGCGACAATCACAATGCCGACATTCCGGCCGACAAGCCCGCCGCCATCGGCACGCCCACGACCGTCATTTTCATGCAGTCGCTTTCGGTTGAGGGCTTTCTGGACGGCATCCGCTCGGGACGCGTGTTCATCGATGTTCGGGGCGCCAAGCCGGGGAGCCTGCTCGACCTTTCTGCCACCAGCGGCAAGGAAGTGGCTGAAATGGGGGGCACTCTGCATCCCCGCAGTGGCACGGCGGTTCATTTCAAGCTGGACCTGAAAGGCGTCGCGGGTGGCACGGCCCACCTGCTGATCGACGGCGAGGCGGATGGCGGCGAGGGCCGGACGATCGGCTCTGATGGCGTCATCGACTGGCCGGCCTGGACCAGCGACACGCGGCCTCACTGGGTCCATGCCGAAGTGCGGGATGCGCAGCGGCAATTGATCCTCATCGGCAATCCCGTCTATATCGCGCCGCGCAGATGAGTGCTGCCTGAGCGATCGCCAATCTATGTGCGCCGGTAACGGAAGTACCAGACCTCATGCCCCAGCCGGCGGGCCTTGGCTTCGTAGCGGGTTTCGGGCCAGCCGCCGGGGCGGTTCTGGAAATCCTTCGGCGCGCTTGCCAGCCATTCGAAATCGGGATGGCCGTTCATCACCATCAGCGCCCAGCGCAGATAGACCGGATGGTCGGTGCCGAAGCGGAATTCGCCGCCGGGCTTGAGCTTCTTCGCGATCATCGCCACCGGGCCGGGATTCATCATCCGGCGCTTGGCGTGGCGCGCCTTGGGCCAGGGGTCGGGATGGAGCAGATAGACGAAGCTGAGCGCACCGTCGGGGATGCGGCCAAGCACATCGAGGGCGTCGCCCATATGCAGGCGGACATTGCCCAGCGCCTGATCGCGGACATGGCCGAGCGCCTGGACCACGCCATTCAGAAACGGTTCGCACCCGATGAAGCCATGGTCGGGCAACAGGTCGGCGCGCCAGGCCAGATGCTCGCCGCCGCCAAAGCCGATTTCGAAATGCAGCGGCCGATCATAGCCGAACAGCCCCGCGGCAGTCACCTGGCCCTCCGTCGGGACGGACAGGGCCGGGAGCAGGGTGTCGACCAGTTCCTGCTGGCCCTTGCGAAGCTTTGGCCCCGATTGCCGGCCATAGAGGCGGTTGAGCGTCGTGGGATCGCCGGATTTATGCGCAGTCATGGGGCGCGCGCTTAGCGAGGGTCAGGGCGCGGGGCAAGCATGGCGAAGTCAGAGGCCCAGCAAAGGCCACAGCACGATCAGCAACCCGATCAGGCTGGCGAGGAAGAAGAGGGTGCGGACCACTGGAATGCCGAACGCATAGAGCGGCAGATAGACGACCCGTGCCGCGAGCCAGATCCAGCCGCCCATCGTGGTCCACTCGCTGGCCTTGCCCGCGACCACCACGCCGATCAGCGCGACGATGGCGATGGGCAGGGTTTCCATGAAATTGGCCTGCGCGCGGGAGAGGCGACCGGCGATGGGGTTGAGCGGCGGCAGATTTTCATCGCGGGCGCCCATATTCCATTTGGGGCCATATTGCTTCGTCTTCACATGGGCGGCGGCGAAGATGTGGACGAGGAGCAGGATCATGCCCCAGGCGAGAATCGTCAGTTCCAAGGGCATGGGCGTCATCCTCCTGCCACCGATGTAGCAAGGGCGGGGGCTGTAGGACAGGGGGCATGTCGGGTGTTGGGGTGGCGGGTCTTGATCCTTGCTCGTCACCCCGGCGAAAGCTGGGATCTTGGTGGGTCTGGCGCGTCATTGCGTGAGATCCCGGCTTTCGCCGGGATAACGGAATATAGGGTTCGCCGCCGACCGCCCGGCATGTATCCGCCCCAGGGATCATAAGGTGAAGTCCACCCTGCCGATCAGCGTCGCGCCGGCGTGGCGGGTGTCGGGGGCGTCGATGTCGGTGTCGGCGTAGCGCAGGCCGGCGGACCAGCGGCCCTGATACCAGTCGAGCGCGACGCCATGGTCCCAATAGGCGCCGTCGGGGCGCAGGCGGGCTGCGCTGACGGGGTTGCGCACATCGCCCGATGAGCGCCCGACATGGCCGGACATGGTGAAGGGCGTGCCGGGGATGCCCATCGCCGCGCCGCCCGACAGATAGAGATTGTCGCCGCCGATGGCGGATTGGCGCGGGGCGTAGCGGGCGCCAAGGTCGATGCTGGCCGGGCCGAGCGAGAAGCCGGCGATTGCGCCGACTTCGCCATAACCCCAATCCCGATCATCGGCGCGCGACGCGCCGGGGAAGAGATGATAGCGGCCCTCCGCGCTCAGACGGAATCCGCCCAGTTGCTTCATATAAGTGGCGCCCAGGTCCAGCACGGCGTCGGCGCCGCCATGACGGTCGCTGCCCCAAAGGGTGGTCGCCGCGCCATCCAGGCTGAAGCCCTGCGCCACGGGGACGGAGAGGGTGCCGCGCAGCACCGGATCGCCATCGCTCCAGCCAAGGCCCCGGCGGCGTTCATCGCTGGCGGCTTCGATCGTGACGGTGGGACCGGACGCATATTGGGCGGCGGCCGGAACGGCATGGCCGGCGAGCAGCAGCCCCCCCAGCCATGCCATGCGATTGCGGCGATCAGTTTGAAGCAAGATTACGTACCGAGTCCAGTTCCGCAAGAAGGGGGGCGCGATCGGCCTGGGCCACCGCAACGAGGTGGGCCTCTATCTTTTCCTGATGCCGGGCAAGGTTGCGTTCGGCGGTTTTGCGACCGGGCGTGCAGGCGCCGGCTTCGCTGCCCGAAAACGCCTTGTCGGTGGCGATGGTTCGGGCGAGCGCGGGGCCATGGTCGAGCTTGCGATCGACGATGATGGTCGCGGTCCACTGGCAGCGTTGCATATCCATGCGATTGGGGGTCTTGGCGCCGATCGTCTTCGTGCGCATTTCGGCGCGGGCGGTGTAGGTGGCGCCGATCTGCTGGCCATGATGGTCGATGGCGACATTATGGGTCGCGGCGGCGGCGGCAAGCGCGATAAGGGTGAAATTCATGGCATTCTCCTGCTTTTGACGCCGCACTTTGCTGTCCGGTCGTCGTTGTCCGGTGGTCGTCGTCCGGTCGTCCGGGGCTGGATTTAGGTTTCCGCTGTTGCTGCTTGTTTGCTGGATTATGAGGAATGGCGACATGGGGGCGGTGGGTCACAGCCACGCGCCACCGGCAAAGTTCACACTGTCGTGGGGTGTTACGGTGCGAATTTGCGGAAATAGTAACGGGAAAGCCCCGCCGACGCGCCAGGCACGCGCCACCTGCGCGCCACGCACGCGCCATCGACGCCACGGCGACGCGCCGGGGAAGCCACAGCGACGCGCCACTTGCCCGCCGGGGCGGGGAGGCTGCGTGAAGGGGAGCGGGGGGAAGAAGGCGGGTCATCCGACAGGATAGATCAGAGATTATTGCAATAGGAAAGGATGGCTGGTGTGGCGGCTCCTCTACTCCCCTCCCTGAAAGGGAGGGGCAGGGGGTGGGTAGGCGAGCGTAGCGAGCCTTGCTACCTTGCCGTCATGCGCCGGGTTCCCGCACATCTGACGGTCAATGCTCGTGCGCTCCGCAATGCGCCCACGGATGCCGAGCGACTGATATGGCGGCGCATGTCTATCTATCGGCCGCGCTTCACCCGACAATTGGTAGTCGGTTCCTATATCATCGACCTTGCCTGCCGCCCGGCAAAACTCGCGGTGGAGTTCGACGGCGCGCAGCATATCGATGCGGAGGATTATGATGCCCGTCGAACGGCTTTTCTGAGCGAGCAGGGCTGGACGGTGATGCGGTTCTGGAACGTCGATGTGGCGCAAAATCCTGACGGCGTGGTCGAGGCGATCTTGCACAAGGCCGCCGAATGCCTCGGCGGCACCCACCCCCAGCCCCTCCCTTCCAGGGAGGGGAGAAGAAGGGGACAGTGAGGCGAAATGGCGCTTTGCCCTCAAGGTGAAGAGGCTGGCCTTGTTCGCTATCGTCACGCAGCCGCCTTGGCCAGCCCCTTCGACAATTGCAGCGCGCCGTTCAGGCGGGCCTGCGGGTCGGGCCAGGCGCGGTCCAGCACCACCTTGCTGTCGGGACGCAGGCGGGCGACGCCGTTGAGCCGCTGGACATAGGCGACCAGGCCCGCCGGGTTGGGAAAGCGATCTTCGAAGAAGCTGACCAGCGCACCCTTGGGGCCGACATCGATCTTGGCGATGTTGGCGGTCATGCAATTCTGCTTGATCTCGATGATCTTGAGCAGGTTTTGCGTCGGCAGCGGCAGCTTGCCGAAACGGTCGATCAGTTCGGCGGCGAAGGATTCGATGCCATTGCGGTCCTCCAGTTCGTTGATGCGGCGATAGAGGCCCATGCGCAGGTCAAGATCGGGCACATAGTCGTCGGGGATGAGGATGGGCGCATCGACGCTGATCTGGGGCGAGAAGCTGTCGCTGCGCCGTTCGATGCCCCCAAGACCATTGGCGCCGCCCGCCTTGGCGTCCATGATCGCGTCTTCCAGCATCGACTGGTAAAGTTCGAAGCCGACTTCCTTGATATGGCCCGATTGTTCGTCGCCGACCAGGTTGCCCGCGCCGCGAATGTCGAGATCGTGGGACGCAAGCTGGAAGCCGGCGCCGAGCGTGTCGAGGTCGGAGAGAACCTTGAGCCGCTTTTCCGCCGTTTCGGTGATGATGCGGTTGGCGGGGGTGGTGAAATAGGCATAGGCGCGCGTTTTCGACCGGCCGACGCGACCGCGCAACTGGTAGAGCTGGGCGAGGCCGAAACGGTCGGCGCGGTGGATGATGAGGGTGTTGGCGCTGGGGATGTCGAGGCCGGATTCGACGATGGTGGTCGATAGGAGCACGTCGTAGCGCTTGTCGTAGAAAGCGGACATGCGTTCTTCGACATCGGTTGCCGACATCTGGCCATGGGCGACGATGGCCTTGATCTCCGGCACTTCGTTGCGGAGAAATTCCTCGATCTCGGTCAGGTCGGCGATGCGCGGCACGACGAAGAAGCTCTGCCCGCCGCGATAATGTTCGCGCAGCAAGGCTTCGCGGATGACGACGCCGTCCCAGGGCATGACATAGGTGCGGACCGCCAGACGATCGACCGGCGGGGTCTGGATGACGGAGAGTTCCCGCAGGCCAGACATCGCCATTTGCAGCGTGCGCGGGATGGGCGTGGCGGTGAGGGTGAGGACATGCACGTCGGTCTTGAGCGACTTCAGCCGTTCCTTGTGGGTGACGCCGAAACGCTGTTCCTCGTCCACGATGACGAGGCCCAGGCGCTTGAATTCCAGCCCCTTGGCAAGGAGGGCGTGGGTGCCGATGACGATGTCGATGCTGCCGTCGGCAAGGCCCGCCCTGGTCGCCTTCGCCTCCTTGTCGGGGACGAGGCGCGAGAGGCGGCCGATATTGATCGGGAAGCCGCGGAAGCGTTCTTCAAAATTCATGTGATGCTGGCGCGCGAGGAGCGTGGTGGGGCAGATCAGCACGACCTGCATCCCCGCCATCGCCGCGACGAAGGCGGCGCGCAGCGCGACTTCGGTCTTGCCGAAGCCGACATCGCCGCAGACGAGCCGGTCCATCGGCAT
>NZ_AYOY01000210.1 GCF_000508185.1 Sphingobium sp. C100 | reverse complement strand
TTCGATCTAGAATCCACCGGCGCTTTCCAGCACGTCGAATTCGGAATTCAGATCATAGAGGCCGGCGCGCACCGACAGTTCGGGGCTGAGCATCTGGTCGATCCAGGCTTCATAGAGTTTGACCGCCGGGGTGCCCGATTCGATGCTGCTGACCATCTGGGCGTCACCGACCAGCGCCGAGATGGACTGGCCATTATTGTAGATGCCGTAGACATGCATCTCCGCCCCGCGCCAGCCCAGCATATCCTCCAGATCCAGTTCGGCGACGACATCGAGATTGTTGAGATAACGCGCCCGCTGCTTGATGCCGCCGCTGACGACCCCCATGATGTCGCTGACATAGGTGACGTCGATCAGGACCGGACCATGTCCCGGTTGCTGTTCACCGGCATGGATATGCGAGTGAATCTGGACAGGCGAGTCGATGGGGGCGCCGGCCACCGGTGCCGTCGCATCCAGCGGCGCGTCTGCGGCAGGGAGCGATGCGCCGGCCGCAAGGAGAAGCGCGGCCCCGATCATCGGCGGACGCTTTCAGCCAGGCGGGGAACAGGCGCTGGGTGATGCGGCAAAATCATGGCGGCAGAATATGGCGCCGCCGGCCGGAAATGGCATTTATCCTGGCCACGTCGCGCCATGGTCAACCGAAATCGCGGCCATGATCGGCAGGAAAATCCGTCCGGCCCGTTCGCGGGCGAACCGGACGGACGGATTATTTCGCGCCCGTCACCCGCACGGCATAGACCTGATTGCTGCCGTCCATGTTGGAGCGGAAGACCATCCACTGACCGTCCGGCGTGAAGGTGATGTTGGGTTCGAGCCGATAGTCGTGGCGCGCCATGTCCACGATCTTCTCCGCCTCCAGCGTGCCGGGCGCGACGAGATCGGCGGCATTGTCGGCATGGATGCCCGCGACGTCGGGGATGTCTTTGGGCGTGAAGAGATAAAGATATTTGCCGTCGGGTGCATGGGCGACCATTTCGCTGTCGCCGCCGTCGCCCGAAAAGCGTTGAAGATCGGGCGCTTGGTTATAATGGACCGACCACATGTTGCGATCGACATGATACCAGCGGCGGCGGCCGGTCGCCAGTTCGTAGCCCGCGAGCCAGAACACCTCGCCGCGCGGCGTCTGAAGATCGTACCAGATCCATTTGCCGTCGGGCGAGAAGAATTCGTGGCCGGCAATCTCCATGTTCATGAAGCGCTTGTGCACCAGTTGCTGGCCGGTGCCGTCGGTGCGGATGGTCCAGATACGGTCCACTTTATGCCATGGCCCTTCATGGCAATATAGGATGAGGCCGGGGTCGGTCGGCGAGAATTGGACATGGTTGAGCCAGTCGGTCGATGCCACGACCACCTTGCGCTCGCCGGTGCGGATGTCGATGGTGAAGATCTCCATCGGGATCTTCGCCTCCAGCCGCTCATCGAGGCGCACCTCCTTGGCTTCGGCGAAGGACAGCGGTTTGCCGTCCGGGCCGGTCGCGGCATAATGGGCTTGGCCGAACTGCTGCTTGATCTCGGGCGCCGCGCCCTTCTTCGTGCCGTCTGGCTGCAGCGGCTTGTCGCTGGCGGCCCATTGGCCGAGCAGCAGCGTTTCATCGGCGTTGATCGAGCCGATCGAACCTTTCGCGACCGTAGCGATTCGGCGCGTCTTGCCGCTGTCGATGTCGGCGGCGAAAATGGTCGTCGCGCCCGCACCATCGTCGCGCCGGCGGCTGGCATAATAAGCGCTGCGCGTCGTGCGCCCGGTGAAGAGCAGTTGCAGATTCTTGCCCCTGACCAGCGGCTTCACGCTCCAGTCGGACAGCGTCACCACGCTGATGCCGTCGGGGGTGGAGATCACCATCTTGTCGCCCTGCGGCGTATAGCTGTTCTGGTGAAAATAGAGGCTGGCGGCGCCGGCGGGTTCATCAGTGATCTGGACGATCTCATGGCCTGTGGCGGCGTCGGTCCATTGCCTGACCGGCTTTGCGAGCGCGCCGCCGGTCCATGCCAGCGCCGTCAGGGCGATCAGCGCCATGCCGCTTTTCATCTTCATATATCGTCCTTATCCCTGCGTCGGCAGCGCATCGGGGATGAGCGCCAGATTTTCGATGGCGGCAAGGCCCCATTGAGCCGCCGTGTTGGTGGAAACGCCCGGCCATTCGACCGTCGGGCCGATGATCTGCGTGCCGGTCAGGGTCACGCGCGGATCGCCGTTTGCGAGGCCAAGGCCCGCCTCGCCGGAGAAAAACTCCTCCCAGGCGCGCCGCGCCATCGCCGGGTCGCGGGTCTGCTGGGCGAGATAGGCGGTAAGGCGCGAATGACCTTCGCGCAGGTTGCGGCCCTTCCAGGGGACGGGGAAGGCGGCTTCCCATTCCGCGCGCGGCGCGTTGAACCAGCGGCAATAGTCCAGCCACGCCGTGCGATAGCGCGGCACATCGAGCAGGTCGAGCAGTTCGGCATTGAGTTCAAGCGCGCCGAAGACGGCGTTGAGATGCGAGACGGCGATGCCCTCCCCTGCCCCAAGGAACCGGCCGGTCGACAAGTCGAAGGGCGCGCTGCCCGTGAGCCAGCCATATTTGAGGCCGCCGATGCTGGTCATGCCGGCAAGCAGCCGGTCGCGCCATTTCCGCTCGCCAGTGCGTTCCCATTCGGCAAGCCATGAGGAGGCGACCGCGCACCATGTGGTGCCGAAGGTCATTTCGATCGCCCCTTCTGGCAGCGGCTTGCGATCCGCGCCCGGCACCTTGCGGCCGATTTCGACATGACCGAGCGTCTGGTCGGACGTGAGCAGGTCGCGTATCAGGTCGCCGACCCGTTCGTCGCCGGTCAGAAAATAATAGATGCGGCGGTAAATGGCGTTGCTGATGCGCGGCTGTTTGGAACTGTCGCTCCAATGCTGCACACCATGGCGGGTGCCCAGCCCCTTGAAACGGCCAAGATGATAGACATCGACCTCTCCGGTGTGGCGGGTCATCGCCTCGGCGAAGCGGAATAAGGCAGCATCACCCGTCCGCAACACGCTGAGCCAGAGCCACAGGTCGGGCGACAATTCGCTATTGTCCCAGGCATAGCCGCCAATGTCATAGCGCCACTGATGCCGGTCGGCATCATAGGTGTGCATGACGTCGCCATGGTTCCAGAAGCCATACCAGCGACGGCGGTCGACCTCCGCTTCATAAAAGGCGGCGAGGTTGCTGATCTGATTTTCGATCCGCGCCTTCATCGGGCTGGACCGGTCGGGCAGGTTCCAGGGGCCGAACACGCCGGCGGCGTGGATGCGTTCGGGGCTGACCATCAACTGGGGGGGCGTGGCATTGGCCTTCGCCATGGCGGACAACCGGTCCGCGTCGGGCGTGGCGGCGCAGGCCCAGAGCGTCAGTTCGCTGGTGCGGGCGATGCCGGTCGCACTGTCCCAGCCGGGCTCATAATCCTCATAGGTGATGGCCAGCCCTTCATTCTGGGCGTCATAGCCCTCCATCCCCATGACGCCGCGATAGGGGCGCAGGTCCATCGGTCTGGCATCGGGCGACCAGAGCCACAGGTTGAGCGCAGCCTGTTCCGTCGCCGCGCCGCGAATGTCGATCTGGGCCGGATGCCGCTGCCAGAAATAGCGCGCGGCGATCGCCACGCCGCCAGCCGGCGAGCCGACATAGCCAAGACCCAGCGCGCGCGTGCCGGCGGTGGAATCGACCCAGGCATGGCCCGGCTCGGTCCGCTTCGCGATGGCAAAGCCGTCGGCGCTGAGCTGGCTGAGGGAAAAATCGCTCCAGGTCGGGATGCGATCGAGCAGCGGACGCACGTCCGGTGCGATACCCTCCATCGCCACGGCCTTGCCCGCAACCTGCGCCGCACGCGCCGCTTCGCCGGGATCGCGGCGCAAGCCGGTGAGCGGACGCACGGCTTCGGAGAAGAGATGGCCGTCGGCGGTGGCGAGCCGGACATGCCGGTCATGCGGCGCGCCGGCCATCGGCACCGCGGCGGCAAAGCCGATGCCGCTGATGAAATCCTTCGCCGGATCACCGTCAAAAATGAAGCTGTGGACGATGCGGAGATGATCGCCGCCCGCATAGGCGTAGAGGCGAAGGGAGAAAGGCAGCCACCGGCGGCCCGCCCCTTCATGCATTCCGTCCAGTTTGACAACGGCGCGCAGCGGGCCTTTCTGTTCGACCGTTACCCGGTCGATCCGGCCGGTAAATTCGGTGCGACGGCCATGTTCTGGCGCATCATCGACACTCGCCACCAGCTTGAGAGCAGCCATGACCTGTCGCTCGCCGCTCCATGCGCCGGCGATGACGCTGGCGCCGGTGCGCGGAATGCGCCAGCGCGTCGCACCGGTCGCGATTTCGATCATGTCGGATGTCTCACGAACGATGATCGGTGCGGTGGGCGCGCGCGGCTTGCCGGGGACGACGGCCAGACCGGCGGGTTGATCCGTGCCGGCGGCAAGGGCGTGGGCCGACCATTTGAGCGACCCGTCGGGCCAGGTGGCCAGGGTCCAATGCTGCGACGGCAGCATCGCGCCGTCATCGCCGCGCAGGGTGAGGGCCGCATCGGCCTTCATCGCGCCGCGCGGCCAGGGGACGCCGAACGTCTGGCCCAGGCTGAGCGGCGGCGCGGCGCCGTCGATCCAGCGCACTGGCGTTGGCGGTGCGGAACGGGCAACGGCGAGGGCGTCGGGCGGCAACAGCGCCGCCGCTCCGCCCAGTAGACTGGCCCGCAGCATGTCGCGTCGGCCGACGGTGAGCGAAATGGTCATGTCCCCTCCTCCTGGTCCCGGTCTAGAGCCGGACGACCGAAAAATTGCGCAGTTGAATATGACTCTGGGTCGTGCGGACGCCGAAATGGCCGCGCCGATAGGGATCGGCGTCCGTCATGGTGAAAAGCGTCGCGCCGTCACGCTCCACCGCGATGCGCCGGCCGTCGGCGATCAGGCGCAGGCGGAACCAGCGATTGGGCAGCAGCATGTCCGCCGGGTCGAGGCGGTCATGTTCGGGAAGCAGCGGCCGATCGCCCGGTTTCCCCACATAGCGGCGCATCCGGGTGGTGCTGTTCCGGTTGCCGCCAATCCCGACATAATAAGTGCGCAGCGTGTCATAATCCTCGAACACGCCGCTGCGCGGCCGCGCCAGTGCCGATCCGCCCGGTGCGGCCGGATCGCTGGCCATCCAGAAGGCATTGACGTCGCTCACCGCATCCTGCGGGCCGCCCGCCTGCACCGCGCGCACCTCATAATCGATGGCAAGCGGGCCGACGAGTTCGGGGCGGAACCACAAGGTCAGCCCGGCGGGCGTGTCGATGTCGAGCACGCCGCCCTTTATCCCCACGCGCGCGTCGGCCGAGGCCGCTTCAAGCCGCCATTGGCGCAGGCCATGGCGAAAATCGTCGTGATGCAGGACGGCCGGCGCAGCGCGCCCCGCGACTGGCGTGGCAGCCAGCGCGGCGAGCATAGTCCGGCGGGTGAGGCCGGACCCGATCACAGTTTCAGACGGACACCGCCATAGACGCGGCGACCGAAGGTTTCGATGATGGTCCGGCGATAGACGCTGTTCGCATTTTCCTTACGCGTGGCGTCCAGCAGATTGACGCCTTCGAGGAAGAAGGAGACGCCCGGCATCACGGTGAGGTTGAGCGACGCGTCGAGCTGGCCATAAGCCTCCCCGAATTCGGGGTTGCCGCCGCGCCCGGCAGCATTGATCAGATAGCGTGAGCGCCAGTTATAGGCGCCGCGCAGGCTGACCACATCATCCTCATAATAAGCCGAGAGGTTGTAGGCATGGCGCGAAAGCCCCTGGAACGGCAGGGCTTCGCCGGTGAAGCGGTCCGTACCCTCATAACCGCTATCCTTCGAATAAGTATAGTTGGCGATGACGCCCATCTGCTTGAGCACCGGCACGTCGATAAAGTCGAAGGCGATCTGCGCGCCCGCTTCGACGCCGTTGATCGTCACCTTCTGCGTGCCGTTGGTGGGCACGGTGATGGTGTATACGACGCCGGTGGGATCGGTGTAATTTTCCGTCGTGTTCTGGATGAAGGAGCTGATTTCCTTGCGGAAATAGGTCACCGACGCGAAGCTGGTGCGGTTGATATAATATTCCAGGCCCGCATCATATTGGCGCGCGCGGAAGGGTTGAAGCCCCGGATTGCCGCGCGAGCCGGTCAGGCCCACCACGTCGAGCGTGAAGCGAGGCGCGAGCTGCTGGGGCAGTGGCCGGGCCATGACTTCGGTCGCGGTGACGCGCGCCATCAGCTTGTTGGGGATGAGTTCCGCCTTCATGTTGAGCGAGGGCAGGAATTCGGTGTTCTTGCTGTCATAGGATACCGGCGAGATGACGCCGCCCTGGCTGAGATAGCCGGACGTGTTCACCTTCGTATTGACGACGCGCGCGCCGATGATGCCGGTCACCGGCACCGCCCCGACATCGAAGGCGAAGGCCGCCTGTCCATAGCCGGCAATGTTGCGCTCGCCCACGTCCCAGGTATCGGTGAACACCTGCGCGTTGAACGGGTCGGGAATGCCGATCGCATCGGCGACGCCCTGCGTCATGTTGAGCCAGCCGGTATAGCCGCCCGAAAAGCCCAGGTCTCCGGTGTGGAAGAAGGGCGCGGTGCCGAGCGCGGCATAGCCGATGGCATTGTCGATCTGGGCCTGGACCGCAGGATCGGAAAAGCCGTTGAGAACCGTCGAGGTGTTGAAGAATTTGCTGGTGACGGTGAGGTCGCGATACTGGCCGCCGATCTTGATTGAGGTCAGCAGACCGCCGTCGGGCTTATATTCCGCGTCCAGCTTGCCCATTTTTTCAGTCTGGTTGTCGTAGCGCGGGCGGCGCAGGACGGTGAGCTGGTTGATCCCGGCGCGGGTCGTGGGATCATTGGGCAGGATGATCTGCGGCGCATTCTGGTCATTGCCATAATCGACGATCAGGCTGTCCATCCCGGTGACGGCCGCGGTCGCATTGACTTCGTTATTATAGGCCTTCGCCTTGGCGTAGGAGATTTTCGGGGTCAGCGTCAGCTTTCCCGTCGTCCATTCAGCGCCCAGCGCAAGATTGAAGGTCGTGCGGCGAATATCGCCCAGAATGTTGCGATAGGATACGCCGAGCTGGCTGGTCTGCGGACGGGTCGTATTGTTGGTCATCACCAGATATTGGACGGTATTGTCCGGGCCGATCACGGTATTTTCGGTATCGACGATGCCGCCGCTGGTGCCGGTCTGAAGATATTGCGACGTCACCGACTGGTTGGAGCGCGTCCAATTGCCTTCCAGATAGGCTTTCAGATTGTCGCTCGGTTGCCATTCGAGAATGCCGTTCAACGCATAGCGGCGGGTTTCGAGGCGATTGATGACATAGCGGGGAATATCGGGGAAAAAGTCGCCGACGCCATCATCATTGAGGTCATAAAGATCGCCATCGGCGTCCTTGAGCTGCACCCAGCCGGTGGTGCGCGCCTGATGGCTTTCCACATTGCGGTTTTCGAACGTGCCCGACACCAGGATGCCGAGCGTGCCGTCGGCGAAGGTGTCGCTGCCGATGATGGCGATGCGCGGGTCCATATGGTCGGCGATGTCGGCATAGATGGCCTGGGCCGAACCGGCCAGATAGGGCTTGCCCCCATTGTCGAACGGCCGGCGCGTGATGATGCGCACGGTGCCGCCCACGCCGCCTTCGGTCATGTCCGCGGTGGCGGACTTGACGACTTCCAGCCGGTTGACGAATTCGGAGGGCAGATCGCGGAAATCGACATCTCGGCCGCCGCCGACGGTGGTCGACAAGGCCGTGGTTCCGTTGATTTCGACGCGGTTGAGCGACGGATCGGCGCCGCGGATGGTGACGCCCGAACCTTCACCGTCCGAACGGGTCAACTGCACGCCGGTGACGCGCTGCAACGCCTCGCCGACATTCTTGTCCGGGAATTTGCCGATGTCTTCGGCCGAGATCGCGTCCAGCACCTGCGGCGCGTTGCGCTTGGCATTGAGCGCGCCCTGAAGGCTGGAGCGGATGCCGGTCACGACGATGTCGGCATCTTCGGAATCCGGCGTACCCCGATTCTGGGGCGCTACCTGTTCCTGCGCTGCGACCGCGAGCGGCGCAACGGCCGCCAGCGCCGCATAGGAAATCGTGGCAAGTTTCACATATCGCAACCGCACCGGTCATCCTCCCTTTTTCCAATATTCCACATATTGGGCTTTGATTGCGTTATTTGGAAAAAACTACCCGCACTTGTCAAGATGCTGTTTCAAGCCGCGGGCACAAACCACCGCCCACGCGCAGAAATATACGCGTTCTGCGGAGGGCGGTCCGTTGAGGACAAATTTGATTTTCCAGGAGGTTATCGGGCGGATCGATTGAAGAATCGGTCCTGTGGGGCTGCGAAATTTTGCCGATCAATGGACCCGGCCGAGCGGGAACATCGATGACGGAGGATCAGATCACGTCGGCCCCTGCCCGCATGATCGGCATGTCGAGTCCGAAAATCCGCCCCGATCCCCGCTGATGGCGCTTGGCCTGATACAAAGCGAGGTCGGCGCGGCGCATCAACTCCGCCTGACTGGCCGACGGGTCGGCCGCCAGCGTCGCGCCGACCGTGGCCGAGACCCGCCGGGTTTCGCCATCCTGCGTAATGGCCACCTGCAGTTGATCCAGAACCTGTTGGACATAGGCCGGGAGGTCGGCGCAATCCCGCGGGCGCGTGACGAGTAGCGCGAATTCATCGCCCCCCAGTCGCGCGGGGAAGGCATTGGTCATGCATCCATCGCACATCCGCCTGGCGATGGCCTTCAATATCTCGTCACCGGCAGCATGGCCGAAATTATCGTTGACGACCTTGAAGCCGTCCAGATCGATCAACAGCAACGCCACCGGCTCGGCCTGCACTTCGGCCGACGCGAGCGTTTCCGCGAAGCGCCGTTCGAAACTGGCCCGGTTCGGCAGGCCGCTCAAACTGTCGGTGCTGGCGCTGTGCCGCAATTCCTCTTCGCGCAGATGACGGTCGGTCACGTCTTGAATAACGCCGACGATCGCGGCCGGGCGTTCGTGCCGAAACTCGATCTCGCCGATGCTGCGCACCTGGCGCGCCCGGCCGTCCGCCGTCGTCAGGCGGGATTCAAAATCGAAGGATTCGCCGTAGCGCGCAGCCCGGCCGAAACATTGTTGCAAATGCCGGGCGTCGTTGGGAGAATAAAAGGCGAGCGCCTCCTCCAACGTCGGCAGGGCGCCGACCGGCACGGCGTGGATCGCATAGACCTGATCGGACCATTCGAGATGCTGGTCGTCGAGTGACAGACGCCAGGAGCCGATGCCGGCCAGTTTTTCGGCCTGACGCAGCAGGCGGTGCTGGCCGTCAAGAATATTGGCGCGCTCTTCGGCCAGTTCAGCCAGATCGCGCGCTTCCTGCGCGGTCGCATGGGCGCGCAGCAGGCTTTCAGCCACGGCGGCGAGATCTTTGAGAATCGCCACCTCCTCACTCGACAGCCGGCGCGGCCGGGTATCGATGATGCAGAAAGAACCGATACCCGGCAGGTTATCGGTGAAGCCGTCGCGGTCCGGTCGCAGGGGCACGCCAGCATAAAAGCGGATACGCGGGTCGCCGCGCACCAGCGGATTGCGGTCGAAACGCGCGTCCAGATGTGCGTCTTCGACCAGAAGCAAGTCCGGTTCATCGATGGTATGGGCGCAAAAAGCATGTTCGCGCGGGGTTTCGCGCACGTCGAGTCCCTGCACGGACTTGAACCATTGGCGGTGATCGTCGACCAGGGAGACAAGCGCTATGGGACAGTCCAGCAGCCGCTGGGCCAAGGCCGTCAACGCATCAAATTCACGCTCCGGCGGCGTATCGAGAATGTGGAAGCTCGCCAACTTGCGCAGACGAGCCGCTTCCATGTTCTGATCCATGCGCCCAAATCCTTATCTCTCCATAGTTTAACCGATAACCTTAAGAAAAGATTATCAGAAGTCATCGGGCCGCCGCCCCGATGGCTCGACCGAGCGCTCCGCTCTTCGCTTCTGCTTGTAACTGTCAGCGGTTTTTCCAATTTCTTCGGTAGCCAAGCCGGAGCGTATAAGCAGTGCGCCGACACAAGTGAGCGGCCGACCGAGAGAGGAGTCAATCCATGGACGCAAGAACGAGCGGAGACCCCCTGAGCGACCCGCGCAAGGAGCCGGTAGCGCTGCGAAGCCTGCTGGGCCGGACCAACCGGGACTGGTGGCCCAATCAATTGTCGCTGGACATCCTCCATCAGCAGGGCCGCACCGGCAACCCGATGGGCGACGATTTCGATTATGCGACGGAATTCAAAAGCCTGGACCTGGCCGCGGTGAAGCGCGACCTGACCGCGCTGATGACCGACAGCCAGCCCTGGTGGCCGGCGGACTATGGGCATTACGGCCCCTTCTTCATCCGCATGGCCTGGCATTCGGCCGGCACCTACCGGACCGGCGACGGCCGTGGCGGCGCATCGTCGGGCACCCAGCGCTTCGCGCCGCTCAACAGCTGGCCCGATAATGCCAATCTGGACAAGGCGCGCCGCCTGCTGTGGCCGGTAAAGCAGAAATATGGCCGCAAGCTCAGCTGGGCTGACCTCATGATCCTGGCCGGCAATGTCGCGATCGAATCGATGGGCGGGCCGATCTTCGGCTTCGGCGGCGGACGCGAGGACGTGTTCGAGCCGGAAAAAGACATTTACTGGGGTACGGAAGAATTCTGGGTCGGGCAGGAAGGGAATGAAACCCGCATCCAGCCGGACAAGGAAATGGCGCTGGAGAACCCGCTGGCGGCGATCCAGATGGGCCTTATCTACGTCAATCCCGAAGGGCCGGGCGGCGAACCCGATCCGATCCAGTCGGCGCGCGATATTCGCGAGACATTCGCCCGGATGGCGATGAATGACGAAGAAACGCTGGCGCTGACCGCCGGCGGGCACACATTCGGCAAATGCCATGGCGCGGGTGACGCGTCCAAGGTGGGCGCCGAGCCGGAGGGCGCGGACATCGCCCAGCAGGGCCTGGGCTGGCAGAGTGGCCATGAAAGCGGCATTGGCGATCATACCATCACCAGCGGCCTGGAAGGCGCCTGGACCCCCACGCCGATCCAGTGGTCGATGAACTATTTCCACATGCTGCTGGACTATGAATATGAGCTGGTCAGGAGTCCGGCGGGCGCCAAGCAGTGGCAGCCCATCAACCAGAAGCCCGAGGATATGGCGCCCGGCGCGCACAGCCCCGACAAGCGCCTGCCCACGATGATGACCACCGCCGACATGGCGTTCAAGATGGACCCGGACTATCGGAAGATCGCTGAATATTTCTACGCCAATCCCGATGCTTTCGCCGACGCCTTCGCCCGCGCATGGTTCAAGCTGACGCATCGCGACATGGGGCCAAAGGCGCGCTATCTGGGGCCCGATGTGCCGGCCGAAGACCTGATCTGGCAAGACCCGGTTCCGGCCGGTCCGGTGCTGAGCGAGGCGGATGTCGCGACGCTCAAGGACAAGATCGTGGCGAGCGGCCTTAGCGTCAGCCAGCTGGTCAAGACCGCCTGGGCGTCGGCGGCGACCTATCGCGACTCCGACAAGCGCGGCGGCGCCAATGGCGCCCGCCTTCGGCTGGCCCCGCAAAAGGATTGGGAGGTCAACGAACCTGACGAACTGGCAAAGGTGCTCGCGATATATGAGGGCATCCGGAACGACTTTGGCGGCAATGTGAGCCTTGCCGATCTGATCGTGCTGGGCGGCAATATGGGCGTTGAAAAAGCGGCGAAGGATGCCGGCTATGACGTCGCCCTGCCTTTCGCTTCGGGCCGCGGCGACGCGTCGCAGGAGCAGACCGACGCCGAAAGTTTCGAACCGCTCGAGCCAAAGGCGGACGGATTCCGTAACTATCTACAGGTCCGTTTCAGCGTGCCGACCGAGGAATTGCTGATCGATCGCGCGCAATTGCTGGGCCTGAGCGCGCCAGAGATGACGGTGCTGGTCGGCGGGCTGCGGGTGCTGGGCACCAATCATGGCGGATCGGCTCACGGCGTGCTGACCGATCGCCCCGGCCAGTTGACCAACGACTATTTCGTCAACTTGCTCGACATGGGCACGGCGTGGAAGGAAGTGGATGATCGGGGCGACGAGGTTTTCGTCGGCACCGACCGCGCGAGCGACACGGAAAAGTGGACCGCCACCCGCACCGACCTGGTGTTCGGGTCCAATTCCCAGCTGCGCGCCGTGTCCGAGGTCTATGCCGCGGCGGATGCCGGCGACAAGTTCGTCGCCGATTTCGTCAAGGCCTGGACCAAGGTGATGAACGCCGACCGCTTCGACCTGCGGGCATGAGCCAAGGCCGCCGGGGCGCGCGACGCCCCGGCGGCCTTTTTCTTCATTGCACTGCGGCGATCAGGTCCGCGACATCATGGACCACGCCATTGGCCACGACCTTTTTCACCTTGAAACTGTTGGCGATGTCCGCGCGCGGGTCGCCATCCAGCAAGGCGATGTCCGCGAGTTTGCCGACTTCCAGCGTGCCGGCGTCCAGGTTCAGTGCTTTGGCTGAATTGACCGTCGCGGTCTGAAGCGCCTGGAACGGCGTCAGCCCGGCATCGACATAGGATGCTATCTCCGCATGGAGATTGGTGGCGATCATCGTGTCCGTGCCCGCCACGACAATGGTGCCCGCGTCATACATCTTCTTGAGGCTGATGAGACCGCCCGCCAGCAGCGGCCTTACGATCCGCGCCATCGGGTCATTTTCGGTCGTGACCGTCTCCCGCGCCCAGGTCGGATACAGATTCACGCGCGGGTCGTCGCGATAATCGGGGTGTTGCTCGAGATAGCCGGTGAGCGCCCCGAAATTGGTCGGCGTCAACGTGCGCCGGCTTTGCCCGAACAGTTGGATCACATCTTCATAGGCCATGCCGCCTGGCCCCTGTTTGGGCGAATAGCCGCGCCGGCTGGTCGCGCCCATATGTTCCGTGCCATCGACGCCCGAAAAGGCGGCGGGAAAGATTTCATGGCCGGAAACCGGGATGCCCATGTCGTGCGCAGCCTGCGCGATGCGGCGCTGGTAGATGTCGGGCATCCGCACATAGCTTTTCTGGATGTCATATTTGAGCGCGCGGGCGCGGGCGAGTTCGCGTTCCAGATGGGCCGGGCTGGAGACGGCGATGCCCATCTTGTAATAGACGCGCTGCCATTCGAGCAGGGGGCCGCCGGTATAGAGACGCGGACTGAGGCGCACGCCCGCTTCCGCCGCCTCGCGATCCTCCACCGCGTCATAGACCTGCGTGCCGGGGTCGCGAACGGTGGTGATGCCGTAGGCGAGCCAGGCTTTTTCCAGGTTCGAGCCGAAATCCTTTTGAATATGGGAATGATATTCGATCAGACCGGGGATCGCGGTGAGGGTACTGGCGTCGATATAGCGGACATCGGCATCGCCCGTGGCCGGTTCATGATCGCGAATGGCGACGATCCGGTTGCCGTCGATCACGATGTCCTTGTTCTTCTGCGTCACGTCGTGGACGGAATCGATGAGGCCACCGACATGGATGATGGTGCGGCCCGTTGGCTTGGCCAGCCGGTAGGTGAGGTCGATCGGCACGTCGGACGTGACGCCCGTTTCCATATTGATGATCTTCAGCTTCTCGTTCGACTGGAAGAGGATCGTCTTCGAATCCCTGCTCCATGTCGGGTAGAAGGCGGTTTCCGACGTGTAGCTGCGCACCGGCCCCAGCGGTTTGGCGTCCTTGTCGATCGGCCAGAGTTTCAGCAGCCCTTCATAGATGCCTGCCATTTTCGTGCCGTCGGGCGACCAGGCCGGGCCGCTGCCGCTGCGCGTGTCGAGCGACATATTGGCTTCGGGAATTTGCCAGAAGGGTTCGCCTTTGCCATCGACCGGGATGACGTAGACCTGGTTGGTGCCTTCGCGGAAGCTGTTGGAAAATTTATAGGACAGGCTGATCGCGATATTTTTGCTGTCCGCCGACCAACTGGGACTGCCCGGCTGGCCCAGTGACCCCTGGAGGCGCGTCACCTTGCCGGTGGCGACATCGACCACGCACACGCCCGCCACACCCCAGCGGCCATCGACATCGAGAAAGGCGATCTGCCTGCCGTCAGGCGACCAGGCCGCAGACAGCGGCTGGGTATCCATATGGGTGAGCTGCCGGTCCTTGCCGGTCTTCAAATCCTTTATGAAAAGCTGGGGCAGGCCGCCAATCCGGTCGGAGGAAAAGACGATGCTGTTGCCGTCTGGCGACCAGTCGGGATCGGCGTCGAGCGCGGCGTCCTTCGTGAGATTTTCCGGCGTTCCGCCCTTGGATGACACGACATAGAGGTCTCCCAGCGCAACGAAGGCGATGCGCTGGGCGTCGGGCGACAGACGCGGATGGGTGATGCCCAGCACCTTTCTGGGCGCGGTGGAATCCCAGTCGCGTCTGGCCCTGTTATATTGGGGTCGCACCACCTCCAGCGTCGCCGCGAAATCGACCGTCGATTTGGCCTTGCCACCATGCCGGACTTTGCCGTCCGACACGTAATAATAGCCGTTCTTCTGCCACGATATGCGAAAAGGGAAGACATTTTCCGAGCCGCTTACCAGCTTGTCATCGATGACCAGATGACTGCCCGTATCGTCCTGAACCACATAGGCCAGTTCGCCCGACGGGCCGAAGGAGGGTGCGTCAGCCTTGCCCGCCGCCTGCTTCAACAGGCTTTCCTGCCCGGTGGCGAGGTCGGTGACATAGATGGCGCTTTTCATGATCCCTTCCGCACCGGAATAGGCGATGCGGGCGCCATCGGGCGACCAGGTCGGCAGTCGGTCCTCGCGCGGGCTGCGGCTGATCTGCTTCATCGCGCCGGTGGCGACGTCGAGCGTCCAGATGTCGTAATTGCCGGTGCGGTCGGACGAAAAGGCGATTGTCTTGCCGTCGGGCGAGAAGATCGGTTCGCGATCGTCATAGGCGCCCTCGGTCAGCTTGCGCATGTCGCTGCCGTCGGGGTTGATGGTCCACAAATCATAGCCGCCATCGCGGTAGGAAAAGAAGAGCAGCCGCGATCCGTCCGGCGACCAGACCGGCTGGCGCGCATCGTTGAAATAGTCGGTGATCCGCTTCGCCTTGCCGCCTGCCGCCGGGATGATCCAGAGACTTCCCTGAAGATCGACCGCCAGCCATTTGCCGTCGGGCGACGCGGAAACCGCCATGGACGTGCCTTCATGCACGTCGAAGGCGATGGGCGTTTCCCCGCCGGGCGGGGGCAGATCGGCGGGGTGGGCCAGGGCCGGTCCGGCCGTGCCGAGCATCAGGGCGAGCGCAAGCGTCTTGAGCGATATTGTCATGCCAGATTATCCCTTACCAACCAAAGGCATAGCGTTCGCGCCGCACGTCGGCGGCGCCGCGCAGCGTGCCGGTTTCCGGCACCACGCCCGCCGCGACGATCCCGGTCGAAACCCCAAATGGTCCCAGCACATCAAGTTTGTGTCCGCGCGCGGCGAGGCGGTCGCGCACGGCCTGCGGCACGCGATCCTCTATCTCCAACGCGCCCGGTTCCGCCTTCTTGATCGCGAAGGAACCGTGAAAATGGCTGGAGTTGATGCGCGGCGCCTCGATCGCGGCCTGGAGCGGCTGGCCGAAGGCGAGCACGCGCAGCAACACATTCATGATCTGCTGATCCTGATTGTCGCCGCCGGGCGTCCCGATCGCGAGGAAGGGCGCGCCATCCTTGAGCACCATCGCGGGCGAGAGCGTGGTGCGCGGCCGCTTGCCGGGAACCAGCACATTGGGGCTTTCGGGATCGAGATCGAACACGGTCATGCGGTTGCTCATCGGCACGCCGGTGTCGCCCGCAATATAGGCGCCACCCAGCATCCAGCCGGAGCTGGGCGTGCAACTGAACAGGTTGCCATGCCGGTCAACGACCTCGATCGCCGTGGTGTCGGCGGTAGGCACCGGCGGCTTTTTGAGCATGTGAGGCGTGAAGATTGGCGTCGGACGCTGGCCGCCCTCCATTGCCCATGGGTCGCCATAGCGATGTTCGAGCGACGCCTTCGGTCCGATCTGCCGCGCGCGCTGTGCCGCATAGGCCTTGGACAGCAGCGCCTTGCCCGGCACCTTCGCGAAATCGGGATCGCCAAAATAGGCGTTGCGATCGTCGAAGGCGAGCTTGATCGCTTCGGCGAGTGTGTGGAGATAGAGTTCGCTGCCCGGCTCCATCGCACCGATGCCCGCCGCCTCGGCGATGTTGAGCGCGATCAGCAGCGCCGGCCCCTGACTCCAGAAGCCGCCCTTGCAGATGGTGTAGCCGAACACATTGGCGGTGAGCGGCGCCTCCACCTTGCCCCGGTAGCCGGCAAGGTCGGCATATCGCATGAGGCCGCCATCGGCCTCCATCGCCGCGCCGATGGTGCGGGCGATGTCGCCCTTGTAGAAGGCGTCGCGTCCGGCCTGGATTGCGGCTTTGCGGTCCTTCATGCTGGCAAAGGCCGCCTTGTCCGCGGCAGCAATGGCGCGCATGGTGCGGGCGAGGTTGGGCTGGCGGAAGATTTCGCCCGTCCTGGGCAGCTTTCCGCCGGGATAATAGGTGTCGTAGGCGGTCTTATATTTGGATGTCGCCTTTTGCTGGCTGACGAAGACCTCTGCCAGGAAATTATACATGACGAAGCCGTCCGCCAGTTCGATCGCGGGCTGCATCACCTGATCGAGGGTCATGGTGCCATTGAGTTGGAGCGCCAGCGCCATGGCATCGACCATGGCGGGGATGGTGCCGCCGCTCGGTCCGTTGCCCGGTATCATCCCCAGCGCGGCGAACTTGTCCGGGGTGGCGAGCGCAGGCGCGGTGCCCTGCCCGTTGATTACCGACGCTTTTTTCGTGCCGCTGTCATAGATGATGGTAGGCGCCTCGCCGCCGAAGCCGAAATGCGAGATTTCGGTGACGGCGGCGGCGAAAACGGCAGCGACGCCGGCATCAGTGGCATTGCCGCCGGCCAGCAGGATGCGGGTGCCCGCCGCCACGGCATAATGGCGCCCGGCCGCAACGATGCCGAACTGGCCCACAATCTCCGGCCGCAAAGTCTCACCCGCGCTCTTGAGCCGGGTCGGTTCGGGCGGCGGCGTCTGCGCCGTTGCCGATGGCGCGATCCCCGCTGCCAATCCTGTTCCCGCCGCGGCGAGCAGGGCGAATTCCCGCCGGTTAAGCCCTTGCGTTTCCTTTTTTCCTGGCATGACTTTTCCCCCTTGCGCGAACGGGTCCGCGCTTGCTGCAATGTGATGATGCGCCGCCCTGAACGTCAGGTGACGTCGAGGATGATCCGGTCTCCCTCCACCTGGGCGCGCAGCCCAAGGCTTTCGGCGACGGCGCGGGCGAAACCCTGCGGATCGGTGGCGAGAAACAGGCCGGTAATCGTCTGTTGCGCTACGTCCGGATCGGGAATGACGATGCGTTCGGCATTATAGCGCGCGAATTCTGCCGCCGCCTCTGCAAGGCTGGTGTCGCGAAAGGCGATCTTGCCGTCGCGCCAGGACAGCGACTGGGCGATCGCCTCCGACGAGATCGGCGCTGCGTCAATCGCGCCATCGACGCGCGCCCGCATCCCTTCGGCCAGACGCACGGGTGGTTGCGCCTCGGCTGCGTCCGACACTTCGACCACGCCTTCGCTGACGGTCACATCCACCGGCGCCGCGGCGTCATGCCGCACGGTGAAGGCGGTGCCGACGGCGCGGACCCGCGCGTCCCCGGCCATGACGACGAAGGGGCGCGCAGCATCCTTCGCCACGTCGAACAAAGCCTCGCCCCGCCTGAGCAGGATGGTGCGGCTGGTCTCGGTAAAGTGAACGTCGATATGACTGGCGGTATTGAGATTGACGACACTGCCGTCCGGCAGGGCGATGCGCAGCATTTCGCCCCGCGCCGTTTCATAGCCGGAGCGGTTGCCGAACAGCGCCAGTCCGACCGACCCGACGACCGCGGCCGCCGCCGCAGAACCGCCCATCCAGAGCATTTGCCGGCGCGACAGACCGGACGCTACCGGCTGCTGCTCCACCCCC
>NZ_AYOY01000209.1 GCF_000508185.1 Sphingobium sp. C100 | reverse complement strand
GCGGCCGCCGGTCGGCCCCGACCATCTGCTGCGCGTGGGCGTCGATACGCGCTTTGCCACCGGCGACATGTATGAGGATGCCTATAATGCCGGCGTCGCGAGCAATCCGCGCACCTTCCTGCGCCATGCCGGGGGCGACCAGTGGACCGGAGGCCTGTTCGTCGAGGATGACTGGAGCATCGGCGATCTGGTGCTGACCGGCGGCGCGCGGGCGGATCGCTGGACGATCCGCAACGGTTTCTACCGGCAGGTCAATGCCACCACCGGGGCAGCGTCGGGCGGTGGTTTTGCCGACCGGTCGGGCTGGGAAGCATCAGGCCGGATCGGCGCGCTGTACCGGGCGAGCGACGCGCTGGCGCTGCGGGCGGCCGCCTATAGCGGCTTTCGCCTGCCCACGCTCAACGAGCTGTATCGCCCCTTCGTGGTGTTTCCGATCACGACCGAGGCCAATGCGGCGCTGGCCCCCGAAAAGCTGAAAGGCGCCGAGGCGGGTATCGACCTGACCCCGGCGAGCGGCGTCACCCTGTCGGCCACAGCCTTCTACAACCGGCTGGACGATGCGATCGCCAATGTCACGACCGCCCCCAACACGCGCCAGCGGCAGAATGTCGAGCGGATCGTCGCCAAGGGCGTGGAACTGACGGCGGCGGCCGAGCTGGGCGATTTCCAGCTTTCGGCATCCTACGCCTATAGCCATAGCAGCGTCCGCGCGCCCGGCCAGGCGTTCGACGGCTTCACCCCGGCGCAAAGCCCGCGCCATGCGGCGAGCGCCACGCTGGCCTGGGCGCCGCGGCAAGGCCCGTCGCTGTCGACCACATTGCGCTATGACGCGAAACAATATGAGGACGACCTGCAAAGCGATGTGCTGCCCGATGCGCTGACGCTGGACGCGATCGCGCGCCTGCCGATCGGCCATGGGCTGTCGCTGGTGGCGCGGGGCGAAAATCTGTTCGACGAGGCGATCGTGACCCGCAATGCCGGCGGATCGATCGACCTCGGCACGCCGCGGACGCTGTGGATCGGGATCAGCGTCGGGCATTGACCCAAGGTATAATGGAGCCGCCCTCCCCCGCTCCCTAGCGTTGCCCGATAAGATCGGGAGAGAGCGATGCGAGGGGTGACGGCGCTGCTGGCCGGAACGGCCATGGCCTGGGCGGGACAGGCGCAGGCGCAGACGCCCGGTGAGATGGCCAGGGAGGTGGGAGACCGGGTCGCCATCGTCGTTACGGCGCCCGGCGGCGCGATCGATGCCGATGACGCACTGACGATTTCGGGCGCGGACATCGGCCGGGCGGGCACCCCCGATCTGCTCGGCGCGCTGACCCGCTCTATCGCGGGCGTCACCTTGCAGGAGGCGCAGGGCAATCCCTGGCAACCCAATCTTGTCTATCGCGGCTTTACCGCCTCGCCGCTTCAGGGGCAGGCGCAGGGTCTGGCCGTCTATCTCGACGGGGCGCGCTTCAACCAGCCCTTTGGCGATACGGTGGCGTTCGACCTGCTGCCCGAAGCGGCGATCCGCAAGCTCAGCCTGCTGGACGCAAGTCCCGTCTATGGCCTCAACGCGCTGGGCGGGGCGATGCTGATCGAAACGCGCACCGGCCTGTCCGATCCGGGGCTGGAGGCGAGCTATAGCGGCGGTCGCTTCGATTATCGGGAGGCGAGCATCGCGGGCGGCCTGGCGCGCGGCGATGTCAGCGCCTATGGCGCGTTCCAATATAGCCATGACGATGGCTGGCGGGATTTTTCGCCTTCCAACCTTTATAATGGCTATCTCGACCTGGGCTTCGACACCGTATCGGGCGGGCTGCACCTGAAACTGGTGGGCGCGGACACGGACCTTACCGGCAATGGGGTCGCGCCGGTGGAATTGCTGGCGGCGAACCGGCGCGCGGTGTTCACCTGGCCCGACAACAGCAAGGCGCGTTATGGCCGGATCAGCCTGCACCCCTGGGTCGCACTGTCGGAGCGCACGCGGATCGAGGGCACGCTTTATGCCCAGAAGCTGACGCTGCGCACGGTCAATGGCGATGCCGCCGACATCCAAGGCTGCGAGGAGGCGGACGCGGCCGGCCTGCTGTGCCTGGAGACGGTGGGGGGAGATGAGGACGACGAGGAGGCGCAGGCCATCCTGACCGATGCGAATGGCGATCCGATCGCCGACATGCAGGATGGCGACGGCTATGGCGTGCTGAACCGGGGCCGCGCCCGGACCCGCGCCATGGGGGCGCTGTTCCAGATCATCGACAAACGGCCGCTGGCCGGCGGCGACAATCATTTCGCGCTGGGTTTCAGCTATGACGCCAGCCGCACACGGTTCGACAGCGCCACCGAATTGGGCGCAATGACCAGGGACCGCAGCGTCGAGGGGCTGGGCGTCGACATCGTGCAGGCGGACGGCGCGATCGCACCGGTAGGACTGATCGCGCATGGCCGATATTGGGGCGTCTTCGCGCAGGATCGCCTGCCGATCACGCAGCGCCTCTCCGCCGAAATCGGGTTGCGCTATAATCATGCGCGGGTCGTGTTGCAGGACCAGATCGGCACCGCGCTCAATGGACGGCACAGTTTCCGGCGGCTCAATCCGGGCGTAGAACTAGATTATCGGATGAGCGACGGGCTGTCGCTGCGCGCGGGCTATGCGGAAAGCAACCGCGCGCCAACCCCCGCCGAACTGTCCTGCGCGGACGAGAAGGCGCCATGCAGCCTCACCAATTTCTTCATCGCCGATCCGCCATTGAAGCAGGTGGTCGCCAAAAGCTGGGAAGCGGGCGCCAGCGGCCATGGCGCGGCGGGCGGGCTGCGCATCGACTGGCTGCTGTCGGCCTGGCGCACGCGCAACGCCAACGACATCCAATATGTGGCGTCCGACATTCGCGGCCGCGCCTATTTCCGCAATATCGGCGCGACTCGGCGGCAGGGGGGGGAGGCGAGCGTGAAGGCCGCGCACGGTGGCTTTACCGGGGCATTAAGCTATGCCTTCACCGACGCGACCTATCGCGCGCCGCTGACGCTTTCGAGCCCGGCCAATCCGCAAGCGGAAGAGGATGGCACCATTCAGGTCATGAGCGGCGACCGGTTGACGGGAATATCGCGACACAGCGCGACGATGAGCCTGGACTATGCGGCGGGTCGCTGGTCGATCGGCGGCGACCTGATCGCGCGGTCGGGCCAATATCTGGTCGGGGACGAGGGCAACGACAATGCGAAACTGCCCGGCTATGCCATCGTCAACCTGCGCGGCAGCATCACCATCCTGCGCGGCGTCCGCCTGTTCGGCGAACTGCGCAACATCTTCAATCGCGATTATGCAAGTTTTGGCACCTTCAGCGAGGTGGACGAGATCGAACTGGAGGAAGCGCCGGGCGCGTCGAACCCGCGCGCTTACGGGCCGGGCGCACCACGCCGCTGGTATCTGGGGGTAAAGGCGGCATTTTGATCAAGCAGAAGAAGGAGAGAATATATGACTGCCTATTTCGTCGCCGTCCGCAACGCCGTGCGCGATCCTGACGCCATGGCGACCTATGGAGAGCTGGCCGGCAAGTCGCTCGCCGGTCATCCGGTCACGCCGCTGGCCTTTTACGGCAAAACCCGCGCGACGGACGGGCCGAATACAGAGAGCGCGGTCATCGTCGCCTTTCCCACTTTCGCGGACGCGGAGGCCTGGTACGACAGTCCCGCCTATCAGGAAGCGCTCAGCTATCGGCTGAAAGGCGCCGATTATCAGACCTTCATCATTCAGGGTATCGACTAGTCGTTCGTGTCTATCCGGGGCAGGAGTTGCGCCTCCAGCCCCGGATAGAGATGCGAGACGCTGCGTTGCAGTTCGTAGCGGGCGGCGGCCATGGCCGAGAAGCGGTCCGGGATCGGCAGTTGCCCGGCCTCCACCATGTCGAGGCCGGCGCGCACGGCGTTGGTCAGGCTGTCTTCCAGCCAGTCGATCCAGTCGCGGGTCTGATCTATCGCTGCGGTTCCGCCCGGATCGAGCGGACCATGGCCGGGCAGGAGCGCGCCATGCGGCTGCGCCTTGAGGCGGTCGAGGCTGGTCCGCCAGGCAGCCAGGTCGGCGGTCGGCGTACTGGGCGCGCGATCATGGAAGACGAGATCCCCCGCGATCATCAGGCCCGTCCTTTCATCCACCAGCGCCAGGTCCGCGCCGCTGTGACCTGCGAGTGGCAGCAGGCGGATTTTGCGTCCCCCCAAATCCTCCTCTCCGCCGGACAGAGCGACGCGCGGGAGCAGTATGTCCGTGCCGCGCATCCAGTCGCCGAGAATCCGGTACATGGCGTCGGAAAAGCCCTGCCCCTGCGCCTGCAAGGCTGAAATCGTGCCGGGCAGCGCGGCGGCGATAGCGGGATCGAAGGCGGCCAGGCCAAGGCCATGGTCGGGATGAAGATGGGTGATGTAGACGCGCACCACCGGCTTTGCGGTCAGGGCTTCCGCCGCCGCCTTGAGCGCCAGACCATAGCGCAGCGATGGACCGCAGTCGCACAGGACCGTGCCGGCGGGCGTATCGATGATCGCGATATTGGCGATGGCGCCGCCATTGGCGGGTTCGATCGGCGCATCGGCGCCCCGCACCATCCAGATGCCGTCGGCCACGGCAAGGGGGCTGATGCCATAGTCGGGCGCCGCGCGGGCGACGACGGGCGCGGCGGCGAGGCCCGCAAGCAGGGTCCGGCGCGACAGGATCATGGCGCGACCGGCATGGCGGACTGTTTGGCCACATCGACCTGCGCGGCATAGAGGCGGCCATTGGTGTCGCGCCCTTCGATCGCCAGCCGCTCCCCCGCTCTGGCAAAGGGCAACAAGGTGATCGCAGGGTCTTCAGCGACACTGGCCCAGATCTCCATCTCCGCCAGCACGCCGCCCTGCGCGTCCTTCACGGTCAGGCTTTCCAGATGATAGGTGGCGATATTGGCGACGAGGCCGGTGTCCATCGGATGGCGAAAGCCAAGGCGCAGGCGCGCGCCGTCAGCCAGCGGCCAGGCCCGTCCGCGTATCTCGCCCAGATGATCGGCCCAGTCGCCCTTCACCCGGCTGACCGGCGGGGTCGAGCAGCCACCGCCCGCCGCGTCGATCCAGCCGCCCGACACCAGCCATTCGCCGCTGGCCAGTTGCACCGCGCCGCGCACGGGCGTGCGCTGGTCAAGCTTGATGCGGGTGGCGATATAGGGTGCGGCGTTTACCGGGCGATAGTCGATCGCCACGGGAATGGGATTGAGATCGGCAAAGAGCAGGATGCGCCGGACGCCGGCAATGCCGCGCGCGTCGATCGCGACCGGGAAAGCGCGCTGGTCTTCGGCGACGAGGGGAAATTCCACCTTCACGCGCGCGTCGAAGCGGACGGGATCGTCGCCGAACAGGGTGCGTGCATGGGCGACCCACATCGGCGAACCGAGCGGATCGGCCGGATAACGCTCCGCCGCCTGCGCCGGAATGGCCAGAAGCGCCAACAGCAGCGCCGTCATGCCTTTCATGTCCTTCTCCCTAAGTGCAGGCGTAAGGCAAGGCGCGCTGCGCTACCATTGCACCTTGGGCCAGTAGCGCGGCCAAGAGGCGGGAGCGGAAGATGCGGGCAGTCTGGTTGATGCTGGCGATGGCGGCGCCGATACTGGCGCAGGCGCAGGAACCGCTGTTCAACGCACAGGGCTATCGCAGCGCCCATTATCGCGCGCCGACCCGCCGCCCGCCAGAGGGGGTGACGCGGATCGCCCCGGCGGCGGCGGCCCAGTTGCGGCCGGACATCGACGCCCTGTTCATCGACGTGACGCCGGCGCAAGGCGCCTCTCGCGAAGCGGACGGGCGCTGGCGGCTGGCGGAGGCGCGGCAGTCCATTCCGGGGGCGCATTGGTTTCCCGAGAGCGGACGCGGCGCACTGGACCCGCAAATCGAGGGCTGGTTCATGGCGGGTGTTGCGCGGCTGACCAACGGGCGACGCGACCGGCCGATCATCCTCTTTTGCCTCGCCGATTGCTGGATGAGCTGGAACGCGGCACGGCGGCTGCGCGCCCATGGCTATGAACGGGCGTGGTGGCTGGCCGAGGGGAGCGATGGCTGGCGCGACCTTGGCCTGACGCTCGAACCGGTCGTGCCGGAGGATGGCGCGGCAAATTGAAAACGCCTTTGCTGCACCAGGGCTGAACCGGCGCCTTGGACCAATGGCCCATTGCGCCCGATCAAGGACATCCGGCAATTCTGGTGCCAACCCGGCGCATTATGCCGCACCATCATGTCTGGAGAGAGCCTTGATCCGCCATCATGTCATCCGCCTGTCGGTCGCCGCGCTGTTGCTGGCGCCGCTGCCCGCCGCAGCCAAGGACATCGTCGTTCATATGAAGAACCAGGGCGCGGAGGGCGCCATGGTGTTCGAGCCATCCTTCGTGAAGGCCGCGCCCGGCGACACCATCCGTTTCCTGCCGACCAATCCCAGCCATAATGCCGAAACCATGGCGAACATGCTGCCTGCCGGCGCGACGCCGATGAAGGGAGCGATGAACAAGGAAGTGGCGATGACCGTCACCAAGCCGGGTCTCTACGGCATCAAATGTATGCCGCATTATTCGATGGGCATGGTCGCGCTGGTGCAGGTGGGCAAGGTCACGCCGGCCGACATCGCCGCCGCCAAGGCGGTGAAGCTGCCGCCTTTCGCCGCCAAGCGGATGACCGCCGCGCTGGCCAAAGTGAAGTAGGAGGGTCGCGGGCGCGCCGGGCCACGGCGCGCCGCGTTCAGAATTCGATCAGCGCGGTCTTTGTCTTGAGGTTGGCCAGATAGGCTTCCCGACCCAGATCCTTGCCGATGCCCGACTGTTTATAGCCGCCCGTCGGCAGGATGAAATCATTGCTGCGGCCATAGCGGTTCACCCAGATCGTGCCCGCCTCCAACGTGCGCGTGGCGCGCAGGGCGCGGGCGACGTCGCCGGTGTGGACGCCGGCGGCGAGGCCATAGGCGCTGTCATTGGCCAGCGCATAAGCCTCTTCTTCATCAGCAAAAGTCTGGACGGTCAGCACCGGGCCGAAAATCTCACCCTGCACGACCTCGCTGCGCTGATCGACATTGGCGATCAGGGTCGGCGCGAAATAGCTGCCTTCCTGCGGCGCAGTGGCGCGGCCGCCGCCCGCCAGCAGTTCGGCGCCCTGGGCGATGGCGCGCTTGACGATGCCGTCCATCCGGTCGAGCTGGCCTTCGGAAATGATCGGCCCCAGCGTCGTGTCGGTCCGCCAGGTCGGGCCGGCGCGATGGGCGGCGAAGGCGGCGAGGATGCGGTCGATCACCTGATCGGCGACCTTGTCCTGCACCAGCAGGCGCGAGCCGGCGACGCAGACCTGACCCGCGTTCAAGGTGATGGCGCGCGCGACGATCGCCGCCGCCTTGTCGATCCCGGCGTCGGCAAAGACGATCTGCGGGCTTTTGCCGCCCAGTTCCAGAGTCACCGGCTTTGGTCCGGTCTGCGCGCAGGCGGCCATGATCGCCGCGCCTGTGGCGGTCGAGCCGGTGAAGGTGACTTTCGCGACTTCGGGACGCCGCACCAGCGGATCGCCGACCGATCGTCCATCGCCCTGCACGATGTTGAAGACGCCGGCGGGCAACCCCGCCTCGATCGCCAGCTCCGCGAGGCGCACGATGCTGAAAGGCGTCATTTCGGAGGGTTTGAGGACCACCGAATTGCCCGCCGCAATGGCCGGCGCGATCTTCCAGCCGGCCATGACCAGCGGCAGGTTCCAGGGCGCGATCGCCGCGACCACGCCATAGGGTTCGGCGATGGTGAGGCCGAGCTTGTCGGGCGTGGTCGCCGCGACTTCGCCGCCGACCTTGTCCGCCCATTCGGCGAAGAAGCGGATCGTTTCGGCGGTGTAGCCCAGATCCCAGGCGTTGACCTCGTTGATCGTGCGGGTCGATCCCAGCGCTTCGAGCGGCGCGAGTCGGGCGGCGTCCGCCTCGATCAGGTCGGCCCAGCGGCGCAAGACTTGCATCCTGCCGCGCGGGTCGGTCTGTGCCCAGCCGCTGCGCTTGTAAGCGGTCTGGGCATTATCGGCCGCCTCGACAAGCTGATCGGCATCCACGCTGTCGAGGTCCGCCTGGACCCGTCCGTCCGAGGGGCGGCGGACCGCGATGGCAGCGCCGCGCCCTTTCACCCGGCGCCCGTCGATGAAATTATGCGCCTGGGCCAGGTTGATCTGATCAGGGTCGAAACCAGTCACGGCGTGGGTCTCCTAGTTCGGGCTGCGGGGCAGGATAAGGCGGGGTGACGGCATTTGTTGCAGTTGCGCAGGAAAATAAGCGCGATAATCTTCCAAAAAGCGGGCGAAGGCAGCAGCCAATGCTTGGCGCAGGCTTTTAATGTCCGGCCACCGATTCCGACCAAGCGGCGGGCGCCCCCTTCCCGCCAAGGAGCAAGACGCATGGCGACAGGCATAGAGGCGATGGTGAAGCTGCGGCGCATGACCGTGGACGATCTGGCCGCCGCCCACGAACTTTCGAGCGAGCAGAAATGGCCCCACCGGATCGAGGATTGGGACATGTTGCTGAGCCTGGGCTTTGGCTATGTGGCGACCCGTGATGGCGATGTGATCGGCACCGCCATGGCCTGGCTCTATGGCACACAGGCCGCGACCCTGGGCATGGTCATCGTGTCGCCCGCAGCGCAGGGTATGGGCATCGGCCGGCAACTGATGGAGGCGGTGCTGGACGAGCTGGACGGCCGCACGGTGCTGCTCAACGCCACCGACGAAGGCGCGCCGCTCTATCGCAAGCTGGGCTTCGAGCCGGGCGGTCCGGTGTTCCAGCATCAGGGTGCGGCTTTTTCCGTCCCGATGGCACAGTTGATCCCCGACGAGCGGGTTCGGCCGCTGGGCGCCAAGGACATGCCGACGCTGCACAGCCTGGCGCAGCGCGCGACCGGCATGGACCGGGCCGCGCTGCTCGATGCGCTGGCGCCCGGTGCGCAGGGGGTGGTGCTGACCCGCAGCAATGAGCCGGTGGGCTTTGCCCTGTTCCGGCGCTTTGGGCGCGGCTATGTCGTCGGCCCGACCATCGCGCCCGATGCCGGCGGCGCGAAGGCGCTGATTTCCCACTGGCTGGGGTCCAATGCGGGCATGTTCTGCCGGCTCGACGTGCCGGAGGAAAGCGGCCTGTCCGCATGGCTGGATGATCTGGGCCTACCCTGCGTAGGACGGGTGATGCGCATGGTGCGCGGCCCTTTGCCGCCGCTTGACCCTTCGGTCACGACATTTTCCCTTACCACACAGGCGCTCGGATGACCCTCTCCCTCAACAACCCCGCCCTTTTCATCGAGCAGGCCTTCATCGGCGGCCAGTGGGCCGGCGCGGCTTCGGGCCGGACGGTGCCGGTCGACAATCCCGCGACCGGGGCGATTATCGGCACCGTGCCCGATTGCAGCGAGGTCGAGACGCAGGCCGCCATCGCCGCGGCGCAGGCGGCGTTCCCTGCATGGAAGGCGCGCACTGCCGCCGACCGCGCCGCCGTGCTGGAGGGGTGGCACAGGCTGGTGCTGGACAATATTGCCGACCTGGGCCGCATCATGACCGCCGAACAGGGCAAGCCGATCGCCGAGGCAGAGGGCGAGATTCGCTATGCGGCAAGCTTCATCAAATGGTTTGCGGAGGAAGCAAAGCGCATCGACGGCGGCATCATTCCCGCGCCCGAAGCCAATCGTCGCATCCTGGTGATGAAAGAGCCGGTCGGCGTGTCGGCGGCGATCACGCCGTGGAACTTCCCCGCAGCGATGATCACGCGCAAATGCGCCCCTGCCCTGGCCGCCGGTTGCCCGGTGGTGGTCAAGCCATCCGAACTGACGCCCTTTACCGCATTGGCGCTGGCCAAGCTGGCGGAGGAAGCGGGTTTCCCGGCGGGCGTGTTCAACATCGTCACCGGCCTGCCCACCGCGATCGGCGGCGCGCTGACCGCGAGCCCCGTCGTGCGCAAGCTGTCCTTCACTGGATCGACCCGCATCGGCGCGCTGCTGATGCGGCAATGCGCCGACACCATCAAACGAGTGAGTTTCGAGCTGGGCGGCAATGCGCCGCTGATCGTGTTCGACGACGCCGATGTCGATGTGGCCGTCGCCAGCACCATGGTCAGCAAATTCCGCAATGCGGGGCAAACCTGCGTCTGCGCCAACCGCGTCCTGGTGCAGGACGGCGTCTATGAGCAGTTTGCCGAGAAGCTGGCGAAGGCGGTATCCGCGCTGAAGGTCGCGCCGGGCGACATGCCGGGCAGCACGATCGGGCCGCTGATCAATGCCGCCGCCGCCGAAAAGGTGAAGGCGCATGTCGAGGATGCGCTGTCGCACGGCGCGACCTTGTTCGCGCAGGCGCCCGAAGGCGCCAGCGGCGCGCGGTTCGCGACGCCCGTCATCCTGACCGGGGCGACGCGGGACATGCGGCTGGCGCAGGAAGAGACGTTCGGACCGGTGGCGCCGCTGTTCCGCTTCACCCATGAAGAGGAAGGCATCGAACTGGCCAATGCGACCAGCTATGGTCTTGCCGCCTATTTCTACACCGAAAATCTGCACCGCGCCTTCCGCGTCGCCGAGCGGCTGGAGGCGGGCATGGTCGCGCTCAACAGCGGCGCGATCGCGATGGAGGTCGCGCCGTTCGGCGGGGTCAAGATGTCGGGCCTGGGCCGCGAGGGCGCCCATGCGGGGATCGAGGAATATCTGGAGACCAAGGCGTTCCATATTGCCGGGCTGAAGCTTTAAGCCCGGCCCTGCGCCGTCCGCGCTGTTCAAAACGAGCCGCCTGCCTCGTTCGAACGTCGAAGCGCTGCACTTGTCTTCAAGCAAAAACGCCCTTCGACAGGCTCAGGGCGAACGGGAGTGAGTTATGTCCGCCACCGACCGCAACTATGCCATCTCCGTCATTCCGGGCGACGGCATCGGCAAGGAAGTCATGCCCGAAGGCATCCGCGTGCTGGAACGCGCGGCGAGCCTCTACGGCTTTGCCATCGAGCAGACATGGCAGGATTTCGCCTGCTGCGACTATTATGCCAAACATGGCCAGATGATGCCCGACGACTGGAAGGCGCGGATCGGCGATCCCGACGCCATCTTCTTCGGCGCGGTCGGCTGGCCCGACACGGTGCCGGATCATATTTCGCTGTGGGGATCGCTGCTCCAGTTCCGGCGCGAATATGACCAATATGTCAATTTGCGCCCCGTCCGCCTGATGCCCGGCGTGCCCTGTCCGCTGGTCGGCCGCGAACCCGGCGACATTGATTTCTGGGTGGTGCGCGAAAATACCGAGGGCGAATATAGTTCGGTCGGCGGCAAGATGTTCCCCGGCACACCGCGCGAGGTGGTGATCCAGGAAACGGTGATGACCCGTCATGGCACCGACCGGGTGCTGCGCTATGCGTTCGAGCTGGCGGCGACGCGGGAGCGCAAGCATGTGACGTCGGCGACCAAGTCCAACGGCATCGCCATCACCATGCCCTGGTGGGACGAGCGGGTGGAGGAGATGGCGACACATTATCCGACCGTCACCCATGACAAATATCATATCGACATATTGACCGCCCAGTTCGTGCTGAACCCCGACCGGTTCGACGTGGTGGTGGCGTCCAACCTGTTCGGCGACATATTGTCCGACCTTGGCCCGGCCTGCACCGGCACCATCGGGGTCGCGCCGTCGGGCAATATCAACCCGGATCGCACCGCGCCCTCGCTGTTCGAGCCGGTCCATGGGTCAGCGCCCGACATCGCAGGAAAGGGCATCGCCAATCCGGTCGGGCAGATCTGGTCGGCGGCGATGATGCTGGAGCATCTGGGCGAGGCGGACGCCGCCGCCGCGATCATGCGCGCGGTGGAGACGGTGCTGGCCGAACCGGGCCTTCGCACCGGCGATCTTAAAGGCAAGGCGAACACCGTGGAATGCGGCAAGGCGATCGCCGACGCTCTATGCTGACGGCAACGGACCGGCACAGCACAATATGCCGCGCCGGTCCGTGAATAAGGGCAGGCGTCATCGCCGTTCGCCCCATATCGGGCTTTCGCTCCGCGGCATGAGGCTAGGCTGAAGCCCATGACCACAACAGCGAGCCCCCATGATGACGCTGCATAGCAACCGATCCCTGCTGGACATCGACCGCGATCACCTGATCCATCCCGTCACCTCCTTTCGCGGGCATGAGGCGCGCGGCGCGACGCTGCTGCAAAGCGGCAAGGGCATGTGGCTGACGGACATGGATGGCCGGGAGGTGCTGGACGCGTTCGCGGGATTATGGTGCGTCAATGTCGGCTATGGCCAGGACAGCATCGCCGAAGTCGCGGCCGAGCAGATGCGCCGCCTGCCCTATGCCACGGGCTATTTCCATTTCGGCAGCGAACCGGCGGTGCGGCTGGCGCAGAAGCTGATCGACCTCAGCCCCGAAGGGCTGGATCATGTCTATTTCACGCTGGGTGGATCGGATGCGGTGGATTCGGCGATCCGCTACATCACCCATTATTACAACGCGATCGGCAAGCCGGCGAAGAAGCAATGCATCGCCCTGGAACGCGGTTATCACGGGTCGAGCACGACCGGCGCGGGGCTGACAGCGCTCGCCAATTTCCATCGCGGCTTCGACCTGCCGCTGCGCTGGCAGCATCATATCCCTTCCCCCTACCCCTATCGCAGCGATCTGGAGGGGGACGATGCCGCGATCATCGCCCGGTCGGTGCAGCAGTTGAAGGACAAGGTCGCGGAACTGGGCGCGCACAATGTCGCCGCCTTCTTCTGCGAGCCGATCCAGGGATCGGGCGGCGTCATCGTGCCGCCGGTCGGCTGGCTCAAGGCAATGCGGCAGGCGTGTGACGAACTGGACATATTGATGGTCGCGGACGAGGTCATCACGGCCTTCGGGCGCACCGGACCCTTGTTCGCGTGCGAGGCGGAGGATGTGTCCCCCGACCTGATGACGGTCGCCAAGGGATTGACGTCGGGCTATGTGCCGATGGGCGCGGTGCTGATGTCGGACAAGGTCTATCAGGGCATTGCCGATGGCGCGGCGCCGGAACTGGCGATCGGCCATGGCGCCACTTATTCGGGCCATCCGGTCAGCGCGGCGGTGGGTCTGGAAGTGCTGCGCCTCTACACCGATGGCGGCATATTGGCGAACGGCCAGAAGGTCGGCGCGCGCTTTGCGGCGGGGATGGCGGCGATCGCCGATCACCCGCTGGTCGGCGACACGCGCGGCCGCGGGCTGCTGGGCGCAATCGAACTGGTGGCGGACAAGGGCAGCAAGGCGCGCTTCGACCCTGCGCTCAAACTGGCGGACCGATTGTTCGAAAGAGGCTATCGGAACGGGGTCATATTCCGCGCCTTCACTGACTCGATCATCGGGCTTGCGCCGGCGCTTTGCGCGTCCGATGACGAGATGGACATGATCTTCGCCCGCATCCGCAAGACACTGGACGACCTGCTCGAAGAAGCAGATATTCGCGCGGCGGTGGGATAAAAAAGGGGGGAGATCGGGACATGCTGGGCGGACCAAGACTCGACCGGATCGACCTCAAGATCCTCACGCAGCTTCAGCAAGCGGGCCGCATCACCAATGTCGAGCTGGCCGACGCGGTGGGCCTTTCCCCCAGCCCCTGCCTGACCCGTGTCAAGCGGCTGGAGAAGGCCGGATACATCACCGGCTATGGCGCGCACGTCAATCTGCACAAGCTGGGCGAATATCTGACCGTCTTTACCGAAGTCACACTGACCGAGCACCGCGCTGGCGACTTTTCCCGGTTCGAGACGCGCATCCGCAAATTGGACGAAATCGTCGAATGTCATCTGGTCAGCGGTGGCTATGATTATCTGCTGAAATTCGTGACGCGCGGCGTCGTCCATTATCAGTCGATCATCGAGGGGATGCTGGAAAGCGACTATGGCATCGAGAAATATTTCAGCTACGTCGTGATCAAATCCCCCTTCATCAAGCATCATTATCCGATCCAGCATCTGTTCGGCGAACAACGATAGAGTTAGAATTTCCCCATGACCGACATCGCCGACCTGATCGAACCGCTCGTCGCCTTTCGCCGCGACATTCATGCCCATCCCGAACTTGGTTTCTGCGAGCATCGCACCGCCGGCCGCATCGCCGAGCAATTGCGCGCATTGGGGCTGGAGGTGCATGAGGGGATCGGGCGGACCGGAGTGGTGGCGGTGCTGCGCAACGGGACGTCTTCGCGCAGCATCGGGTTGCGCGCCGACATGGATGCGCTGCCGATCCACGAACAGACCAACCTGCCCTACGCCAGCAAGACGCCCGGCACCTTCCATGGCTGCGGCCATGACGGGCATGTCGCCATGCTGTTGGGCGCAGCGCAGCATCTGAGCCGAAGCCGGGATTTCGACGGGACGGTGAATTTCTTCTTCCAGCCCGCCGAGGAAGGCCAGGGCGGCGCGCGGGAAATGGTCAATGAAGGCCTGTTCGATCGTTTCCCCTGCGAGCGGGTGTTCGGTCTTCATAATTGGCCCGACCTGCCCGCCGGTACGATCGCGACCCGGCCCGGCCCGATCATGGGGGCGGCCGACAAGTTCGAGATCCGGCTGGAAGGGCGCGGCGGCCATGCCGCCATCCCGCAGGATACGCCAGACGCCATATTGGCGGCGGCCGGACTGGTCCAGCAGTTGAACGCCATCATATCCCGGCGCATCCCGCCCACCCAGTCCGCCGTCCTGTCGATCACCCAGATCCATGGCGGGCATACCCATAATGTCATCCCGGAACTGGTGACGGTCGCGGGCACGGTCCGCACCTTCGACCCGGCGGTCCAGGACCGGATCGAGCAATCCATCCGCGAAATCGCCGCCGGTGTGGCGCTGGCGGGCGGACTGGCCGCGCACGTCGATTATCAGCGCTATTATCCCGCGACGATAAATGATGCCGAAGCGGCGCAGGAAGCGCTGGCCGCCGCCGCGAGCGTGGGCGACGCACGGCTGGCCCCCGACCCCGCCTTCACGTCCGAGGATTTCGCCTTCATGCTTCAGGCGTGCACGGGCGCCTATATCTGGCTGGGCCAGGCGAAGCCCGAAGGGTCAACGCCGCTGCACAACCCCCATTATGACTTTAACGACGATGTGCTGGAGCTGGGCATTCGGCTGCATGTCGCGCTGGTCGAGCGGCATCTTGCCCGCAGCGGATCAGAACCAGGAGCGCACGCCCACCACCAGGCTGGTGGCTGACGCCCCCTCCCCCGCGGCGCGGGCATAGCGGGCGCTGCCGCCCAGCTTGCGTTCCCAGTTGACGCCGACATAAGGCGCAAATTCGCGGGCGATCTCATAGCGCAGGCGCAGGCCCAGCTCGATGTCGGACAGGCCCGACCCGATGCCAAGTTCAGGCACGTCCTGCGCGGCGACATTCACTTCGGCGGCGGGTTGCAGGATCAGGCGCTGGGTGATGCGCTGGTCATAACTGCCCTCCAGCCGCAGATGCGCGTCGCCCTTGTCCGACAGGAAGGCCTGGGCCTCCACCTCAAACCAGTAAGGGGCGAGGCCTTCGATGCCGATCGTCGCATAAGTGCGCTGCGGTTGGGGCCGGAAATCCTGCCGCACGCCGGCGACGACATTCCACCATGGGTCGATGGCGCGGCTGTAGAGTGCCTGCACCTCGGCGCTGTCGAGGGCGCCGCCGATTGCGCCCTCTCCTTCCGACTTGATGGCGAGGCGGTTGATGTCGCCGCCGATCCAGCCTTCGCCTTCCCAATGATAGCCATCCGCGCCATTTTGAGCGCGATATTCGAGGCGATCGATCATCAGTTGCGAGAAGGTCATGCCGCCATTTTCCTTCATCATGGCGGCGCGGGCGCGGGCCATGACTTCGGGATCGTAAAAGGCTTCGGCCGCATGGTCGGTCGGAACCGGCGGGGCGACGCCCTGCGGGATGCTGTCGTCGATGACGGGGGCGGCATGACCGGCATGCGGATTGGCGGGCTGTTGCCGGGTCGGCGCTTCTGCCGCCGGCGGCATCTGGTGCGCGCCGTGATCCATCGGCGGATCAGCCTGCGCGAGGGCAGGCGCGGGCAGGCCGGCAAGCAGAAGGACGGTGAGGGTGAGGCGCTTCATGCCGCGTCTCCTTGCCCGCGGACGGTCACGACGCGCATCATCCCTGAATGCATGTGCAGCAGCATGTGACAATGAAAGGCCCAGTCGCCCAGCGCATCGGCGGTCAGGTCGAAGCTGATCTTGCCGCCGGGAAGGACGTTCACCGTATGCTTGCGGGGATTATGGTCGGCGTCCCCGGTGACGAGCTGGAAGAAATGGCCGTGGATATGGATGGGATGCGGCATCATCGTGTCGTTGATGAGCGTCACGCGCACCCGCTCCATATGGCGGAAGGCTATGGGGTCGGCGCCGTCCGACAGCTTCACCCCGTCGAAGGACCACATATAGCGTTCCATGTTGGCGGTCAGGTGAATGTCGAGCGCGCGGGTCGGCGCGCGCACATCCTGATTGGGTTCCAGCGCACGCAGGTCGGCATAGGTGAGAACGCGATGTTCGACATCCTCCAGCCCCGTCGGCCGGTCGGCGGTGCGATCGGCCGGCATGGAGGAGAGCGTCGCCACCCCCGGTCCCATCGGCACATTCGGGGCGACCGAGGGATCGAGCATCTTCATACTATGGCCGGCCATGCTGTCATTGGCGGGCTGGCTCAGGTCGATGACGCCCCCCTGCCCCATGTCCATGCCCGCCATGTCCATGCCCATATCCTTCATGGTCAGGAGCGGACGCTGGCGCAGGGCCGGGATCGGCGCGGCCATGCCGATCTGCGGCGCGAGCGTGGCGCGGACCAGGCCGGAGCGGTCAATCGCTTCGGCGATCAGGCCATAGGGTTGCGCCTCCATGGGCTGGACGATCACGTCATAGGTTTCGGCGATGCCGATCTGGAACTCGTCGGTTTCGACCGGCTGGACATGCTGGCCGTCGCATTGGACCACGGTCATGGGCAGACCGGGCAGGCGGACGTTGAAATTGGTCATGGCCGAGGCGTTGACGATGCGCAGGCGCACCCGTTCTCCGGGCGCGAACAGGCCGGTCCAGTTTTCCGGCGTGCCATGGCCATTGACCAGGAAGCTGTAGGTGGAGCCGGTGACGTCCGAAATATCGGTGGGGTCCATGCGCATCGCGCCCCAGTCGATCCGGTCCTCGAGCGGCTGATCCTTGCCCTTGAGCAACCCGCCCAGCGTCTGGCGCTGCATGTTGTAATAGCCGCCCATCTGCTTGAGGCGCTTGAGCAACATATGGGGGTGGACCGGGCTCCAGTCGGCAAGAACGATGACATGTTCACGATCGCTCTGCACCGGATCGGGGCCAGCGGGGTCGATCACGATCGGGCCATAATGGCCCATCGCTTCCTGCATCCCCGAATGGCTGTGATACCAATAGGTGCCCGACTGGCGGATCGGGAATTCATAGGCGAAGGTTTCGCCGGGGCGGATACCGGGGAAGCTGACGCCGGGGACGCCATCCATCTGAAAGGGGACGATCAGGCCGTGCCAGTGGATCGACGTGTCTTCCTTCAACCGGTTGGTGACGGACAGTCGGACATTCTGCCCTTCCTTCAGGCGGATGAGCGGCGCGGGCACTGTGCCGTTGATGGTGATCGCATGGGCCGACCGGCCGCCTGTCCCAAAATGGCTATCGCCAACGGTCAGAGCGATGCTCTCGCCCGACAATATGCCCGGCGCGGGATGAAGGCCGGCGGTGCCGCTGCGCGCCCAGGCGGGGAAGGCCCGTGCGAGCGACAGGGCGGCGGCGCCCATGATAAGGGTGCGGCGATCGAGGGACGATAAGGTCATGCCCCTTCATACGCGGGCCGCGCTCTGATCCCTCAAAATTTCCGTGAGTTTCGCGCGGGCGCGGTAGAGGCGGGTTTCGACCGCCTTTTCGGTGAGGCCAAGGATATGCGCCGTTTCCGCCTGGCTCATGGCCTCGACCGTGCGCAGGAGCAGCACATCCTTGAGATTGGCGGGCAAGGCGGCGATCGCGCCATTGATGCGGGCGCGTTCGCGCTGTGCGTGGAGCGCATCCTCCGGCGTGGCGTCGGGGTCGGCGATGGCGAGCGCGTCGTCGATCGGCCTGGCGAACAGGAAGAAGCGGCGGACGGCGCGGCGGCGCGCCCAGTCGCGGCATTTGTTGAGCGTGATGCGCGCGATCCAGACGCGGAACGGCCGCGCGCCATCATAGCGGGCCAGCGCGGCGAAGGCGGCGACAAAGGCTTCCTGCGTGATGTCGAGCGCTTCGTCGCCGTCGCCGACATGGCCGCGCGCGAGGCGGTAGACAGCATCGCGGTGCCGCCGCATCAGCGCGCTATAGGCGGATTGCTGCCCCGCGAGCGCGCGGGCGGCGAGCGTCCGGTCGTCAGGGTCCGGGTCGCTCACCTTAGCGGGTTGACTGGACGGGCTTGGTCAGCGCCTTGACAATGGCCGCGTCGAATTGCGCCGCCTGCTCGGGGCGCAGCACGCCGCGCATCGCGAAGATATGTCGCAGCGTTTCCTTCTGAAGCTCGCCCATCACATGGTGCGATCGGTCAACCGCCGCACCGACCCTGGGCCCGTACCCATGTTCGGCGGCGATGGCGTCGGCCAGCCGCTGATTATCGGCGCGCATTTCCGCCTCCAGCGCTTCGCGGCGCTTGGCGAAGGCCGCTTCGAGTTCATCAATCCGCCGCTCCTGCGCAGCGTCGAGCGTAAGGCGCTGATGCAGCAGGGCGTGCACCTCGCTTTCCACGCGCGGCGCCGGCGCAAGCCAGAGGCGCGCCACCAGCACCGCCGCCAGCGCTGCGGCGAACGCGACGAGCGCAACGAGCAGATAGCGTTTGGCGGTCATTGGCCGAGCAGGCGCGAGGGCGCATAATCCGACATGCCGATGGGTAGCGACGAAGCCTGCGCCGGGGCGGCGGGCATGATGCTGCCGGCCCAGCCAACACCGATCGCAAGCAAGCCCGCAAGCATCAGGCTGCGCCGCGCGGTCATGCGTTCGCGCCGCCGGGCAAGGCCGCCCATCACGGCTGGCTCCATGTCCGCAAGTCGCGCGTCGGTGGGCATCGCCCGCACCGCGCCCAGATAATCGTCCAGATCGGTCATCACCACAATCTCCATCCTCATGACCGCATACGCACGCGCCGCGTCCACCCCTCAACCCTGGAGGACGGAAAATTATGCGCATGGGTCGAGGGGTCGGGCAAGTCCATGCGTAATTGTGCGTAGCCACCCTGCCTGGAGATACCGACATGACCCGTTTCTTCCTGACCGCCGCCGCCGCGTTCGCGCTTTCCCTGCCGGGCGTCGCAAGCGCGCATAGCAAGCTGGTGTCGTCCAGCCCCGCCGCCAACGCCACCATCGCCAAGCCGACGAAGCTGACGCTGACCTTTTCCGAAACCTTCCTGGCGCCGATGAGCGGCGTGGACCTGGTGATGACCGGGATGCCGGGCATGGCCGATCATGCGCCGATGCCGATCAAGGGCTTCAAGACCAGCGTCGCGCCGGACGGCAAGACGATGATCGTCACCCTGCCCCGCGCCCTGCCCGCCGGCAGCTATGAGCTGAAATGGCATATTGTGGGCGCCGATCAGCATCGGATGGAAGGCGGCTACAGCTTTACGGTCAGGTAAGCCGCCATGGCCGAGGGGCTATTGGCGGGAACGCGCTGCGCGTTGATGATCGACCTTGCCTTGCTCATGGGCCTGCCGCTGTTCTGGTGGGTGATGGGCATGGCCGGGCGTCGGGCGGTGCTGGCGGCGCTGGCAATCGGCGGCGTCGCGCTGTCTGCGCTTTGGCTGCTGGCGAGCGCGGCGGTGATGACGGGCGCGCCGATCACATCCCCCGACTGGGCGAGCGCCCATATCCTGCTGACGATGACGCCGATCGGCCCGGTGCTGGCGGTGCGGGGCGCGGCGCTGCTGGCCGTGCTGATTGTGGTCGCCCTGCCGCACGGCGTCCGCTGGACGATGGCGCCGGCCGGTGCGGTGAGCGCCACATTGGCCTGGACCGGTCATGCCGGGGCGACCGAAGGCCTGGCCGGATCGCTCCACCGCGCCGCCGATGTCGCCCATATCTGGGCGGCGGCAGGATGGATCGGAGCACTGGCAGTGCTGCTGGGCGCAGTGATGCGCCTGCGCGGCGGCGATGACATGCGGCCGGTGGCCCGGATGCTCGCGCGCTTCGCGCTGATGGGGACGCTGCTGGTCGCCACGCTGGTCGTGACCGGCGCGGTCAATGCGGCGATGATCGTCGGCGTGGCGCAATGGCCTGCGCTCACGGGCAGCCTTTATGGCTGGCTGCTGGCGGCGAAGCTGGCGCTGTTTGGCGCGATGCTGGGACTGGCGGCGGCCAATCGCTGGCGGCTGACGCCCGCGCTGGAAACCTGCGTTCAGCCGCAGCGCGCGGTGGCGGCGCTGCGGCTGTCGCTGGCGGTGGAAACGAGCTTTGCTGTCGTCATTATCGGGTTGGTGGCCTGGCTCGGCACACTCGACCCCATGGCCCCGATCATTTGACGTTCAAATCACGCCGGGCGGTAGATGCAGTAGATTTTCTTCACATGGACGCGGCTGTCCCAGCTGCAACTGGCGCCCTGTTCGACCAGGAAGATGTCGCCACACGCGAATGTGGCTTCCGCGCCGACCTCATCGATGAACGTGACGCTGCCATCGAGCAGATACATGAGTTCATAATGGCCATAGCGCATGGCGCGGCGGTAGTAGGGCGTCGAGTCCCAGGTGCCGGCCATGAATTCGCCGTCCGGCGATTTCCAGTCGCCATGGTTGCGGCACTGGGGCGTCGGGCCGACCAGCAGTTCGGCAAGCGGCGCGCCAGAGGGCGCCAACGGCGCGTCGGCATCGATCGGGATGATCGCGCCGTCGCCAGCCGGGCCGCCGGTGCGGCGCATGAAGAGGAGGCGGCTGTCGGCGTCCGCGGTCCAGGCGAAGGCCGCCCCGCCGCGCAACAGGATGCTGCCCCCTTCGCCGAGGGTGAGATCAAGGTCGCCACCTGCAATGCGGACCGCGCCCGAAACGACGATGACGAATTCGTCGGCGGGCATCCCATTGACCAGCCCGGCGCCCCGCGGCAACGCGATCAGGCCGGCGCTGATCGGGCCGTCCGCCAGCGGCAGTTGCGCACGGGCGGCGAGGAAGGGGTCGCCCTCCCCTTGCGCCACGGTCGCGTCGGCGGCCCAGGCGCGCAGGTCGATGAAGCTGCGGGTCAAACTTGCGTTGGTCATGCCGGCCTTTCCTGTTGGATCGGCCGCAGCATATCCGCCGCGCGCGGCAGGATGCGCCGTTTGGCGTGGGGACCGCCGTCAGACCTGCCGCAACGCGCGGGCCGGACGGACGGAGAGTAGCGGGATCGATCCGGCAAGGCCGATGCCCAGCGTCAGCAAGGCCCCGCCCCCCAGCGTCGCCAGCACGACGGGCCAGTTGGGCGACCAGGTGAAGTCAAACACCTCGACGATCACGAACCAGGCCGCCGCGCTGCCGAGCGCCAGCGCCACCAGCGCCAGGATCGCAGCGAGCAGGCCATATTCGAGCGCCTGCCCGCCGAGCAGTTGCGTCCGGGTCGCGCCCAGCGTCTTGAGCACCACACTGTCATAGCTGCGCGCCTGGCGCGAGGCGGCTATAGCCCCCACCAGCACGGCGATGCCGGCCAGAATCGCGACCGAGGCGGCGACCAGTATGGCGCGCGACATTTGCGTGAGAATCGCCCCGACCTGATCGATCACATCCCCCACCGCGATCACCGACACGCCGGGGAAGGCGGCGAGCAGCGCGCGGGTGACGGCGGCATCATGGCGCGGGTCCATCGTTATCGTCGCTGCGACGCTGTGTGGCGCGGCTTGAAGTGTTGCGGGCGAGAAGACCAGCACATAGTTGAAGCCCATCGTGTCCCAATTGACCTTGCGCAGCGAGGCGATGCGCGCATCGATCTCGCGCCCCAGGATGGAGACGGTCAACCGGTCGCCAAGGCCAACGCCCAGCGTCTTGGCCGCTTCGGCGTCGAGCGAGACGAGGGGTGGGCCTTTATAGTCTTTCGGCCACCAGCTGCCCGCGACCAGATCGCTCCCTTGCGGCAGGGTGGCGCTGTAGGTGACGCCGCGCTCGCCGCGCAGGAACCAGGCGCCGTCGGGCAATTCCTTGAGGTCGGCGACCCGCTGGCGGCCATAAGCGGTGATCGTGCCGCGCAGCACGGGGACGATATTGAACCCGGCTTCGGGGGCTTCGCGCGCGACGATGCGGCGGAAGCGCGCCTGCTGCGGCGCGGGGATGTCGAGCACGATCTGGGCGGGCGCCTTTTTCGGCACGACATTGCGGATTTCGGCGTCGAGGCTGGTTTCTATCCCTGCCAGGGTGACGAACAGGGTAAGGGCAAGCCCGAGCGCCACGATGAGCGCGGCCGTCTGCGCGCCGGGACGGTGGAGATTGGCAAGCGCAAGGCGCAGCATGGGGTGGCGGGGTCGTGGCAGACGGCGGGCAATCTGGCGCACGGCGAGACCCAAAGCGAGGAGCAGCAGAAGCACGGCGGCGACCGCGCCAAGGACGGCGGCGGAAAAGAGCGGCTCACGCGCGGTGCCGAGCGCCAGCGCCACGAGCAACCCGCCCGCGAGCGCCATCGCGGCGAGGCTGCGCCGGTCGACGCCCGAGCGCGCTTCCACCGCGCCGCGAAAAATCGCCGCGGCCGGCTGCGTCCGCGCTTTGGCGAGCGGCGGGAAGGTGAAGAGGAAGGCGATGAGCAGGCCATAGGCGGCGCTGGTCAGCAGCGGCGCGGGGTGCAGGCGAAAACCGGGGCTGACCGGCAGCACATCGCCCGCGAGCGCGACGACCAGCGGCGGCAGCGCCGCGCCCATGATCAGACCCGCGAAAATGCCGAGGAGCGCAACCGCGCCGACCTGAAGCCGGTAGATGCGGGCAATGTCGGTGGAGGTGGCGCCCAGCACCTTGAGCGTCGCGATGCCGCCGCGCTTGGCCGCGAGATAGGAGGCGACGCCGTTGCTGACGCCAATGCCCGCGATCACCAAGGCGGCAAGGCCGATGAGGGACAGGAACTGCCCCATCCGATCGATGAAACGGTTGGCGCCGGGCGCGGCGCGGCTTTCATCCTTGAAGGTCCAGCCCTCCTTTGCCCGCGCCTTTTCCCAATCGCGCCGCACCGTCGCTGCATCATAGCGGGGATTGAGGCGGATGCGATATTTAGCGGAGTAAAGGCTGCCCGGCTGAATGAGTCCGGTGCCGCGCAGCCCCGCCATCGACACGATCGCCACCGGCCCGAGGGTGAAGCCCTCCCCCAGCCGGTCGGGTTCATCGGCGATGATGTCGCGCACGGTGAAGGTCGCATCACCATAGCGAAGTTGCGCGCCACGTCCGACCTCAAGCCGTTCGGCCAGCGCTTGCCCGATCAGAATATCGCGCGCGTCCATCGGGCGGTAAGGCGCGTGGCGGAGCGTCAGCCGGCCGTAGAGCGGATAGGCGGCATCGACGCCCTTGAGTTCGGTGAGCACGGCGGCAGGCGCGTCCCCCCTCCCCTTCCCCGGTTCCGGGTCGATCCGCTGCGCCATGGCGCGCATACGGATGGTTTCGCTCAGGCGGCCCAGTTGGCGGAAGGATTCCTTGTCGCCAAGGCCCGCTTCGCGCTGGGTCATGCCGATTTCAATGTCGCCGCCCAGGATGACGCGCCCCCGGTCCCGCAGCTCCTGCGTGATCGCGGCGGTCAGGCTGCCGATCGCGGCCAGCGTGGCGACGCCCAGGAACAGGCAGAGGAACAGGAGGCGCAGGCCGCGAAAGCCCAGATGCAGGTCGCGGCGGGCGATGCGCCAGCTTGCCCGCCAGCCAAACGCGCTCATGCGGCGCGGTCCGAAACAATCTGTCCGTCGCGCATTTCAATGATGCGCCCGCAGCGCGTCGCGAGCGCGGGATCATGGGTGATGATGACCAAGGTCGCGCCTGCCGCCTGCTGTCGGTCGAACAGCAGATCCATGATGGCAGCGCCAGTGGCCGCGTCGAGATTGCCGGTGGGTTCGTCGGCGAAGATCAGGGTCGGGCGCGGCGCGACCGCGCGGGCGATGGCGACGCGCTGCTGTTCGCCGCCCGAAAGCTGGGCGGGATAATGGTCGAGCCGATGGCCAAGGCCGACCGCGCGCAACTCCTCGGCCGCCAGGGCGAAGGCGTCGGCATGGCCGGCCAGTTCCAGCGGAACTGCGACATTTTCCTGCGCCGTCATGGTGGGGAGCAGGTGGAAGGATTGCAGCACGATGCCGATCCGGCCCCGGCGGGCGCGGGCAAGATCATCTTCGCCCAACGCGCCGAAATCGACGCCGCCCACATCGACGCTGCCGCCGCTGGCCCTTTCCAGGCCCGAAAGCACGGCCATCAGCGAGCTTTTGCCGGACCCCGAGGCGCCGAGGATGGCGACGCTTTCCCCGCGCAGGACCGAAAGATCCACGCCCTTGAGGATCGCCACCGGCGCGTCGCGCGTGCCAAGCTGAAGGGTGACATTGTGCGCGCGGATCGCGATAGTGGCGGGATCGATGGGCGAATGCATGAAGAAGGAGCGCTCCTTGGCGGGCAGGTGGTTGCAATATGGGGCGCTGGCGCTGTTTGTCCAATTGGCGAGCGGCTGTTCCGACCGGGCGCCGCCCCCGCCGCCGGCCAATGCCGCGCAGGCGGCGGACCGGGACGCCCCTGCCGCGCCGGTCTCCGATGCCAGGCTGGTGGTGGCGTTCGGCGACAGCCTGTATGCCGGCTATAATCTGGACCGGGACAAAGGGCTGGCCCCCGTGCTGGAGCAGGCGCTGAAGGCGCGCGGGGTGAAGGCCCGGGTCGTCAATGCCGGGGTGTCGGGCGACACGACCGCGGCGGGGCTGGCGCGGCTCGCCTTCACGCTCGACGGCTTGCCGCGCAAACCCGACCTGATGCTGGTGGGGCTGGGCGGCAACGACATGCTGCGCGGCCTGCCGCCGCAAGAGACGCGCGCCAATCTGGACGCGATCCTGGCCGAGGCGAAGGCGCGCGGGATCCAGGTGATGCTTACCGGGATGCTGGCGTCGCCCAATATGGGGGCGGACTATGCGGCGGCGTTCGATCCGATCTACCCGGAACTGGCGCGCAAATATGGCGCCGCCCTCTATCCCTTCATGCTGGACGGCGTGCTGGGAAAGCGAGCATTGCTGCTGCCCGACGGCATTCACCCCAATGATGCGGGTGTGACCGTGATCGTCGGGAAGCTGGCGCCGCGCGTGGCCGAGGCGCTCAAGCCGTAGCGACTGAGGCGCGTTTATTCGAGCGGCTCGCCATCCCAGATTTCGGTGTCGATCTGCGCCTGCGCGGCCTTGGGATAGCGCGGACCCGACACGGCCTCGAAGGTGAAGAGCGCATCCACCGCAGCCAGCGTATCGACAGACAGGTCCAGCGTCAGCGTCGCCAGATTTTCGTCCAGATGCGCGGGGCTGGTCGTGCCCGGTATGACGACGATGTTGGGTCGGCGTGACAGCACCCAGGCGAGACTGAGCTGCGCCATGGTGCAGCCGGCCGCTTGCGCAATCGCCCTGAAGCCGGATGCCAATTCCAGATTGCGAGTGAGGTGCGGCGGATGAAAACGGGGCATGGCGTAGCGCACATCGCCCTTGTCCACGCCGTCGGGACCGACGCTGCCCGCCAATACGCCGCGCGCGACGGGAGAGAAGGCGACGAAACCGACACCGAGTGCGACACATGCGTCGAGCACCGCGACTTCGGCATTGCGCGTCCAGGGCGAATATTCGGTCTGCATCGCCGCGATCGGATGGACCGCATAGGCCCGGCGCAAGGTCGCCGCCGACATTTCGGACAGGCCGATCGCGCCGATCTTCCCCGCTTCGACCGCACGGACCAGCGCGCCGACTGATTCCTCGATCGGCACATTGGCGTCGAGCCGGTGCAGATAATAAAGGTCGATATGATCGACGCGCAGCCGCCGCAGCGAATCCTCCAGCGTCGCGGTGATGGCTGCGGGCGAGCCGTCCAACCCGCGCTGGCCATCCCTGTCGCCCAGCACGCATTTGCTGGCGAGCACGAATTCATCACGCCGATCCATCAGGGTACGCCCCAGCAATTCCTCATTGGCGCCAAAGCCATAGAGCGCGGCGGTGTCGAAGAAATCGACACCCTGGTCGAGTGCGTGAAGCAGCAGCCGCTCCGCATCGCGCGGTTCTGGCCGGGGCAGATAGGCGTGGCTGAGGTTCATGCAACCAAGGCCGATGGGCAAGACGGTGAAGGGGCCGATGGAGCGGGGCGACAGCGAGACAGTCATGGAGCGATGATGATCCTCTATCCGGCGGGGGGGGATGGTCCCGCCATAGCGAGGCCTGCCCACGGGTTCCAGCCGCGATGCAACGCTTTTCCTATCAAAGGCTGGCGCAATGCGATTGGCCAGCCAGTGTTGCGATCACCGATAGGCAAGCGCTTCGGGAACAACAAGGATGGCGATCCGCCTGCAAAAAGGGGGAAGCGTCGGGAGATGCCATGAGCAAAGCAGGATTGACGCGAACGGGCCGCGTGGGAAAGGCCGTCCTGCTGTGCCTGGCCGGGCACGTCCTGCCCGCCGCGGCGCAGGAGGCGCCGGCCGACGACCGGCCCGTTGCGACGCCGACGATCAGCCGCAGCTTCGGCGCCACAGGCCTGATGGCGCGGTTCAACAGCAGCGAGCAATATGGCGCGGTGCAGTCGCGCACCGGTCTTTACATGGCGCATAATAATCTGAGCCTGGCGTCAGGCGCGACAACCGGTTTCAAGGATGAGGTGGCCACGATCGTGACGCCGGTGAACCTCATCATGCCGCTGCCGGCTGTGGCGCGCGGGCTGCATGTAAAGCTGGGCTATGCCAATATATTCGCGCGCGGATGGGGTGGGCACCGGACGCAGGTCGATAATGACAGCCAGACCGGCCTGGCCCAGATCCTGTGGCTGATCGGCGACAGCGCCCTGGTGGGTGGCGGCGTGATCTATGAGGTATCCAATGTTTCGCTGCGCCACAATGACGGCACGATCGCGTCGCAGGGAACCGGCGTGCGGTTCGACATGCTCTATCATTTCGCACCCCGCTGGGGCGCATCGCTGCGCCTGTCTCGCCTGGCCGGCGACGCCGCCACCAATATCCCCAATATGCGGGTCGGCGTCATCGCCAGCCGACAGCATTTCAGCCGGACCTATAGCGAGGCTTCGCTGGTCGGCACCTATCGGACCGGGCAATTCCCCTTGGTGCCCGAGGGCTGGATCATGCGCCCGTCGGTCGCCTTCGTCTGGCAGCAGTCGCGCTTCGACCCCGGCGCCACCAATCTGGGCAGCGCCATAGCGGCCCGCAAGGAACGCTATATGCTGGGCGCGGCGACCATGCGGCTGGAACAGGACGGCTTTACGCCATGGCGGGTGCGGCCCTATGGCGAGGCGGGCGTCGAGCAGGAATTGCGCAACAGCATCGCCCGGGTCGATGACGATCCGACCAGCCTCTATCTCAAGACTGGCGCGGCCATGAACCTGGGCGGCAAGGGGCGGCTGGACCTATATGTCGCGCGACGCGACAGCATGAAGGGCAGCTTTCAGTCGACCACAGTCAACCTGCTGCTGAGCATGGCCTTCTGAACAGCGGCGGCCGCTAGCCCTGCCCCCACGCCGTGAAATCGATCGGCCCGGGACAATTTATATTGGGTCAGTGCGGCTTTCCCCGACAATATAGGTTCTTTGCCGACCAGGAGGATGCCATGAAAGAATTCGACGTTCGATCGGCCAAGGAGGCCGGAGACTATCCGCGCAAGGTGCTGGACCTGTTCGATGCCTATGTCCACGGCGCGCTCGATCGCCGCGGCTTCCTGACCCAATGCGCGGTCCATGTCGGCGGGACGGTTTCGGCCACCGCCGTGCTGGCTGCGCTGAGCCCCGACTTCGCGCGCGGTCAGGTTATCGCGCCCGACGACAAGCGTGTCATGATCAGCCATGTCGACATTCCCTCGCCAAAGGGCAACGGCACGGTCCGCGCCTATGTCGCACGGCCGGCGGCGAAAGGCGAAGCCGCCCTGCCGGTCGTTATCGTGGCGCATGAAAATCGCGGCCTCAATCCGCATATCGAGGACATTGCCCGCAAGCTGGCGGTCGATGGCTTCATGGCGGTCGCGCCCGATGCGCTGACGAGCCTGGGCGGCTATCCCGGCGACGAGGACAAGGCGCGGGAAATGTTCGCCACGCTGGACCGCGATAAGGTGCGCGAGGATTTCGTGGCCGCGGCCATCCATGCGCGGACCATGCCGGGCAGCAACGGCAAGTTGGCGACGACGGGTTTCTGCTTCGGGGGCGGGATCGCCAATCTGCTGGCGACCCGGCTGCCCGACCTGCGCGCGGCGGTGCCCTTTTACGGCAGCCCGCCACCCCTGGAGGATGTGCCCGCGATCAAGGCGGAACTGCTGATCCATTATGGCGGCAATGACGCGCGCACCAATGCCGGCTGGCCCGCCTACAAGGCCGCGCTGGATAAAGCGGGCATCAGTTACCAAGCCTATATCTATGAAGGCGCCGAGCATGGTTTCAACAATGACACCACGCCGCGCTACGACAAGGCGGCCGCCGAGCTGGCCTGGGGACGGACGCTGGCGCTGTTGCATCGCACGCTGCTGTAGGCGCGGGTCCGCCGGTCAGCGCAGGAAGCTGATGCTGACCGGCTTGGGCGTATCGGCCGACCGGCCGCTATCCGTCAACCGGCCGGTGCGGCGGTCGATGGCCAAGATGTTGATCCGGTCGGAACGTTCATTGGCGACCAGCAGCCAGCGACCGCCGGGATGGAGGCTGAAACCCCAGGGCACCTCGCCGCCTGCGCCGATGCGCTGGATGATGGACAGCGTTCCCTTGGCCTGATCCACCGCCAGGACGACAAGGCGGTTTTCGGCGCGATTGCCGGCATAGACGAAGCGCCCGTCAGCGCTGACCGCGATTTCCGAGGCGCTGCTTGTACCCTGGTGATCGGGCGCGTCGATCGGCAGGGTCTGGACCAGCGTCAATCGTCCCCGGCGTGCGTCCCAGCGCAAGACCTGCACATCGGCGGTCAGTTCGTTGATGAGGTAGAGGAAGCGGCCATCCGGCGCGAAGGCGATATGGCGCGGCCCGCTGCCCGACGTCGCGACGAAATGGCGTTCCGATCCGGCCGCGTCGGGCCGGATGGCGTGACGGCGCCCGTCAAAGGGATAGATGAAGATCCGGTCGGCGCCAAGGTCCGCAACCAGGATGAAGCGCCCGGTGGGATCGACCAGGACGCTATGGGCGTGAGGCTTGGCCTGGCGGCGATGCGGCCCCGAGCCGGTGGCGGCCACCAGCGATACGCGCGGGCCGATCCGGCCATCGGCCAGGACCGGAAATGTCGCGACCGAGCCGCCGGCATAATTGGCGGCGACCAGCGTCATCGAGCGCGGGTCGAGCGTCAGATAGGTCGTACCGCCGCCGCCGGCATCGACTTGGTTGAGCCGGGTGAGAGACCCTGTCCGGCGATCAGCGCGGAAGGCGATGATGCTGCCGTTGCGGGCGCCGTCATTCCCATCCTCATTGGCGGCATAGATAATGGGCAGGCGCGGGTGCCGGATCGTCCAGGTCGGTCGCGGCACGGAAGCGACGGGACCGTTCATTGCAAGCGTGCCGGATCGCGCGTCGAAGCGTCCGGCCCGGATCTCTGCGCCATGCATCCCGACGTAAACGAGGTCGCCATCCGCAGGCGACGGCGGGACGGACGTAGCCGGGACGGATATGGCCGGCGCGCCGAACGTCAGGGGCAGCGCCATCAGCAAGACAGCCGTGCGCAGCGCCTTAATCCTATATCCTGCCATCCTGGCCATATTTTCTCCTCTTCCGGCTCCCAAGCCGGCTGTCGCACGCACGCGCAGGTGTCAGCTATAAGAAGAGGCGCCCGGTCCATCAAATCTCGCCCGTCCGCCCCTCGACCCGGAGGGGAGCCACTGATAGCGCCGCCGGGCCATGACCGTCCCGCGCCATCCTTTCGCCTATCGCGATTTCCGCTATCTGTGGACGGCGCGCATTTGCGCGATGCTGGGCCATAGCGGCCTGGTCGTGGCATTGGGCTGGGCCATTTATGACGAGGCGCGCCTGTCGATGGGCATCAGGGCGGCTGCACTGCGGCTGGGCCTGATCGGCCTGGTCCAGTTTTTGCCGATCCTGTTGCTCAGCCCGGTGACGGGGCTGGCGGCCGATCGCTTCGACCGGCGAAAGGTGGTGCGGTTCGCGCTGCTGGGCCAATGGCTTTGCCCGGCCGCGCTGACGCTGCTGGCGTGGGGGCCTGGCCAGAGCCTCTACGCCCTCTATCTGGCGGCAGCGCTGTTCTCGGCGGCGCGGGCTTTCTACATGCCCGCCATGAATGCGTTGCCAGCGGCGCTGGTGCCGCGCCAGACGCTGCCGCAGGCGATCGCCATCAGCGCGATCGCCGGGCGCATCGGCGGCATATCAGGCCCGGTGCTGGGCGGCTTCGCCTATGCGCTGGGTGCGGTCTGGGCGTTTGCGCTGTGCGCCGCGCTGTTGGCGGTCGCGATCCTGTTGCAGTTGCGGATCAGGCCGATCGTGCAGCGGCCGATCGCAGGCAACAGCCGGGCGCTGGCGCAGATGCTGGACGGGTTCCGCTATGTCATGGGCAATCGGCTGCTGCTGGGTGCGATCAGCCTCGACATGTTCGCGGTGCTGCTGGGCGGCACCAATGCGCTGCTGCCCATTTTCGCCCGCGACGTGCTGCATGTGGGGCCGGAGGGGCTGGGCGCGCTGCGCGCCGCATCATCGGCCGGCGCGCTCGTCATGGCGAGTTGGCTGTCCTGGCGACCCGTCCATGTCAATGTCGGCACGAAGATGCTGCTGGCGGTCGCCATCTATGGGATCGCGACGATCGGTTTCGGCCTGTCGCGCGCGCTGCCGCTTTCGGTCCTGTGCCTCATCATCCTGGGCGCGGCCGATATGGTGTCGGTCTATATCCGCCAGTCGCTGGTGCAGATCGCCACCCCTGACGACCGGCGCGGGCGCGTGGGCGCCATATCGGGCCTGTTCATCGCCGGGTCCAACGAACTGGGCGAGATGGAATCAGGCGTGGCCGCCGCGCTGCTCGGGCCGGTCGGCGCGGTCCTGCTCGGCGGTGCGGGCGCGATCCTGCTTGCAGGATTATGGGCACGCCTCTTTCCCGAATTGCCAGCGGCACGCCGTTTCGAACAGGTCGATCCAGGCTGACGCCTATGCCGGCTCCAGCTCGGCGATGCGGGGACGCGCGGTCAATTCATTTTCGACATGATCGCGGATCATGTCGATAAAGTCGGCATGGAGGCGCGTGGGCAACCAGTTGGCGCGCGTCGTCACCCCGATCACCGGCACCGGGGAGATCGGCCCATAGGCGATGGCCGCCAGCCCTTGCCCTTCATGATGAAGTTCATAGGAGGTCATCAGCGTCAGCCGGTCGCTGCCGGAGAGCAACGGGCGGATGACCGCCAGCGCGGAGGTTGCGATGGGCGCGTGCGCCGGTCGGCCGCTGGCGAAAAGATGGTCGAAACAGGCCCGGCGGCTGGACCCCGGCGCGCCGATCAGCCAGTCGTGATGGCCCAGATCCTCAAGCGTCACATGGTCCCGGCAGGCCAACGGATGCCCTTTACGCGCGACGATCGAATAAGGCGTGTGGGCCAGGGCCAGCGTGTCGAGATCATCGGCGTCTTCACGCGGCAGCAGGCCGACGACGAAATCGACATCGCCCGCACGCAGGCTCTTCACCATCTCCACCGCGCTTTCGTTGCGGATCACGACCTGCGCATTGGGCGCGCGGGCCATGAAATCCTCCAGCATGGAGGCAAGCAGCACGCTGCCGCCCAGGGGCATGGCGCCCACCACGATCGGCGCCGTCGTCCCACCCTGCGCCGCCGCCAGTTCCTGCACGCCCCAGTCGATTTCCTGGAGACACAATTTCAGCCTGCGACCCAGTTCGATGCCGTCGGGCGTGGGGATAGTGCCAGCCGCAGTCCGGTAGAAGAGGGATTTGCGCACATTGCTTTCCAGGTCGCGCGCGGCCCGCTGGAGCGTGGCGGGAGAAAGGTTCAACGCCTGCGCCGCAAGCGGAAAGGAGCCCTGCTCGACGATCGCGATCAGCGCCCGGACCTGGGACCGGAGCAGGCGAGCGGCAACGCCCTTTGCGCCGGCAGCGCCGCCCTCCACCCCAAACTGGGTGAGCGCGCGTTCGAACTGAGTCAGGAACCGCACCACGCGGCGGTAGAAAAGATCGCCATTGGCGTTGAGATAGCTGCCGCTCGCGCGCCGTTCGACCAGCTTTGCGCCGACCAGCTGCTCCAGCTTGCTGAGCGATTGAGTCACTGCGGGCTGTGATAAGTTACAGTCCTCCGAAGCCCCTCTTACGCTCTCCAGCCGGCCTACGCTTTCAAACAGCCTAAGTTGCCGAAAACTGATCGCCTGCACCTGCTCTTGCGACACCATTTGCTGCCTTTCCTTCCTCTTCCCGGCAAGGTGGATAGCATGACTTTTATACCTATTGAAAGTACGAAGCGGATAATGGGTGCGCCGACCCTGATTGAAAACATGCCGCGCCTCTTTCGTAAACCGTTCGGCCGCGTTGACTATTGCCCTGGCACAGCGCTTCACCATGAACGTCAAAATTCGAGCGGGAGAGCCTCATGTCAAAGGTCCAACTGAAAATCGCCGTGGCGGACCATCCGCACACAGCCGCCATCCGCGACGGGTCGATCCCGATCGAAGGCGTCGAGGCGGAGATCGTCACCGTCAAGCCACAGATCGGCGCATTTCGACGCATGGTCCGCGAACTGGAATTCGATGTGTGCGAGATTGCGCCAACGACCTACATCATCGCGCGCGCCTACGGGAAGAAGTTCAAGGCGCTGCCGATCTTCGTCGTGCGCCGCTTCCACCATTCGGGCCTGCTGGTGCGGCCGGATGCCGATATTTCCAGCCCCAAGGACCTGGAAGGCAAGAAGGCGGGGGTGCGCGCCTATTCGGTGACGACGGGCGTGTGGACGCGCCAGGTGCTGATCGATGAATATGGCGTCGACAACAGCAAGATCAACTGGTTCGTCGATGACGAGGAGCATGTGCAGGAATTGCGGCTGCCTGCCAATGTCAGCCATGTCGCGACCGGCGACAGCCTGGCCGAGATGATGGCGCGCGGCGACATAGTTGCCGGCTTTGATGCGGCGGCGGGGATCGGCCGCACCGGCGCGCCGACCGGTGGCTGGCAGGAGGTCGAGGCCGATTATCCCGACCTCTTCCCCAATGCCGAGGCATTGGAAGCGGACTATTATGCCCGCACCGGCGTCTATCCGATGCACGGCACAATCGTCGTCAAGGACAGTGTGCTGGAGGCGCATCCCTGGGTCGCCCGCTCCATCTACGACGCCTTCACCCAGGCGAAGGACGAATGGGTCGCCAAGCTCAACAGCGGCGAAGCCACGGGTGCTGGCGCCGACAAATATCGCAAGCTTCAGACGATCGTGGGCGCCGACCCGCTGCCCTATGGCATCGAAGCAAACCGTGCGACCATCGAGGCGCTGGAAAAGACCGCGTTCGACCAGGGCCTGACGCCGCGGCGGATGCGCATGGACGAGTTGTTCGTCGATCCCGAGCAGGTGCCGGCACTCACCGCCTGAACAAAGCGTGGCGCGCCGGACCAACTCCTATCCGGCGCGCCCCAAAATCAATGACGAAAGCCGCACGGCCGGACCTAAACCGGACCAGAGAGACGGAGACACTATGATCATCGATTGCCATGGGCATTTCACCACCGTGCCCCAGTCCTTCCGCGACTGGCGTTCGCGGCAGGTGGAATTTGCCCAAGACGCCGTAAACGCGCCCAAGATTTCGGACTGCATCGTCACCGACGACGACATTCGCGAAGGCGTGGGCAATGGCCAGCTCAAGCTGCAGCAAGAGCGAGGCAGCGACCTGACGCTCTTTTCCCCGATCGCGGGCCTGATGAGCCATCATCTGGGCAATGAGCGTACCAGCCTGGAATGGGCGAGCATCAGCAACGATCTGGTCCGCCGGGTATGCGACATCTATCCCGACAATTTCGTGCCGGTAGGGATGCTGCCGCAATCGCCGCTGGCGCCGCCGAGAAATTCAGTGCCCGAATTGCGCCGGATCGTCGAAGAACTGGGCTTTGTCGGCGTGAACCTGAACCCCGATCCGACCGGTGGCTATTGGACCGGCCAGCCGATGACCGACCGTTCATGGTATCCGATCTACGAGGCGCTGTGCGATCTGGACGTGCCGGCGATGATTCATGTCGCCGCCTCCTGCAATCCCAATTTCCACGGCACCGGCGCCCATTATCTAAACGCCGATACGTCTGTGTTCATGCAATTGTTGCAGGGTGACCTGTTCAAGGATTTCCCGACCCTGCGGCTGGTGATCCCGCATGGCGGCGGGGCTGTGCCTTATCATTGGGGGCGCTATCGCGGCATGAGCCTGGAGATCGCCAAGCGGCCGCTCGAAGGGCTACTCGATAATATCTTCTTCGACACCTGCGTCTATCATCATCCCGGCGTCGAGTTGCTGACCAAGGTCGTGCCCACCAGCAATGTCATGTTCGGTTCGGAAATGATCGGCGCGGTGCGGGGGCGCGACCCCGACAGCGGCGCGTATTTCGATGACACCAAACGCTATATCGACGCTTGCGAGGCGCTGAGCGATGCCGACCGCCATGCCATTTTCGAAGGCAATGCCCGCCGCGTCTATCCGCGGCTTGACGCGCATCTCAAAGCCAAGGGCCTCTAGGACATGACGGTCATCGACATTCATCCGCACATCATTTCCGATGATGCGGAGCGTTACCCCCCCGCACCCCTGTTCGGCAAGCGATCGGACTGGTCGCAGGAACGGCCCTGCACGGTCGCCTCGCTGATCACGGCGATGGATGAGGCTGGCGTCGCCAAGGCCGCGGTCGTCCATTCCTCCACCACTTATGGCTTTGACAACAGCTATGTGGTGGAGGGCTGCAACCAGTTTCCGGGCCGGCTGATCGCGGTCGGATCAGTCGATGTCGCCGCACTCGACGCGGTGTCGGTAATCCGGGACTGGGTGGACAGAGGCCTTAATGGCCTGCGCATCTTCACCGGCGGATCGACCAAGGATTTCGACCCGAGCGAGCTGGAAAATCCCGCCGCCTACCCCGCCTGGGAAATGCTGGGCGACCTTGGCGTGCCGATGTGCATCCAGACCGGGCCGGTCGGCCTGCCGCAGGTGACCGATCTGGCGAAGCGTTTTCCAAGGGTCAACATCATCCTCGATCATCTGGGACGGCCGGACGTGCTGGACGGACCGCCCTATGCCGATGCCGACAGCCTGTTCGCGCTTGCCGACCTGCCCAATATCTACCTCAAGCTGACCCCGCGCATCATGGGCGACGTCACCAAGGGGGAGGCGAGCGCCGAGACTTTCTTCCCCAAGGTCGCTTCCGTGTTCGGCGCCGACCGCATGGCCTGGGGCTCCAACTATCCGACCTCACCCGGCACGCTCGCCGAGATATTGGCGACTGCGCGCGCGCGGCTCGCCTGCCTCAGTGACGAAGACCAAAGCTGGATCTTCGCCAAGACCGCGCAGACGCTCTATCCCGCGCTGGCGGATTGAATACCAAAGGAGAGGGTTTCATGGCATCGACACCATTATCGAAGGAAGCGGCGGCCGAGCCGCCAGCCCGCGTGCCAGAACTCTCTCCCGGCGGACGTTGGCTGGTGCTGTTCCTGCTTGCGACCGGCGTGCTGATCGCGTTCGTCGACCGCACCAGCATCTCATCGGCCCTGGCGGACCCGCCCTTTATCGCTCATTTCAATTTGTCCGACCTGGACCGCGGTTGGCTCAATTCCGCTTTTTTCTGGTCCTATGGCCTGGTCCAGATCCCGATCGGCTGGGTCGTGGACCGTTATGGCGTGAAGACGCCCTACACCATCTGCTTCGTCCTTTGGTGCGTGGCGACTGCGGCGATCGGTTTGGTCGATGCCTTTGCCACGCTGCTGCTGATGCGCCTGCTCATCGGCGCGGCCGAAGCGGTCGTGATGCCGGCCAGCTATCGCTGGATCCGCAACAATTTCAGTGAGCGGCAGAATGGCACTGCCGTCGGCGTTTTCGCCATGGGCAACAAGTTCGGGCCCGCCATCGGCGCTCCGGTGGCCGCCTGGCTGATCGTCAATTATGACTGGCGCACCATGTTCATCCTGACCGGCGCGGTTGGCTTCATCTGGCTGATCCCCTGGATACTGACGGTGCGCAACGACTGGCCCAGCGCGGACGAGCGCGCTACCGCCCGGCGCAAGGCGTCATCGGTAAGCTTCGCCAGCATCATGAAAAGCCCGCTGGTCTGGGGCGCGATGATCGTCAATTTCTGCTACGGCTATTTCACCTTCTACTGCATGAGCTGGATGCCGGCCTATCTGGTGGAAGAGCGCGGCCTGTCGCTGAAGCAGTCGGGCCTCTACACTTTCTTCAGCTTCGCGGGCATCGCCATCGTCGCAGTGGTCGCGGGCTGGGCGGCGGACAAGCTGATCGAACGGGGTGGCGATCCGGTCTTCGTGCGCAAGGCGTTCGTCATCGCCGGATTCATCGGCGCCTGCACGGTGCTGTTGGGCGCCTATGCGCCGAGCCTGGACATGGCGCTGTTCTGGAACGTCTTCTCGCTCTCTTTCCTCGGCCTTGCCACCGCCAATAATCTGGCGCTGTGTCGCCTGACGCTGATCCCCAAGCCTGCCATCGGCCTGGTCACGGGTGTCCAGCAGGTCGCGACCAGCCTGGCCGGCGGCGTCGCGGCAAGCCTGTCGGGATGGCTGCTGCATGTGAGCGGGGGCTATGACCTGCCGATGCTGGTGATTTTCGTTTTCCTGATCATCGGCGCCGCTGCAACCTGGATCCTGCTGCGGCCCGAATGGGCACCCAAGGTTTCGGAATAAGCAATCGCCCCGGCCATGCTTTGGATTGGCCCGGCTATCGGGCGGCGCATAGCCTGCACCGCACGAACGAACAGAGGATGATATGGCGAAGATTGTTTTCGGAATGGCCGTGCCGCACAGCGGGATGCTGGGGCAGAAGCCGGAGGACTGGCTGAACAACGGGGATCGGGACCGCAACAATCCCGAACTCTGGTTCCAGAACCGGACCTGGACCTATCCCGAACTGGAAGCGCATCGCGGCGCGGCGTTCGAACCATTTCTGACCATCGAGGAACGCACCGCCCGCGCCGCGCGCTGTCGGACCGCGCTGGATGAAATGGCGCAGGCCTACAAGGCCGCCAATATTGATGTCGCGATCATCCTGGGCAAGGATCAGAAGGAAATCTGGCCCGACCAGTCGCCCTCCATCACAATCTATAGCGGGCAGGAGGTGCATAACGGCCCGCCCCAGCGCGCGGTTTACGCCCCCGACCATCATGTCGTTCATCAGGCCCATCCCGACCTTGCCACCTATCTCATCAAGACATTCCAGAAGCAGGGGTTCGACCTCAATGACCTGATGGCATGGCCCGAAAATGTCTGGATGGAGAAGAATCAGGGCCGCAAGGCCGACTATCCGGTCGTGCCGCACGCCTACAGCTTCATCTATCACCAGATCATGGGCGACGATGTGCCGCCCCATGTGCCGGTGCTCTTCAACCTCTTCTATCCGCCGACCCAGCCGTCGATGGCGCGCTGTGTCGAATTTGGCCGCGTGCTGCGCGACGCCATCGAAGCATGGCCGCAGGATATCCGCGTTGCGGTGATCGCGAGCGGCGGCCTGTCGCACTTCGTCAATGACGAGGAATTCGACCGCGACGTCATGGGGAAGCTTGCCGCCTATGACTATGAGGGCCTCACCGCGATCCCCGACGGCTATTACCAGTCCGGCACGTCGGAGGTGAAGATCTACTCGATCGTCATGATGGCGCTCCAGCAGACCGGTGCGGAAATGACGCTGGTCGATTATGTCCCCTGCTGGCGCACGCCGGCAGGCACCGGCGAAGGCATGGGTTTCATGTACTGGAACGCGCCCGCCTGAGCGGCGCGCTGCCCCCCTTTCATCAAGAACGGAACGCTATTCATGACCGATACGCGCCTCAACGGCGTCATCCGCGCTTTCGAAGCCGGCAAGCCCGCCTTCACCTGCTTTTCCAAGGTCGACAAGCTGACGGCGCAAGAACTGACCGATGCCCCCTATGACGGCATCGTCTTCGAAATGGAGCATAACCCCTATGATGTGGCCGGGCTGGGCGATGCGCTGCAATATATGCTCAATCGCAAGACGATCGCCGAGACAGGATCGGTCGCCCCGTCGGTGACGCCGCTGGCGCGTATCCCCGCAAATGGCGTGGAGATGAACCAGTTCCAGGCCAAGCAGGTGCTGGACCGGGGCGTCTATGGCGTCATCACGCCCCATGTCGCTACGGTGGAGCAGGCGTGGAACGCGGTCGCCTCGTGCCGCTATGCAAAGCCGACCGGCGCGGCGCTCTATGAGCCCAAGGGCGTGCGGGGCGATGGCCCGGCGACGGCAGCGCGCTACTGGGGCCTGTCCCAGCCGGATTATTATGCCAAGGCCGATGTCTGGCCGCTCGCCCCGCATGGCGAATTACTGGTCGGACTGATGATCGAAAGCCCCGAAGCGATCGACAATCTGGACGACATACTGGCCGATGTGCCGGGCATCGGCTTCTGCCTGATCGGCGAGGGCGACCTCAGCCAAGCGCTGGGTTATGCCCGCCAATATGAGCATCCAGAGGTGCTGGATGCGATGCGCAAGATCGTCGAGACATGCCATAAGCACAAGGTCGTCGTCGGTAACCCGCACACCAATGCGAAGAATGTCGAGCGACTGATCGACGAAGGCTATCGTTTCCTGATGTCCGCCCCCACCCGCAGCTATGGCGTGGTCGGCCAGGGCCGCGAACTGGCGGGATATTGAGGGCGATGAACGGCGCGGAAAGCCTCGTCGAGACGCTGGTCGACCAGGGGGTCGATATTTGTTTCGCCAATCCCGGCACGTCGGAAATGCATTTTCTGGCGGCGCTGGAAAATCCCCGAATGAAAAGCGTGCTCTGCCTGTTCGAGGGGATAGCGACAGGCGCAGCCGATGGCTGGTACAGGATGAAGGACAGGCCTGCCTCCACCCTGCTCCACCTGGGGCCGGGTCTAGCCAACGGCCTGTCCAACATCCACAATGCCAAGCGCGCATCGTCGGGGATGGTCAACATCATCGGCGAACATTCGATGGCGCATCTGCGCTACGATCCGCCGCTCCAGTCGGACATCGAGGGACTGGCCCGGCCACTGAGCCATTGGGTGCGCCGCGCCGACAGCGCGTCAACCATCGCCTGGGACGCGGCGCAGGCAGTCGCCACCGCGTCGGAGCATCCCGGCAAGATCGCGACGCTGATCCTGCCGGGCGACACGAGTTGGCAGCAGGCGCAGGGGGGCGTGACCCTGCCCAGGATTAGCCCAAGCCGCCCTGCCCCCGCGCCGGCGCGGATCGACCATATCGCGCAGATCCTTAAATCCGGCGAGCCAGCGCTCATCATCCTGGGCAACAAGGCCACGCGCGGCCGCGCCCTGGAGCTTGCAGGGAGGGTAGCCGCCGCTACCGGCGCGCGGCTGGGATCGCAATTCTTCACCGCCCGGATCGAGCGCGGCGCCGGCCGCACGCCGATCGAGCGCATTCCCTATGCGGTGCCGCAGGCGATGGCCTTTCTGGACGGCTTCAAGCATATCATCACGGTCGAAACGCGCGAGCCGGTGGCGTTCTTCGCCTATCCCGACCGACCCAGCCTGATGAAACGCGAAGGCACGATCGTCCATCCGCTGGTTGAGGAGCATGAGGATAGCGAAGCGGCGTTCGCAATGCTGCTCGACGCGTTGGGGGCGAGCACGAACCAGCCGATCGTGCAGCAGCGCATCGACACGCCGTCACCCATCGGCGCGCTCACTCCGCTGACCATTGCCCATGCACTGGCCGTGGCGTTGCCCGAAAACGCCATCCTGGTGGATGAATCACTCACCACCGGGCGTGAATCCATGGGCCATACGATGGGCGCGCTTCCCCATGACCTGATCAACAACATGGGCGGCTCGATCGGCTATGGCACACCCGTCGCCACCGGCGCGGCGCTCGCCTGCCCCGATCGGCGCGTGTTTTGCACGGTCGGCGACGGCAGCGCCATGTACACGATCCAGTCGCTGTGGACGCAGGCCCGCGAAGGGCTGAACATCACCACCATCATCTACGCCAACAACAGCTACGCCATCCTGAAGGCCGAGTATGCCAATATGGGCGCAGGCCAACCAGGCGAGCGGGCGCTGTCGATGATCGACATCGACCGGCCCCGCATCGACTGGCTGGCAATGGCCAAAAGCATGGGCGTTCCCGCGCAAGCGGTGGAGACGGCCGAGGATTTCACCAGGGCGATGCAGAATTCCGCGCGCGAGCCGGGGCCGTCGCTGATCGAAGTCAGACTGTAAGAACAAGGGGTAAGAGGACATGGCGACCACCGCCGACGACGTGCTGACATTGCGCACCAATCTGGCCGAATATCCGGTGACGAGGGCGATCCGCGACGGCCGTGTCACCTCCGACATCGTGATGCTCGATTGCTGCGGGCCGGAACCGGCGCAGAACGGGTTCAAGGACATGATCCGCCGCGACATATATGATGCAGGCGAACTCGCGATCGTCACCTATTTGCAGGCGAAATGCTATGGCAAACCCTATGTGATGCTGCCCGCGCCGGTTTCTGGCCGGTTCCAGCATCATTGCGCGGGTTTCAACCGCGATCTTGGCCACATCGACCCCAAGGACATTGAAGGCCGCAGGGTCGGCGTGCGCACCTATGCCCAGACTACTGGGCTTTGGGTGCGCGGTATATTGCAGCATGAATATGGGGTCGATCTCGACAAGGTCACCTGGATGACGGTGGGTGAAGGGCATCTGGAAGAATATAGCGATCCGGCCAATTGCGTTCGCCTGCCCAAGGGATCGAACATCGGCCAGATGATGCTGGACGGCGAATTGGCTGCCACGCTTCAGGGCGTCGATCTGCCCAAGGATCCGCGGGTCGAGCGGCTGGTCCCAGACCCCTATAATGCGGCTAGGGACTGGTTCGCCCGCGAGGGTGTCGTTCCGATCAACCATGTCTTCGTCGTCCATCAGGACATTGCGAAGAACCGACCCGACGTGGTGCGCGAAATCTACCGCATGATCGCGGACAGTCGCGCGCTGACCGAGGGTGGCGTGCCCGACCCCTTCCCACCGCTGGGCGTCGAGGCCAATCGCAAAGGACTCCAGCTCGCCATCGAATGGGCGTTCGAACAGAAAATCATCCCGCGCAAATTGTCGGTCGATGAACTCTTCGATGAGGTCACGGGAACGCTGGGGTAATATCAGGCTCGCACGCGGGCGGGAATTGATAGTCTCCCGCCCGCTTTCTTATAAGCGCGTGAATATCTTATCTCCTAATTATCGCGCACAAACTCGTTCAATGGGTTTGCGATAAAAAGCGCAACATGGGGAGGACACATTGTGCGTCGCTACAAGTTTTCAATAGCCACCTTGATGGGCGGCCTATCGGTTTGCGCACTGGCGGCAACGCCGGCTTTTGCCCAGCCCACGCAGCCGCCTGCCGCGCAGACAAGCGGTGCGGCTCCGGCCGACGGCGTGTCGGAAATCATCGTGACGGCGCAGAAGCGCGCTGAAAATGCGCAGAATGTCGCGGTCGCGATCACGGCTTTGAGCAGCCAGGACATTGCCGCATCGGGCGTCACCAGCACCGAAGATCTGCGCGCGGCAGTTCCCGCGCTCAATGTGACCACGGCCGCAGGCGGCTTTGGCCTGCCGCGCATCCGCGGCGTCGGCGCTACCGGCCAGGGCGCGGGCATCGAGAACCCGGTCGCGGTTTATGTCGATGGCGTCTATTATGGATCGGCGATCGGCGCGCTCCAGTCGCTGTTCGACGTCGAGCAAGTCGCTGTGCTCAAGGGACCGCAAGGAACCCTGTTCGGCCGTAACGCGACCGGCGGCCTCATCCAGATCACGACCAACAAACCCAGCTACGACTATACCGCGTCGGCCCGGTTCGGCTATGGCAATTATGATACGGCCAGCGCCGCCGCCTTCGTGTCCGGCGGACTGGCGCCTACTCTCGCCTTCAGCCTGTCAGGCCAATATGAAAATCGCGGCGACGGTTATGGCCAGAATGTCTTTACCGGCAACGATATCCAGACCGACCGCACCTATTCAATGCGCGCCAAACTATTGTGGGAACCAGGCGACACCACGTCGATCCTGCTGTCGGGCGACTATTTCGGCCGCGAGGCGGCGGACCCCGCTTTTGTCACCTTCAGCCGCAACAGCGCGGGCCAGGTTGTGCCCGAGGTCATCAAATCGCTAGGCGGCGACCCGCAGCGCGACATCTATTCCGACTTCGACCCGACATTGCGCGGGCGGCAGAAGGGCGTCGGCCTGACCATCGACCAGGAACTGGGTGGGATGAATTTGCGCAGCATCACGGCCTATCGCAAGACCAGCCTGCGCACCTATTTTGATCCCGACGGAACCGTGCTGCCCCGCCTGCGCATCGACAATCAAAATCGCGACAAGCAATTCACCCAGGAAATCGACCTGATTTCCGACAATGACGGTCCGTTCAATTGGGTGGTCGGCGGCTTTTACATGAAGAGCAGCGCGGGACAATATCCGGGGCGCACGACGGGCCTGACGACCTTTGGCGACAATGGCTATTCAGACGATTTCACCGATATCGGCCTGGAATCGATCGCCGGTTTCGCGGACGGCACCTATCAGCTGGATGGCGGCACGAAGATCACCGCCGGTATCCGCTATACCTATGACAAGCGCGACATCGACGCGACGCGCATCACCTATAACGGCAATAGCGGTGTTACGACCACGACCGACTATGGGCCGCAGAAGCGCAATTTCGACAAGCTGACCTGGCGCGTGTCGATCGATCACCGGTTTTCGCCCGAAGTCATGGCTTATGCGAGCTATAATCGCGGGTTTCGCAGCGGCACCTTTGTCCCGCAGATCGCCACGCCCTTCAATGTGCTGGAGCCAGAGGTCGTCGATGCCTATGAAATCGGCACCAAGACCGACCTGTTCGACCGTAAGGTGCGCCTGAACGTCGCGGGCTATTATTACGACCAGTCGGCCGTGCAGGTCATCCAGGTCATTGCCGGCGTCAACAATGTCTATAATGCGCGCAAGGGCGCCAAAATCTATGGCGTCGACGCGGATCTGACCTTCCAGGTCACCGATAATCTGCGCCTGTTCGGCGGCTTCAACTGGACCCATGCGCGGTATAATGAATTTACCGACGCGATCATCTCCGTCCCCTACCCCGTCGCGGCCGAATTCTCCCCGTCCGATTATAGCTATGTCGATAGCCAGACCGGCCAGACAGTCGCCAATACCGCCTGTCTGGGTACATTTGGCGCACCAACGGCACAGCTTGGCGGCAATTGCCTGCTGCGTGGCGACGCGTCGGGCAACCGACTGCAGAACACGCCGGAAATCACCTTCAGCCTGGGCGGCAGCCTGGATATCCCGACGAGCGCAGGCACCTTCACGCTGGCCGGTAACTATTATTATAATGACGGCTTCGTGGCGACCGCCGACGAACGGGTGAAGCAGGCAAGCTACAACACCGTGGATGCGTCCCTCACCTGGAAGGAACCGGGCGACGCATTCTATGTCCGGCTATGGGGCAAAAACCTGACCGACGCCTTCTATCGTAGCCAGATCAGCGCCACCAACAGTGGCGATAACGGCTATAGCGGCGCGCCGCGCACTTATGGCGTGACCGTCGGGTTCGATTACTGATCCCAATATTACAGAGGCAATGCTGATGTACCCGTCGTCCCAAGGGACGACGGGTATTGTCCGTTTTGCGATGCGCGAACGGAAAAATGATCGACCGGAACATCAGATTGACTGGTCAATCCCCGCATGACGCCCGACCATGCCCCAATAATCATAACTGCCGGTCCCAAAGGATCGCATAAGGAGGGATCGCATGAGCAGCAGCATCGACGGCGTCGCGCCCGAAAAGTCCGGGACAGCGATCCCGGACAAGCGGCAGGGGACGGCTCACTGGAACATATTGCTGCTGCTGAGTGTCGGCGTGCTGATCGCCTATGCCGATCGCGCGAGCATTTCTTCCGCCATCGCCAACAAGGATTTCATCGCGCACTTCCATATGTCCGATGTCAATCGCGGTCTGGTGGGTTCCGCTTTCTTCTGGGCCTATGCCTGCGCCCAGATCCCGATGGGATGGATCGTCGATCGTTATGGCGTGAAGACACCCTATGCCATCTGCTTTGCCCTATGGTGTTTCGCGACGGCCGCCGCTGGATTGATGACGGCGTTCGTCGGGTTGTTTGTCATGCGGCTCATCGTGGGCGCGACCGAGGCCGTGGTAATGCCCGCCAGCTATCGCTGGATCCGCCACAATGTACCCGAACGGCACACCGGAACGGCGATCGGCCTGTTCGCCATGGGCAACAAGGTCGGCACCGCCGTCGGCGCGCCCGTCGCCGCATGGTTGATCATCGCCTATGACTGGCGCGCGATGTTCGTCATCACCGGCCTGCTCGGCCTCATCTGGCTCGTGCCCTGGACCCTGTTCGTGCGCAATGATTTTCCCAGGAAAGAAGAAATGGCCGCGGTCATGCGCAGAGCCGCTACCGTACCGTTCCGTAACATCATCACCTCGCCGGTCGTGTGGGGCGGCATGATCGTCAATTTCTGCTACGGCTATTTCACCTTCTACTGCATGACCTGGATGCCGGCCTATCTGGTGGAAAGCCGCGGGCTTTCGCTCACCCAGTCGGGCGCCTACACCTTCTTCAGCTTCGCGGGCATCGCGATCGTCGCGGTGATCGCGGGCTGGGCGGCCGATCGCATCATCGAACGCGGCGGCGACCCGGTCGTCACGCGCAAGATATTCGTGGTAGCGGGCTTCGCGGGGGCCACGACCGTCCTGCTGGGCGCCTATAGCAGCAGCCTGGAAATGGCGTTGTTCTGGAATATCTTCTCGCTCTCCTGCCTGGGCCTGGCCAGCGCAAACAATCTCGCCCTGTCCAAGGTCACGCTGATCCCGCGACCAGCGATCGGCATGGTGGTGGGGGTGCAGCATGTCGCGGCGGGATTGTCGGGGGGCCTTGCCGCAAGCCTGTCGGGATGGCTGCTGCACATCAGCGGCAGCTACGACCTGCCCATGCAAGTCATCGTCCTCTTCCTTGTGCTGGGGGCCGCGGCCAACGTGATCCTGATGCGCCCCAAATGGTCGCCCAAGGTCATCGAGGCGCAGGACTGACCCAGGCCAGCGCGCATATCCGACCGAAAATCACCGATCCTGCACCGAAGCCTATCGCTGGCCGCAGCAATCCAATGAGCCTTACCAAACCAACCAAGGCATAGAATGGCGCTGCCCGAAGCGTCCAGAGTTACGCCGGCACATCAGACCAGCCGCCGAATGCAGCAAGAGATTGGCATCGGCGTCATTTTCACGGAGGGGATATGAAATTGTCACGTCACCATCTGGCCCTGCTGGCAGGGTCTTCGCTACTGTCGCTGAGCGGCATAGCCCAGGCACAGGATAGCGCGCCCCAAAAGCCTCGCCCCCCCGCCAACGAGGCATCCGCTCCAAGCATTGCCGACATCGTCGTCACTGGATCGCGCGTCGTCAAAAATGGCGACAGCAGCCCCTCCCCCGTGACGGTTATCCAGACGAGCGACCTTCTGTCCACCCAGCCGGGCGCAAACCTGGCAGATGCGCTCAACGTGCTGCCCGTCTTCGCCGGATCGCGCGGCGCGGGCAGCAATCCCAGCACGGGAGGCAGCGCATCGGGCGGCAATGGTTCAGCCAACCAGCTCAACCTGCGCAACATGGGCATTACCCGCACCCTGGTGCTGATGGATGGCCTGCGCATCCCGCCGACGCTGTTCAACGGCGCGGTCGACGTCGATCTGGTGCCGCAAATGCTGGTCCAGCGCGTCGATGTGGTAACAGGTGGCGTGTCGGCAGTCTATGGTTCCGACGCCGTGTCGGGCGTCGTCAACTATATCCTCAATCGCAATTTCAATGGCCTGAAGCTGGAAGCGAGTTCAGGCATTTCCGAATATGGCGACGCGCGGCAGATCGACGCAGGCATCGCGTGGGGCACGGAACTGGGCGATCGCGCGCATGTCGAGGCCAGCTACCAATATCATGACGGATCGGGCATCCTGCGCCGGTCCGACCGCCAATGGATGAACCTGGTTGGCGTCGCTGGCGCGGGTACGGAATCAAATCCGTTCCAACTCTACAGCAACTTGCGGCAGAAAGATTATCCCGCCGGCGGCATCATCACCACCGGTCCGCTTGCGGGTCAGGTCTTCAAGAGCAATGGCGTGCTCAGTCCCTTCGTCAACGGCACATCGACAGGCACGTCGGCATTACAGGTGGGCGGTGACGGCGGCAGCTGGGATTCCTCGTTGCTCCAGCCGTTGCGATCGCACCAATTGTTCGCACGGCTCGATTATGATGTCTCCGACACTGTGCGCGCCTATGTCCAGTTCGCCGGCACGTTCAAGCGCAACGAAAACTATGCCGAATATGTGCGGCTGAACAATGTAACGCTGACCAGCGACAACCCCTTTCTATCATCCGAAATCCAGTCCGCTTTGTCGGCCGGAGGCAGCACCTTCCGTTACCGCAACACCTTCAGCGAAGGCGAGGACCGGCGGCAACATGCGATCTCCAATTCCGATCAATGGGTGGCCACCGCCGGGTTGGCCGGCAAGCTGGGGTCGTTCGATTGGGGGGTGGATTATGTCCATGGCCGCGCGAAGCTGAAGACCACGGTCGAAAACAACTTGAACCAGCAGCATCTCGCCGCTGCGCTGGACGCCGTCATCAGTCCGGCGACGGGACAGATTGTCTGCCAGGCCTCACTCGCCAATCCCGCCGCTTATGGCGACTGCGTGCCATTGAACCCGTTCGGGCCGACCGCCGCCGGCGCCGCATCGCTCGATTATATATATGGCACGACCCATTATAACGCGGTGACAGTCATGGACGATATTTCGGGTCATGTTGCCGGATCGCCCTTCGACACCTGGGCCGGGCCGCTCAACGTCGCGCTATCCGCCGAGTGGCGCAAAATATCGTTCGAAGCAGAGTCCGACGCGACGTCAGACGATCTGGTCGACTGCACCGGGCTGCGGTACAATTGCAGCGCCAACCAGACCCAATATTATCTGACCCTTCCCGCACAGGACAAGGTCAGCCAGACGGTCTGGGAAGTGGCAGGGGAAGTCGATATTCCGCTGCTCAAGGATTCTTTCATCGCCAAGTCGCTCAACCTCAATGGTGCGGTGCGCTTCACCCGCTATAATACCAGCGGCGATTATGTAACGTGGAAGCTGGGCGGCGACTGGCATCTGACCGACAATCTGCGTTTCCGCGGCACATGGTCCCGCGACATCCGCGCGCCCACCCTCTATGAACTGTTCGCCGAACGCTTCATCGTCAATGTCGTGGGCACCGATCTGCTGACCGGCGAAAGCCCGACGATCCCCTCCATCAACGGCGGCAATCCTGAACTGAAAGCGGAAATCGGCAAGACCCTGACCGGCGGCGTGGTGTGGAAACCCGTTCCCAAGCTCAGCCTGGCACTCGATGGCTACCAGATCGAGGTCAGCGACGCGATCCTGGCGGTCAATGGCGGCGACGTCGCGTTTCAGGCGGCCTGTTACACCAGCGGCGGCACATCGCCCTACTGCGACCTGCAACGGCGACCGGGCAGCTTCACCGACACGTCAGCGACCAATGCCTGGACCGCAGTCTATAACGGCCTGTTCAATATCTCCGAGATCAAGACCTGGGGCGCGGATCTGGAGATCAACTATAACGACCATCTGTTCGGGCGGCCGTTCAACCTGCGCCTGCTGGGCGCCTATCAGCCGCATCTCTGGTTCCGGCAGCCCAATGTCGCAAGCCGCGATCAGGCCGGCGCCGCCTTTGGGCCGATCGGCTTTGCAGCGACGCCGACGGTGCGCCTGACCGGCTTCCTGCGCTTCAAGCCGACAGACAATGTGTCGATCGACATCATGGAACGCTGGCGCAACGCGATGAAGATTTCCAACGAAGGCGTCTGGGCGCCCGGAAGCAATCATCTGGACGCCTTTGCGACGACCAGCGTCAACATTGCGTGGGACGTCAAATCGCGTTGGGGCGACGCGCAATTTTATGTGAACGTCCAGAACCTGTTCGACGCCGAACCGCCGATCGGCGCATTCACTGGCAATGGCACGCGCGCGGGCCTGCGTGACGGCTATGCGGTCGGCGATGATCCGCGCGGTCGCTACTGGACCGCAGGCGTTAAGTTGAAGATGTGACCTCCAGGCGGAGGGTGCGCCCGCATCCTCCGCCCTCTTGCGACGAGTAGAAATTCCCATGACCAAGCCCCAACCTGGCAAATTCAACCTGGACGCAGCCCTTGGCGGTTATGCGCTCAACAAGATGTGTCATAGTCTCAATCGCGCCGAAAACAGGGTAGCCTTCGCAAGCGACGAACGCGGCTATTGCGCGCGCTATGGGCTGGGCGAGGAGGAGATCGCGGCGGTGGTTGCGCGCGACAAGCCGCGCCTCTTCGAATTGGGCGGCAACATGTATTTCCTGGCCAAACTGGACCGAGTGAAGAAAGTGGAGGAAATTTAATGGCCCGGATCGTGGGTGGGCTTGGCACGTCGCACGTGCCGATGATCGGGCGGACAATCGCCGCGGCCAAGCAGAAGGACGTGCCCTTCGCGCCCTTTTTCGAAGCCTATGTGCCCGTGCATGAATGGTTGCGCAAAATGCGGCCCGACGTTGCGATCGTCCTCTACAACGATCATGGCCTCAATTTCGCGCTCGATAACATGCCGACCTTCGCGATCGGAGCGGCGCACCATTATGACAATGCCGACGAAGGTTGGGGGCAACCCGAGCCCCGGCGCTTTCGCGGCGCGCCCGAATTGTCCTGGCACATCATCCAGTCGCTGGTCGCCGATGAGTTCGACATGAGCGTGTGCCGCGAAATGCTGTTCGATCATGCCGGCATCACCGCACTAGACCTGCTCTTTCCAGATCATGACGTGCCGGTGACGACCATTCCGGTCGTCATCAACGCGGTGCAGCCGCCCCTCCCCACCGCGCTGCGCTGCTACAAGTTGGGACAGGCGATCGGGAAGGCTGTCGCCTCTTTCGCGGGGGACAGCCGCGTGCTGATCGTGGGCAGCGGCGGCCTGTCGCATGAATTGGGCGTCTTCGGGAAGATCAACGAACCTTTCGACCGGCTGACCATGGACAGGATAGAGCATGATCCGATCGCGCTGACCCGCTATAGCAATGACGAGATCGTCGACCTGGCAGGTGCGCAGGGGCTGGAACTCATGACCTGGCTGGCGATGCGCGGCGCGGTCGAAGGGCCGGTGAACGTCATCAACAGCGTTTATCATGCGCCCATTTCCCATACCGGCGGCGCCATGATGCTGATCGCGCCGGCGGCGGAATGAAGTTCGGCGCTGCCGCCGCTGCCCGGTCATGACCCGCCAGGGCGGCGGCGCCACGGACCAGGATCCGGAGCCTGGGATGGACGGGAGCACACAGGATGATCGGCGGGGGCGATTGGTGCGGGGGTGGGTCATTCCATCGATCGTCGGAACCGCCCTGCTGATGGCGAGCCTGAGCGCCAGTTCGGTGATGACCGCGCTCCCCGCCATGGCCCGTGAGATGGGCGTCGCACCGTTGCGGCTCAGCATCGTCATAACCGCCTATCTGCTGGCGATGGTCGTTTTCCTCCCCGTCTCGGGATGGCTCGCGGACCACTTCGGCGCCAAGCGCGTCCTGATGGCAGCGATCCTCATTTTCGCCACGTCCTCAGCCGCCTGCGGCCTGGCACAGACATTGACGCAATTGATCGCTGCACGCCTGGTGCAGGGTTGTGCCGGCGCGATGGTTGCACCGGTCGGACGGCTGATCCTGTTGCGCAGCACCCCAAGGCATGAGCTGGTCGGCGCTCTGTCGGCGCTTACCATGCCTTCGCAGTTCGGTCCGCTGGCAGGGCCATTGCTGGGCGGCGCGGTCGTCACCTTAATGAGCTGGCACTGGATTTTCTTTCTGAACTTGCCCGTCGCCGCAGTGGCCCTGATACTGGTCCGCGCCTTCGTGCCCGACATACCGCGGCAAAGCGTGACGCCCATAGACTGGCGTGGCAGCCTGATGATGGGAAGCGCCATGGCTTCTCTCATCTATGCGCTCGACAGCGTGATGCAGGATGAAGTGCCCCCTGCCCGGCTCGCCGGCTGCCTCGCGACGACGGTGGTCGCCCTGTTGCTCTATTGGCGTCATGCCCGGCGCCGCACCGACGCGATCATCGACCTTTCGCTGTTCAGGGTCGCGAGCTTTCGGGCGGCGGTGGTCGGCGGCGCCTTTTTCCGGCTGATCCCCGGCGCGACCCCTTTCCTTCTGGCGATGATGTTCCAGCTGGCCTTTGGCCTTTCTGCGCTACAGACGGGCCTGCTGACCTTTGTGACGGCGGTCGGATCGTTGCTGATGAAGACCGTGGCGCCGCCGATCCTTCATCATTTCGGTTTCCGCCCTGTGCTGATCGTCAATGGCGCGATTACCTGCGCTATCTTCATGACCTATGGGCTTTTCTCGCCCGCCACCCCGCACGCGCTGGTGATGCTGGCGCTGGGTGTGGGTGGATTTTTCCGCGCCCTGCAATTTACGAGCACATCCGGCCTCGCCTTTGCAGACATGCGCGATGACCAGATGGGCCGGGCAACGACGACATCGGCGATGGTGCAGCAGTTGATGCAATCAGTCTCGACCGCAATGGCGGCGGCCAGCGTCTACCTGTTCGTGACGGCAAGGGGGCTGACGGCGCCCGATGGCCCGGCCGTCGGATGGTCCTTCATGCTGATCGGCGCGCTTTCGCTGCTCTCGCTCCTCTGGTTCATCCGTCTCTCGCCCGACGCCGGGCATGGCATGACAGCGCGGAGCGCCCAATGAACGGAAGGATGCAATGAAAGGGAGAAGAAAGAGAATGAAGGACATGTTGCAGGCTACGCTGCTCGGCCTGGCGAGCTTGGCCATGGCGACGGCCGCGCCGCCGGCGCAGGCCCAAGCCTCCACGCCGTTGAGGGTGGGAGCGGCCCGAATCGACATCACGCCGCCGCTCGATCACCTCCCCGCCCCGTTCACGACGATCGACTCGCGCGTCTTCCTGCGGGCGGTGTCGATTGAGAGCGAGGGCAGTAGGGCCATATTGATCATCGCGGACGTGCCCACGATCAGCGCGCCGGTCGCGCAGGACATCATCGCGCGCGTGGCCGCAGAGGCGAAGGTGCCACGCGAACGCATATTGCTGGGCACTACCCATACACACAATGTCATCCGGGTGGATCCCAATGCGGTTGGCATCATCCTGCCCGGATCGCCCGAATATGTCGCGCAGGTGACGAAGGCCGCTTTGGCCGCTGTCCATCAGGCCCTGGCGCAGATGCAACCCGCCAAGCTGGGCGTGGGCAAAGGAACGGCACATCTGGTTGGCAATCGCAACATGTGGTCGCCGGCCCATGGGCGCTATATCTCGGATGTCGATCGCACGGGAACCGAGCCCATCGATCACAGCCTGGGCGTGGTCAAATTCGAAACATTGGACGGCAGGCCGATCGCCTATCTGTTGAACTACGCCTTCGAACCGGTGATCGCCATGGCCATGAAATCGGCCATCAGCGGTGACGTACCGGGCGTCGCGGCGCGCCTGATCGAGGAGCGTAGCGGCGGCGCGCCAGCGCTGTTCACGATTGGCGCAGCGGGTGTTCCGCTTTATCGCGCGGAGGATACGCCAGAGCCGCAGCGAGCCGACCATGCCCGACAGCTCATGCAAAGCTATGGCACGATTCTGGCGGAGGAAGCGCTGGCGGTCAGTCGCGACCTTGCGATGCGGAGTGACGGCATCGTGATCGGCGGCGCTGCAAAGGCGCTGGTCTGTCCGGGCAAGGCGACCAGCCCCTTCAACCTGCCAGACCGCTGCGCCTATACGGCAGATTCAAAGCTGCCTGCGTGCAACTTTAAGGACCGGGACACGGAGCCGGTGAAGCTGGAAATGGGCGTGATCCGCATCGGCGACCTGGCCTTGGTGCAGACCGACGCAAATATCACGCCGGCGCTGGGCGAGAAGCTGCACCGCAGATCGCCGCTTACCCAGACATGGATCGTCGCATTGACGTTCGGACCGTTGCGCTTTGTGGTCGACGACGCCGCCTATGGTTATGACAGCTATGAAGCGACAGCCACGACCGCGAAGAAAGGCTGCGCTGAACAAGGCTATCTGAACGGTGTCCGCGACATGATGACACAGCTGGACGGGCAATAGTACCCCTTCGCGCAGAAATGGCCCCGGTTCGCTCCGGGGCCATATATCCCGCGCGAGCCCCCCTGCCCTATGTGGCGTCGAACAGATATAGCGGCATGGAATCCTCCCACTTGCTGTCGGTCAGCAGCCGTTTGTCAGATCCGTCGGCATTCATGACGTAGATCTGGCCATATTGCTGGAACGTCTGGTCGTAGAGGGCAGCTTCATCGCGGAAGCCATGTTGTGAGCCACTCCACATGATCCGTCCGTCAGGCGACCAGACCGCATGGCCGTCACTGGAGGGATGGTCCGTGCAGCGGAACAGGCCAGAACCATCCGGCTTGATCGTATAGATGTCGAAATTCCCGTCCTCGCGCTTGCGGGTGAAGACGATGCGCTTGCCGTCCGGGGACCAGCCGGGAAGATTGTCGAGTCCGGTGGTCAACACGCGGGTCTTGCGCGTGTCGAGATTGAGGACGCGTAGCCCCTTCTCACTTTCGCTCCACACGCGGAAAACGATTTCCTTGCCGTCGGCCGAATAACTGGGGAAGCCGGAATGGAGCGAGCCGTCGGTCAGTTGCTCAGCGCCGGTGCCGTCGCGACGCACGCGCCAGAGCGCCGCCGTCATCGTGCTGCGCTCATTGAACCAATAGCCCAGGCCAAAGGCGATCCATTCACCATCGGGCGACCAGCAGGGCTGGAATGCGCCAGCCAGGCCCATCTGCACCTTTCTTTCATCCAATCCGCGCCCGCTCGATTCAAATATCTTGCGCTTTTCCGAACCATCGGGGCGCATGATCCAGACTGAGCTGTTGCCAAGCTGCTTTTCGGTGAAGACGATCCAGCCGTCGCGCGAAAGCAGCGGGAAGACGTCGACATGACGATAGTCATAGTCCTTGTCCCAACTGAAGAGCGGCTTATAGAGCGGCCGGATCGGCTTGAAAGACACTTTTTCGTAGATGACCGACTTGCCATCGGGCGTCCAACTCGGCGAACGGATGAAGCTCTGTTTTTGCGCAGGCCGGTCGGACGTGTAGGCCAACCCTTCATTCGGGCCATATTTGACCAGATAGCCGATCTCGCTCTTGCTGAGGAATTGGGGTTGCAGCTTCAGGTCTACCCCGCTGCTATGTTCCACCCGTTCGCCCGTAGCGACATCAATCGATATGATCTGCGACGGCGTTTTGCCGACATAATTGGGCCGGCGGGCGCCCCAGGTCGCCTCCACCGTCATTTCGTAAAAGACGATCCGCTTGCCGTCCGGCGACCATTTGGGTGAGCCGAGGCAATAGCCGGGCTTCGACGCGACCTTGCGGAAGCCGGTGCCGTCGGGGCGGATGATGTAGATGGACAGTTCCTGCGTATGTTCCCAGCCATGGCCCTTGTCATGCCCGGTCCATCGCGTGTTGCGATCACTGGAAAAAGCCAGCCATTTACCATCCGGCGACCAGGCCGGCCGGAAATAGCAATCAGGATAGAGATCCTCGCCATGCACATCGCCCACGCCGGTCAACTGCCGGGTGCGGCCGGTGAACAGGTCCTGTAGCCAGATATTGGCCCGATAACCGTCGCGCGTAGAGACGAAGGCGAGCGTACGCCCATCGGGGGACAGCATGGCGGCATCGTCCAAGCTGTCGGTCGTGATGATCGGTGCAATTCCTGTGCCGTCGGGGCGTGCCCGGAAGATGTCAGACTGACCATCTCCGCGCCGTTCCGACGTGAAAAGCAGCCACTGGCCGTCGGGCGTAAGCGAACCATTATATTCGAACATGGTGTCGGCCAGCAGATTGCGTTCGTTGCTGCCATCCAGGTTGGCGATCATCAACTTGGAGATAGAGGGCGCAATGCGATTCATCAGCATCACCCCCTTGCGCCCCAGCGGAACATCAGTCGCCCGCGCTGCGCCGGCCGCTAAGGCGCCCATGGATAACCCTATGAAATTTCTACGATTCATTATCCTGCTCCGAAAAAATGCGGCTTTTGACCCGGATCGCTTCTGCTGGCGATCGCCCTCATCATCCCATCCATTTGCTGACTGGCACGGCCGACTGTTCCAGTGGCTGCGCAATCACATCGATCAGGGTCGGCCCCTGATGCGCCACTGCCTGCCGCACGACACCCTCGAGTTCGAGCGGGTCGGCTACCGTCCAGGCTTTGATGCCGTAAGCCTCTGCGATGCGTGCATGGTCGGTCCGGTTGAAGTCGACCGAGTAATAGCGTTCACCATAGCCGTCCTTCTGGCTCGCCTTGATCCAGCCGAAGGAGGCGTTGGAAAAGACGATCAAGGTGATGGGCAGCCCCTTGCGCACGATCGTTTCCAGTTCCCCGACCGCGAAACCGAAGCTGCCGTCTCCCATCACCGCCACCACCTTGCGGTCAGGCGCACCGATCTGTGCGCCGACCGATGCGGGAAGCGAGAAGCCAAGCGCCCCATGTGCACGGTTGGTGATGAGCCGGCGACCGGTGATATTGAACCGGAAATGGCCCGCGAAATAAGGACAGGGCGTGCCTGGATCGGCAACGATGATCGCGTCTTCTGGAAGTGCCGCCTGAAGTGCCGCCAGCACACGCTCGGGCCGGATCGGCAGTTCGGTCGAGAGCGCCAGCCGGTCAAAGGCTGCCAGCTTTGCGGTCTTGAGCATGGCCAGTCGTTCAGCCGCGCCGCTATGCCTTCGTGCGCCGGCAAGCCGTCGCTCAATTTCGATCCGCAGCGCCGACAGACAAAGCAGCGCATCGCCGACGATACCTGCTTCCACGCGATAATTGCCCGCCACGACCATCGGGTCGATGTCGATATGGACGATCGGCATATGGCAGGCGGGTACAGTGCCATGTTCGGTGGTGGTCGATCCGGCACGGCACCCCACAAAGATCACCAAATCCGCGCCCGCAATAGCCTCCCGCGTTTCATCGGTGCCGCCATTGGCGCCGACAACTCCCACGGCGAGCGGATGATCGTCGCCGATCACCCCCTGACCGCTGACTGTCGATGCGACGGGAGCATCAAGCAGTTCGGCGAGTTCAATCAATGGCTGCGATGCACCGGAAAGGATGACGCCCCCACCGCAGACAAAGGCAGGCCGTCCGGCCCCCAGGATCACGTCCGCTGCGGCATTGACCAGATCCGGGTCTGGACCAGTACGATAGGCAGGAAAGAAGGCATGGCGTGGATCGGCCCAGATGTCCGGCATCGCAACCTGCTGCTTTTGCAGATCATGGGGTAGGCCAATATGCGCCGCGCCCGGCCGCCCCGTGGTGGCCGCACGAAAGGCGGTGCGGAAAAGATGCGGGATCTGTTCAACATGATCCGCCACCGCATTCCATTTGGTAAGCGGCGCGAACAGTGCGCGCTGGTCAAGTTCGGTCAGCGGATAGCGCCCGCGCGCTGTTACCGGCACGTCGGAGGTGATGGCGAGCAGCGCGACCGAGGATTCATTCGCCTCAATGACGCCCGGTAAGATATAGGTCGCCCCTCCCCCGCTTGGCCCCTCACATACCCCGACCCTGCCGGTGACCCGCGCATAGGCATCCGCCATATAGGCGGCACTGCGCTCATCCCGCACGAGGATATGCTCCATCCCGTGATCGAGCCGGGCGAGAGCATCGTAAAATGGCAGGCTTGTGTCCCCGCACAGCCCGAAGATGTGACGCACGCCATGCGCTTGGAGCATTCGGACGGCAGCTTCCGCGCCATTTTTCGGCGCGACGGAGGCAGGGGCTTGCGCTGCGAGGTCAGGGGCGGAGCCAAACTGGGTCATTACCTCGACCATAAGGAGCGCATCCCGCCCTCGGCTATCGAAAATCAGACGACAGCGATCAATGGAACGCATCGACCGCTCGCTGTTGCCGCCCGCTAGCGTGCCCGTGGGCAAGCCGGCCGAATGAATGGTCGGGATATGCTGGAGCCGGGCAGATCGAACGGAAGAGCGCCACCACGCATATTTTCTATACGCCGATTATCGTTTAATAGTACACACTAATCCACGGCAATATGGACATAAATGTCATTATATGTTTAAATCGTCTTTATGGACGATTCTGTATATCAGACACTCCTTTCCTATGCGACCGCCCAGTCCAGCCTGGAGCGGCTCGAAGAGCGACGCAAACTCAGTCCCGTTCGCGCCGCTTTTCGTGTTCGTGCGCAAATTGCCGAACGGCAGGCTTTGGCGCGGCTGGATCATATGCCATTGCAAGAGGCGGATGTCCGTGTCGATGGACGAGGTACGGTCTCCACCACGGCCTTCGACCTGAGCCGCAGCCGACAAACGGTCGATACTCCCATAACGCTGGACGCGCTGATTCAAGACAGTCTTGCTGTTCTGGAATGGCTGGGCGTCCCGCCGACGCACGCCTCTGCTTTTCCTTATGCGGACCCTCTGGAGATGCAGCCGCGCGTTAAGGCGTGGCAAAGCGATATCGCTCAGTTCCTCCCCTCCCCTCCCCTGCTGGGCAGCGCGCATATGGCCCGGCTGTGGCGTGTACACGCGCCGCTTGGACGAGGCGACTTGGTCGCCAGTGTACTGATTGGCGACCGCTGGGGTCCGGGCCGTTGGACCGGGTCAAGCGGCGGACTGATCGCCATGGGCCTGGAGCGCATTCAACGTCCCTGGCAACGAGCGCATGGAGAGGCGTTGGAGCAATTCTGGCTCGCTGCGATCACACAGGGCACGCAGCTTCAGCTCGATCTTGAACTTCGGTTACGCGCCTTCGCGGCACGCGCGACGCAGTTTATCGAAGCCCGACGGCGTCCCGGACGGCTCAAGGATGTCCTGTACCTCGCCATGGCACGCCCCCGCATCACCAGCGGCAATGTGGCAAAAGCACTTGGCCTCACCGTTGCAGGCGCCATCAAGTTGCTGACGATCGCGACCGAGGCCGGCCTGCTTATCGAACGCACTGGGCAGGCAAGCTATCGCAGCTATGCGATCCCCGTCGCCGCTCCTTCGGACATCATGCTCCGCATGCACGATGATCCGCTATCGTCCGATGATGCACCTTTTCCTTGGTCGGACGGAGACACTGGGGAGTCACTTTAGGCATTTCGGCGTGAATGCCTTGCGCGCAGGATCGGCACCTAGCGAGGGTCAATGCACGCCGAGCCCAGCCTTGCTGGTCGAATCAGCACGCGTCGATCACCCAAGGCGGATTGTGCAAAATCTGGCGTCAAGATTAGCGAACGGGCTGAGGGACGGGGCCGCAAGTTTGACGCAGCTCCGCTAAGCGCCCTTGGGGCAGGGGGCAGATATGCGAATGGCTCAACGAAGACATCCGGCAAATAATTGCAGGCCCCTCGCCGCCGAGGCTGGCACCGTGCTTTTTCGATTCTGATAACACGACAAAACGACACGCCTCGCGTCCCGCCGCCGTGCTCAAGCATATATCTATCAGGAAATATGCATCATTCTGCGGCGCTCTATTGTTGAGCGGGCTAGACGGACCTTTCCATCGTGTTTTCGGAATCATGCAGCCCGACTGATATTGAGCCCCGGTGGGGGCACGCGGATTGGACGGGGGCCACCGGGAAGCACAGGATTGGGGCCTGGAACGGCATTCCTCTTCCTTCCCCGGACAGGCGTCGCCACGTTCAGACTCCAAATCGACTCAAACGCGACGCGATTCCAAAAACACGTTGAAGGATGAGAGCCCAGATGATCGGGCAGAGGCAAATTCTCTTTCCCGCCGGAGCCGCGCAGTCAACAGCGACAGCGGCCAGCTACGTTCGATTTAACGCAATGAGCTAAAGCCGATATTTGTTGCGACGATGATGCTCTTTGACGAAGCCATAGAAGCGCTTGGAATAGTTGCGCGGCAGTTCGTCTGGATTCGAACCGAGGAAGGCGTCGAACCGCCGCATCAACTCGTCATAATCCCAGCCGGGGAAGTCCGTTCGGATGGCGGCATAAACGTCACCGTCCAACACCTTGTTGGCGCGGGGGGGCGAAGCAGGGGCGGGGGACCGGCGTGGATTTAGAGGGCTGCGGCCTGCCGTATCCGGCTCAGGCTCACGCGCCACGCGAAGACCTCGCGAGAGGTTCGCGATGAGGCCCTGCGCCAGCCGCGGGTCGATCATGTCATCGGCCGTGTGATCGGTTCGCTGCGAGCGATCTGATGCAGCAAGAGAGGGGAGGGGGGCCGGGCGAAGGCGCCGGGTCTTGTCTTCCAGATGGCGTCGCATCACCATCTTCAGCTTGGGCTTTGCACTGTCGCCATCAATGACTTCCAGGCTGATGTCTGGCAGATCGTTGAAGCGCGCCAGATCGAGCAGCTTTCGTTTGAACACGGGAAAGCTGCTCTCGCTTCCACTTTTCTGGTGGAGCGTTTCGAAACCGATAGTAAAGCCGTCCGCGCCATGGCCGCCGGCATGTTTGCGCGATGCCCGGTAGAGCCATTTGCCCAGGCCGCTGGTGATTTCGAAATAGAGCGGAGAAATTGATAGCACGTTGCGCTTGTCCATCACGCCATCGAAAAACCATTTCGACAAGGTGATTTCCATGCCCAGCGACCGCTGTGTCCGCTCGTCCACCAGGTGGGTATAGCTGTCGATCCAGGAGAAAGTCGTCTCGCGGCTTTTCTTGCTGGCGCGAATATTGGTCTTGATCGTGGTGGCTTGGAGACGGTCCAGCGCGCTGACCAATCGCTCATAGGCACGTCCGCTCGTGCCCCAGCAGATGCGCTTGAGAAGATCGCCGGGTTGCAATCGGATCACGGGCGAGATGTCATTGGCGCCACGCTCGCGCAATTCATTCAGGTGCGAAGCCAGATAGATCATTATGTCAGCGTCCCAGATCGTCGCCATGCCATAGGCCGAATTAGGGAGCACTTGAACAGTCACCGAACGATCGGGACTGACATATTCGATGGGCTTGATGCGCTTGCGTTTGGACAGGCTGAAAAAGGGGCGCTGCATCGTCTCCTGATAATCGCGGAGCGATATGTCGCTGAAATCGGGCAGGGTGAAGAACATTTCAAACTGAACCTTACGCTCTTTGAGCGTAGTTTTCAGTTCCGTCCCATCGCCTGCCGTCGTCATTCCATCCCCGCTTCCCCCCGGAGGGAAATATGCATCAAGTCACTGAAATTAAAGGAATAAACCTCCATTCTCAGCTTTTGCAAACCGTGCTCAGCGACGCCGGCCCGTGCTGATCTTCGCTTGCTCTATGACCGGGCGCAGGGCTTCCAATATCTCGTCGATCGACAAACCACTTGGAGAAAGGGAAATCGTCAGCATCTTCTGCTGGTCCTTCTCGACCTGGCCGACGGAAGTACCCCCCGCCGCAGCAATCGTCGCCTTCTGCACGCGCCCCTTGGACACCGTCGCCTGAACCAGGCGTGTCATCACCTCTGGACCCGTGATAGGCTGTTCATCGCCCGATCGGCGGAAGCTCTGTTCGGACGCGATCTGGTCGGCCGCCGCCTCCAATTTGGCACGAGTTGTGGCATCGCGTAGCAGCGGCAGCAGTTTCTCTGCATATTTTGCTTGAAGATCCATCGGCGAATGGAAGGCGCTCACCAGAAACGGAGGAATTTCTGTCAGCGCAATATAACGCGACAATTGCGACTTGGAGATTTTGAGGCGCTCCGCCATGCGAAGCTGGACACCCCCATAATAGCTGTCCACGGCGGCCTTGTAATTGAGACCGCGCTCCAGATCCGAAATATCCTCGCGCTCGCGATTCTCGATGTCAGCGAGCCGGAACGCGGCCTCATCGTCCAGATCCTCGATGATCGCGATCAGGTCGATGTCCGGGTAATGATTGGCATTGAGCCAGGAAATCGCCCAATGTCGCCGCGTCCCTGTGACCAATTCATAGGGCAGCGGACCATTGGGCGTGCGCCGCACAACTGCAGGCACGCGATTGCCGCCTTCGGCCAGAACCGAATCGATCAGGCTGCGCAGTCGATGCTCATCGAGCATGGAATAATCGCGGGCATTGCCCGGCCAGATCGAACATTCCGCTGGTTTGAGACGAATGGTCGGACGCTTTACGAGGCGCGCCGCTTCACCAAAAGCTTCGAGCCGCCTGTTGGTAAAGTTCGCCTTGGGTGGAGCTATGGTTTCAGACGCTGGTTTGGCAACCGGTTCATTGGGGACCGATGCCAGCGCTTCGCTGATAAGAGACCGCCGGCTCATGCCGCGACACTCACGTCAGAGGTCAGGCTGGTGGAGGGCCATTGCTGGCGAATCTGCTGCTCGACTTCGGAAAACACGGCGTCAAGATTGTCGCGGCAACGCATATAGGTCTGATGCGATGCGGAGGGCTTGGATTCATAAATGGATCGGAAGGCCTGGGTGGCATTCTTGATCTCTTCGGACGCCAATATGGGTTGTCCCAGAAGGAGCCCGGCATAGGTTGCCTGCATGATGCGCCACATGTCGTTTTCGCCCGGCTTGCTGGGCGAAAATGCCGAGCAGACCACGCGGATGAAGCCATAGCTTACGGGCGTGCCATTTTGTTCGAGGATTTCGATATTGTCGGCGATCGTATCCATGAAATGGATCGTCGACAGATAATCGAGCTGCCGTGCCGGCACCGGGATCAGCAAGCCGGTCGCGGCCGCCATGACGTTGAGGCCAAGAAACCCCATGGCTGGCGGCGGATCGAGCAGAATGACGTCGAAATCCTTGGTCACGCTCGAAATGCCGATGCGCAGCGCCTGAAGACTCTCGCGCACAGCCTGGCCGCCTTCGCGCAAGGTCGAGGTGAGATCCCATTCCGCATCCTGTAACCCCAAGCTGGACGGCACGATCTTGATCGTGGGCCAGGGGGTGTCGCGGATCGTTTCTGCAAAGTCGCTGAACGTGCTGCGCGGAGACAGGAACGCGCCCAATGTCTGCTCGTCATCGATCAGCGTTTCGGGTTGAATGTCGAACATGGTCGTCGTGGAGGCCTGCGGATCGCAGTCGATTACCAGCACATTATAGCCATGAAGCGCGAGATAATCGGCCAGATGCTTGGTGATCGTGCTTTTGCCCACGCCGCCCTTGAAATTCTGGACCGCCAGCACGACGGCGTCTTCGTCAGGTTGCTTGCCGGGATGGATACCCAATGCGCTGCGGATATGGGTCAGGTCTTCCAGCGTGTAATAGCGTCGGCCATTGGGCTGAGTCTTGGGCTGTGGCAGCCGTCCCTTGGCCTCTGCCTTCGCCAGCGCTTCGGGTGTGCGGCCGATCAATTCAGCAGCGACGGTTGGCCCGAAATTGATGTCCAACGTCTTGCGGCTGTCCGGTCGGAACACGATCGTCTTGATGTGATCGCGCATCTGCTGGCAGGCTGTAGTGACGTTACGCAGCGTGTTGACGGTTAACGACATGACGCCCCTCATGGTCGAATCGTGACAGGTAAATTGGTTTGCGTTTAATGCGCCTAATTGCCGCTCAAAGTCAAACCAGCTCGTGAAAATGGCGGAGAGAGCAATGAAGGGATGGGCCTTTGCCCCAAAGGGCAACCCGGCGCTTGGATAAGTTGCGAAGGCCTAGGTGACAGCCTGCAAAGCCAATGGACGCGATGCGCGGGCTTTCGGCAAGATAGGATGCCAACCGCTTGGGCACGTGTCAGCGTTTAGTGATTTATTCTGAGATTATAGGAGTTAGTGAGCTGGTGCGGAACGATTCTCTGGCGGAATTTCAGCGATTTTACCGATTAGGGTCAAAATGATGACACGTTGAATCCGTATTGAAAACACGTTTGGCAGGTTTCGAAAACACGCTTGAAGCGAAGTGAAAACACGTTGGCGAGGACCATTTTGAGGCCCCCTCCATCTTGTGCATCGCGGCCAATCAGCCGCGCGCCTCCTCGCCCCAATAAAGCCGCATAGGATTATCGACCAACAATTTGCGCTGAAGCATCTCGGTCGGCGCGATGCGCGGGATCATATCGACCAGATGGCCATCGTCGGGAATCGCGTCCTGCATATTAGGGTGCGGCCAGTCCGTGCCCCACAGCACGCGGTCCTGATAATCGGCGACCAATGGTGCGATGGCGTGCGCGAAGGCGTTCCACGGATCGCCAGTCGGATCGAGGCGGTCGGGGCAGGTCGCCTTGAACCAGATGTCGTCCCGGCTGTCGAGGAAGCGGCGGAAAGCCTGGAGGTCGGGGCCATCCGGGCCTTTGGTGACATCGGGCCGGCCCATATGGTCGATCACCAGCGGGACCGGGATCGCATCCATGAAGGGACGCAGGTCTTCAAGGATGTCAGCTTCGAAATAGATGACCACATGCCAGCCAGCGGGCAGGCGTCCGGCCACTTCGAGGAACTTGTCCTTGGGGGCATCATCGACGAGGCGCTTGAGGAAATTGAAGCGGATGCCGCGGATGCCGCCCAAGTGAAGGGCGGCAAGATCGGTCTCTGAAATGGCAGGATCGACCACGGCGACCCCGCGCGCCTTTCCATTCGACTGGGCGATGGCGTCTAGTGTCGCGGCATTATCGGTTCCGTGGCAACTCGCCTGAACGATGACGTTGCGGGCAAAGCCCAGATGATCCCGCAGCGCGAACAACATGTCCGGGCCGGCGTCCTCGGGCAGATATTTGGCTTTCGCGCTGAAGGGAAATTGCGCCATCGGACCGAACACATGGCAGTGCGCGTCGATCGCGCCTGCCGGCGGAACATAGCGGGGTTTGGTCGGGTTGCCGTGCCAGCTGACAATGCGATCCGTCATGCGAAAACCTCTCCATCCATTATCTTGCGCGCGGTGCGCAGCATCGCGGCGCTGACGACCGCGCCATTTTCGTCCAGCTCCATGACGCAGGTCGTTTCACCGGTCGGATGCTCGACCGAAAGCGTCTTCCGGCTGCCCGACGGGATCGACGCGACCTCGGCGGCAGGCGACCGCGCGATCAGGCAGGCGGTGGCGACGCTGACAGCGCCCAATACGCCGATCGAGGCATGGGCGCGATGCGGGATGAAGCTGCGAACGGTCACGGCGCCACCGTTGCGAGGCGGGGCGACCAGCATCATCTTGGGCACGGACTTGTCCTTCACGTTGCCCAGGTTCATCCGCTCGCCCACGGCCAGACGGATCGCTTCGATACGGGCCTTGAGATCATTGTCCTTGTCCAGGGTATCGCGGTCCTCATAGCCGGTGATGCCGACATCCTGCGCCTTCATTACGACGCAGGGCATTCCGTTGTCGATCAAGGTGACGCGCACGCCCTCCACCTCGTCAAAGACATTGCCGGTCGGCAGCAACGCGCCACAGGAAGAGCCGGCAGTGTCACGAAATTCCAGCGGGATCGGCGCGGCCGTTCCGGGCACCCCGTCGATCCTGGCATCGCCATTGTAACAGACCTTGCCGCCCGGCGTTTCCACAGTGGCGATGGCGATCTGGCCGGTATTTTCCATGAAGATGGCAACGCGGGTTTGCTCGGGCTGCGCGGCGACGAGCCCGCGTTCTAACGCAAACGGGCCGACACCGGCGAGGATGTTACCGCAATTCTGCGCGCTGCTGACTATTGCCTGATCGACGAAGACCTGAAGGAAGAGATAATCGACATCGACACCATCCCGCTGCGACTTTTTTATAACCGCGACCTTGCTGGTGAGCGGGTCGGCGCCGCCCATGCCGTCGATCTGGCGCGGATCTGGCGACCCCATGATCCGTAGCAGGAAGGCGTCGCGGGCGGCGGTGTCGGTGGGAAGGTCATGCGCCAGAAAATAGCCGCCCTTGGATGTTCCGCCGCGCATCCACATGACACGGGACTGGGTGAAGGCTGTCATCGGATGCTCCAACGAGAAGGGGGAGGGGCGAGGGACATGAAGCCTAGATGTATTTCAGGCCCATTTCTGCCAGGCGCGGGCGCATATTATAGATGTCTAGGCCCAACTCCCCGGCGGCCAGCCGGACGCGCTTGGCTTCCTCCGCGGCTTCCCGGGCCTGCGCCTTTTCCAGCACGGTGGCGGCGTTGGCGCGGCGAACGACACAAACGCCGTCATCGTCGGCGATCACCACATCGCCCGGATTTACCAGCGCATTGGCGCAGACCACCGGGATATTGACGCTACCCAGCGTATTTTTGACCGTGCCCTGCGCATGGACCGCTTTGGACCAGACGGGAAAGTTCATCTGCTTCAGGTCGCGCACGTCGCGCACGCCCGCGTCGATGATCAGGCCGCGACAGCCGCGCGCGATGGCGGATGTGGCCAGCAAGTCGCCGAAATAGCCATCGGTGCACGGGCTGGTGGGCGCGAGGAGGAGGACGTCGCCTTCCTGCAATTGTTCGATCGCGACATGGATCATCCAGTTGTCGCCCGGCGCGGCCGAAATAGTCACTGCGCTGCCGGCGATACGTGCGCCGCTATAAATCGGCCGCATATAGGGGGCGAGCAAGCCGGTCCGGCCCTGCGCTTCATGAACGGTGGCAACCCCGCATCCAGCGAGACCATCTATGATGGAAAGGTCGGCTCTCTTAATATTCTGCACGACGACGCCGGACATGGAACTGCTCCTTCTCCAAGATGGACAGCGACATGGACAGCTTGAGGACGATGCACAAATCCGATCTGGCGCATTCCCATAAAAATTTGATAATCATTCTTCATGCAGGCCGACCAGTTCAATATTCGTCACCTGGCCGCCATGGCCGCTATTGTCGATCAGGGCAGCGTCAGCCTGGCGGCGCGGACGGTCAATCTGACCCAGCCGGCCGTAACGCAGGGGATCGCCAAGCTGGAGGCTCAGTTGGGCTTGCGGCTGTTCGACCGGCAACCCGCCGGCATGACGGCGCTGGAGTCGGCGCTGCGTCTCAAGCCGCGCGTCGATGTCGCGCTTCGCCTGATCGGCAGCAATCGCGTGACAGCCGCGCAGGTGCGGGCCTTCGCCGCTCTGGCGCGGGCGGGCAGTTATGCGGCGGCAGCGGCCGCAACGGGCGTGGCCGAGCCGTCGCTCCACCGCGCTGTCGGCGATCTGGGTCTGGCCGTAGGCAGCCGACTGGTCGATCGGCGTGGCAGAGGAGTGATGCTGACCAGGGCGGGCCTTGCCCTGGCGCAGCGGTTGCGGCTGGCGCTGGCGGAATTGCGGCAAGGACTGGAGGATCTGGCCGACCTCAAGGGGGAGGAGGGCGGACGCATTCTGGTTGGCGCGATGCCATTGTCGCGCGCGCGGTTGCTGCCCGACGCGATCGTCCGCTTTCGCAACGACTTCCCCCATGTGGCCATCAGTGTTCATGAAGGCTCCCACGCCGAACTGGTCGGTCCGCTGCGGGATGGGGAGATCGACATGATGATCGGGGCGCTGCGCGATCCGGCCATGGCGCTGGACCTTCATCACCGGCCCTTGTTCGAGGATCGACCGACCATCCTGACCCGACGCGGCCATCCGCTGGAGACAGGCTGGGACGCCGACGCGCTTCGTCGGTTTCCGTGGATATTGCCGCCCGACGGAACCCCGTTGCGCCAATTGTGGCGCGCCATGTTCGCGGAACTGGGGGGGGTGCTGCCCGCCGTCCCGATCGAGTGTGGATCGGTCATGACCGTGAGGCAATTGCTGGTGGCGGGCGACTATCTGACCCTGTTGTCTCACGATCAGCTGGCGCTGGAACTCCAGGCCGGAATGCTGACCGATATTGGTCCCGCGCCCGGCGCGATCAGCCGGACGATCGGCCTGACGACACGCGCCGACTGGCGGCCGACCCGGTTACAGCAACAGTTCATGGACGCCGTGGCGATAGCGGCCGGGACAATGAATTCGTAAATTCTTATGCCTTCGTGGCGGATTCGATTGGCCGCTGACCGGGCGATGCGTCATCCCTTGATGCCATGGAGCAGGAAGTTGGTCTGATCGGGTTCGGTGAAGCTGGGTCCACCTTTGCCCGGTCCGGGGCCTGGGCCGCAGCAGCTCATGTGTTCGACCGCAAGACGGACGACCCGGCAACGCGCGACGAGATGTTGGCGGCCTATGCCGATGCGGAGGTGACGCCAGCCCAGTTTCTGAAGGACGCGCTGAACGAGACATCGCTGGTGCTTTCGCTGGTGACGGCGGACCAGGCGTTGGCGGTCGCGGAAGCGGCGGCGGCGCTGATCGCGCCTGGCACATTCTATTGCGACCTCAACAGCGTCGCGCCGCAAACCAAGCAGGCGGCGGCCGAGGCGATCGAGGCGGTGGGGGGCCGTTATATCGACGTTGCGGTGATGGCGCCGGTCGATCCGGCACGGCTCAATGTGCCCTTGCTGCTGAGCGGTGCTGGGGCGGGTGATGCGGAGGGGCGCCTTCATGCCCTTGGCTTCACCAACATCCGGGCCGTGGGCGCGGATGTCGGCCGGGCCTCGTCCATCAAGATGATCCGATCGGTCATAGTGAAGGGCATTGAGGCACTGACGGCCGAATGTGTGCTGGCGGCCGCAGCGGCCGATGTGCTGGACGAGGTGCTCAGCTCGCTCGATGCCAGCGAGAAGAGCCGCGCTTGGGAAGCGCGCGCGGATTATAATCTCGACCGGATGCTGGTGCATGGCACCCGCCGCGCGGCCGAGATGGAAGAAGTGGTCAGGACACTCGAAGCATTGGGCACGGGCGCCGACATGACGCGCGGCACGGTGCAGCGGCAGCGCGCCATCGGCGCGCTGGGCGTGCGCCTGCCGCCGGAAGGGCTGGGGGACAAGGTTGCGCGGATTTCAACGCCGTGGCTCAGCGTGGTTGAAATTTAGCATGACGGGCGGAGCCTAGCGCTTTCGCCCGAGACCTCGGCCTTCGTCAGCTTGACGGACGGAGGCGGGCTGGGCGGCGCGACTGAATATTTGGAGAAGCAAGCGGATGAGCCTGATTATCGATTGCCATGGCCATTATACTGTCCTGCCCAAGGGACATGATGCATGGCGCGAGGCGCAGAAGGCGGCGTTCAAGGCCGCCACACCGTGCCCTCCTTATCCAGAAATCAGTGATGCCGAGATTCGCGATACGATCGAGGCGAACCAGTTGCGCCTGATCAAGGAGCGGGGCGCAGACCTCACCATTTTCTCGCCCCGCGCATCGGCGATGGCGCCGCATGTCGGCGACGAGGCGGTGGCCAAGGAATGGGCGATCCGCTGCAACGACCTGATCGCGCGGGTGGTGGCGATGTTCCCCGAAACCTTTGCCGGGGTGTGCATGTTGCCGCAGTCGCCCAAGGCCGACATGCGCAATTCGATCGCGGAGCTGGAGCGCTGCGTTAGCGAGCTGGGTTTTATCGGCTGCAACCTCAATCCCGATCCGGGCGGCGGCCATTTCACCCATCCGCCGCTCACGGATCACTACTGGTATCCCTTCTACGAGAAGATGGTCGAGCTGGACGTGCCGGCGATGATCCATGTGTCGGGCAGCTGCAACCCGGCGATGCACGCGACCGGCGGCTATTATATCGCTGCCGACACCATCGCCTTCATGCAGTTGCTGGAAGGCGACCTGTTCAGCGACTTCCCGACGCTGCGCTTCATCATCCCGCATGGCGGCGGCGCGGTGCCCTATCATTGGGGCCGCTATCGGGGTCTGGCCGACATGCTGAAGAAACCCGATCTCTCCACGCATCTGATGAACAATATCTTCTTCGACACCTGCGTCTACCACCAGCCGGGCGTCAATCTGCTGGCTGATGTGATCGAGAACAAGAATATCCTGTTCGGATCGGAAATGGTGGGCGCGGTGCGCGGGATCGATCCGACTACGGGCTTCTATTTCGATGATACCAAGCGTTATGTCGATGCGCTGGACATCAGCGCAGATGCGCGCGCCGCGATCTTCGAGGGCAATGCCCGGCGTGTCTTTCCACGGCTCGACACCCAGCTGAAGGCGCGCGGGCTGTGACCACCTGGCTGCGAAACGCCTGGTATGTGGCCGCCTGGGACAGCGAGGTGGACGCGGCGCCCCTCGCGCGCACCATCTGTGGCACGCCGATGATGTTTTACCGCAAGCTTGATCGCTCGGTCGTGGCGATGCGCGATGCGTGTCCGCACAGGCTGTTGCCGCTGTCGATGGGATTGCGCGAAGGGGATTCGATCCGCTGTAAATATCATGGCCTCAAATTAGGACCGGACGGCGTCGCGCAGGAAATGCCGATGAAGAGCAAGGCGGTGAATCGCCGCGTCTGCGCCGACACCTACGCCGTGGTCGAGCGGCACCGGTTCGTGTGGGTCTGGATCGGCGACAATGACCGGGCCGACCCTGCGTTGATCCCTGATCTGTGGCCATGTTCGCGCGACGGCTGGACGTTCGATGGCGGCTATTATCCGGTGGCCTGCGACTATCGGCTGATGATCGATAATCTGATGGACCTCACGCACGAAACCTATGTCCATTCCAGCTCGATCGGTCAGGTCGAGATTTTGGAGGCGCCGATCGAAACCCATGTCGCGAACGGCCATGTTTTCGTCACCCGCTGGATGGAAGGCGTCGATGCGCCCCCATTTTGGCGTGGCGCGCTCAAAAAGGATGGGCCGGTCGATCGCTGGCAAATCTGTCAGTTCATGCTGCCCGCGTCGGTCATGATCGACGTGGGGGTCGCGCCGGTCGAAGCGGGCGCGACGCTGGCGGAGCATGACCAGGGGGTGCGTGGCATGGTGATCGATTTCATGACGCCTGAAAGCGAGACCTCGCACCATTATTTCTGGGGTATGGCGCGCAATTTCGACATTGAGGATGCTGGCTTCACCGCCCGGTTCAAGGCGCAACAGGGCGGCGTCTTTGCCGAGGACAAGGAGATTTTGGAAGCGCAGCAAAGCGCGATCCTGAACAATCCCGACATGAAGCTGTCCGCCTATCGCATTGACGAGGGCGGCGTGCGTTCGCGTCAGCTCATCGCCCGGGCCATCGCCGCGGGCCGTCAGATGGAGGAACAGGCATGAGCGACCCCTTCGACATTCATGATTATCTCGCCGAGTTCGAGGATATTCCCGGCACGCGTGTCTATACGGCGGCGCGCGCGCGGCAGGGCTATCATATGAACCAGTTCGCGATGAGCCTGATGAAGGCGGAAAATCGCGAACGGTTCAAGGCGGACGAGCGCGCTTATCTGGACGAATGGCCGCTGACGCAGGACCAGAAGCAGGCGTTGCTGGATCGCGACTATAATCGCTGCCTCGACCTGGGCGGGAATGTCTATTTCCTCTCGAAGCTGTTTTCGACCGACGGGATTCCGTTCGCCGAGGCGGTCAGCACCATGACCGACATGAGCTTCCCCGAATATCGCGAGATGATGATGAAAGGCGGCCGTTCGCCCGAAGGGCTGCGGTCGATCCGGGAGAAACGATAATGGCGAGGATTACCGCTGGCGTGGCATCGAGCCATGTGCCCCTGTTGGGTGTGGCGTCGGATTTCGGCAAGGACAGGGACGACTATTTCGGGCCGATCTTTGCAGGCTATGACTGGACGCGCGCATGGGAGAAGGCCGAGAAGCCCGACGTCGTGGTGCTTGTCTATAATGATCATGCCTCCGCCTTCGACATGAAGATCATCCCGACCTTCGCGATCGGTTGTGGCGAACGCTACAAGTCGGCCGACGAAGGCTGGGGGCCGCGCGCGGTGCCGGATGTGGAGGGGCATCCCGACCTAGCCTGGCATATGGCGCAAAGCCTGATCCTGGACGAGTTCGACATGACCATCATCAACGAGATGGACGTCGACCATGGTCTGACCGTCCCGCTCAGCATGATGTTCGGCAAGCCGGATGCCTGGCCGTGCAAAATCATACCGCTCGCCGTCAATGTCGTCACCTATCCGCCGCCGTCGGGCAATCGCTGCTGGGCGCTCGGCGAAGCGATCAAGAAGGCGGTCGAAAGCTTTCCCGAAAACCTCAACGTGCAGATTTGGGGCACGGGCGGGATGAGCCACCAGCTACAGGGCGCACGCGCGGGGCTGATCAACAAGGCGTGGGACAATATGTTCCTGAACGGGCTGATCGGCGACAGCGACCATCTGCGCCGTATCCCGCACATCGAATATCTGCGCGAAACGGGCAGCGAAGGCATCGAAATGGTGATGTGGCTCATCATGCGCGGGGCGATGGGCCGAAAGACCCGCGCGCTGCACCGCCATTATCATGTGCCCTGTTCCAACACCGCGATCGGCCATCTGGTGCTGCGTCCCGACAATGGCGAGGGGCTGGACATGACCGGCAGCGGCACGGCGACGGAGATCGCCGCCGAGTGACCCGCCCATTTCCCAAAATCACGGAGTGAATATAATGCGTATTGCCCTGGCTGGCGCCGGCGCCTTTGGCGAAAAGCATCTTGATGGCCTCAAAAATATCGACGGCGTGACCGTCACGTCGATCATCGGGCGCGAATTGGCGCCTACCAAGACGGTGGCGGAGAAATATGGCATCGGCCATGTCACCACAGACCTTGCCGAAACGCTCAGCCGCGATGATGTCGATGCGGTGATCCTGTGCACGCCAACGCAAATGCACGCGGAACAGGCGATCGCCTGCATGGACGCGGGCAAGCATGTCGAGGTCGAAATTCCGCTGGCAGACAGCTGGGCCGACGCGCAGGCGGTGCTGGCCAAGCAGAAGGAAACCGGCCTGACCTGCATGGTCGGTCATACCCGTCGCTTCAACCCTTCGCACCAGTTCGTCCACAACCGCATCAAGGCGGGTGAGTTCAACGTCCAGCAAATGGACGTGCAGACCTATTTCTTCCGTCGCAAGAATATCAATGCGAAGGGCGAGCCACGCAGCTGGACCGACCATCTGCTGTGGCACCATGCCGCGCACACGATCGACCTGTTCGCCTATCAGGCCGGCCGGATCGTCGATGCCCATGCGATGCAGGGACCGATCCACCCGGAACTCGGCATCGCCATGGACATGTCGATCCAGCTCAAAAGCGAGACGGGCGCGATCTGCACCCTGTCCTTGAGCTTCAACAATGACGGGCCGCTGGGCACCTTCTTCCGCTATATCGGCGACAGCGCCACCTATATTGCGCGCTACGACGATCTGGTGAACGGCAAGGAAGAGCCGATCGACGTCAGCCAGGTTGCCGTATCGATGAACGGCATCGAATTGCAGGACCGCGAATTCATCAGCGCCATCCGCGAGGGCCGCGACCCCAATTCGAGTGTCGCCAAGGTGTTCGATTGTTATCGTGTGCTGGGCGAACTGGAAACGCAGCTTAGCTGAAATACCATCCCTTCGGGGTCGCACAGAGGGTGCGGCGGAGCCATCCGTCGCGCCCTTTTTGCGTCACGCCTTCAGCAGCGGATGTAGCTGGCGCAGATCGTCGAGCAGCGATTCGATCAGGGCGACGTCACGATACGTGCCGGTGGGCGTGACTGCCCAGTTGCAATGGGGATGGGTCTCGCGGTCATAGAGCCGAACAGGCCCGATGGCCTTGCGCCAATGATGTTTGCTGCGTCCCTGGTCGCGAACCAGCCTCGCCACCAGCAGGTCGATCATCATGTCACAGGTCATCGGGGTCATGGTCGTCCTTTGCCGACCATTGGCCGGGCAGGTCAAGATAGGCTTCCAGTTCGCGCCAGTGGCGGTCCCAGCCCGGTCCGCGTCGTTCCAGCGGCACATGGCGTTCCACCATGGCCCGGGCCTGCGCCATAATATTGGGGCGAGGCCCGCGCAGCCGATCGAGAATGAGCCGGATGGAGAGCGCCTCCTCGTCCGTCATGGCAGCGCGCGTTTGCGCGCGGCGCGGTAGGCGCGGGGTGGCTCGCCAACATGGCGCGCGAAAAACCGCGAAAAATAGGCAGGATCTTCAAAGCCGATGGCATAGCCGATGTCGGCGATGGAAAGCTGGGAGTAGAGCAGCAGGCGGCGCGCCTCAAGCAGGGCGCGATCGTCCAGCATCTGCGCCGGGGAGCTGCCCGCGACTCGCGCGCAGGCCTGGCGCAGCGCTGTAAGGCTGGTGCCGAGCGCGCGGGCGTGGACCGACACCGGTTCGCGCGCGCGGAACCGCTGCTCGATCCGCTCGCGCAAACGGGCGACCAACGCCGCCTGTCGCGCGACGCCTGGCCGCCCCGCCTCCGCCGGCGTGGCATGGCGGAGCGTCAGAACCATGAGCAGCAGCAAAGCGGATTCGACTGCGGCGCGCTGTCCCGGCCCGGACCAGCCCAGCTCCCGCGCCATGCCAATGATGATCTCTTCGGCGGCCGCACGCTCTTCCTGCGGCAACATCACGAGCAGCGGAGCGGTGAAGAGCGGGGCAAGGTCGGGATCGCGGGCCAGGAGATGATGAAGATAGCTGTCGGCTATGGTGGTCACATGGCCCCGCGATTCCCTGTGCCAGCCAAAGCCATGGACGACGCCGGCCGGGATCAGCAGCAGGCAGGGCGCTTCAAAGCTGACCCGAGCCGCTTCGGCCTGCATCGCGCCTCCGCCCTGCGCGATCAGGATGATATGGTTGAGATCCCGATGGACATGCGGGCGGATCGTCCATTCGCTGGGGCGGGATCGATCGTCCAGGCTTTCCACATGGACAAAGCCTTCGGCCACGCTGCGCTGTGGCTCGCCATAAAGATAGAAGCTGGGAACGGGCGCGGTCGACATGATGGATCGTCCATCTATGGACGGCTCGGTGCTGTGCCGCAAGGCGTCATGGCTACGCGGCGCATGAAGCTATTGCTCGTTGGCCCGGATAGATGCTGAAGAGAGACGGAGGCTCCCGCCGGGACTGCACAGTTGAACCTGTTCCTGGCTGTTGGCGTTCTCTCTGCGCTCTTGGCTTGCCCGCGCCGATGTGGAAGACGGGGCTTGGCCGTTAATACCGATGCCGGATGACAGGAAGATGCGCTTGCCGATCAACAAAATGATCATCGTTGGACTGGGCGCAGCCATGTTGGTGCTGTTGCCGGGTGCACCGCTCCTTGCAGCCGATCCCGCGCCGTTCGAATTGTCCGGGCCATCGCTGCGCGTGAGCGTGTCGCGTGGCGATCAGAGCCTGCCCATCGCGCAGGTGCCGAGCCTGTCGGAGGGTGACATATTGTCGGTCGAGGCCGATCTGCCCAAGGACCAGGGCGTGCGCTTCATCCTCGTGTCCGCCTTTCTGCGCGGTGCGGCCAATCCGCCGCCCAAGGACTGGATCAGCTTCGCCGAGACATGGAAGACCAAGCCAAAGGACAAGCAGTTGATGCTGACCGTGCCGAAGGGTGCGCGGCAGATGGTGCTGTTCCTCGTTCCCGACACGGGTGGGGCCGAAGGCACGCTGACTGATGCGGTGCGGGGCAAGCCGGGCGAATTCGTGCGGGCGACGCAGGATCTCAACCAGGCCTCGCTCGACCGGTCACGGCTGGACAGTTTCATGAGCGCGATCCAGGCGCAGGAAAACACCCATCCCGAATATCTGCGCACCGTCGCGCCAACCCTGGCGCACAGCCTGTCGATGAAACTGAACGAGGATTGCCTGTCCAAGGTGATCGAGATGCAGGCGGCCTGCCTGCTCGACAATCGCGACGCGCTGGTGCTGGCCGATGTGCACAGCAGTTCCATGGCGGAGACGCTGACCGGGGCGCCGACCGATCTGGCGCTGCAACTCAGCGCGACGCGCGAGGCGGGTTATGGCTATTACAGCGCCTATATAGGTGTCGCCCGTGACATCGCCCGGATTTTCGGCGCGTTCAGCAATCCCGAATTCGACTATCTGCCGACGCTCAGCCTGCGCAAGGGAGAGGGCGTGTCCCTGCTCCTCAATACCGCGCCTTCCTTCCAGAAACCAAAATCGGTGATGGTGGTGGCGATGCCTGCGATCGAAGCGGACCGCCCGCCGCAATTGCGCAGCGGTGCGGATGGACCAATTTGCGCGACACGGCCAGGCGCCGTGTTGCCGGTGGAGGGCGCGCCGCTCATCTATTCCACAGCCTATGCGCGCGATATGCGGCTGTCGCTCAAGGCGGGATCGGGCGAAGCGATCGAATTGCCGCTCGAAGCCCGCGCCGATCGGGGCGGCTACATCATTGCCGGCGGGACCGATCTGCCCGCCGCGTTCAAGGGGACGGTGCAGGGGCATCTCTATGGCCGCTGGGGTTTCGACCGGTTCGATGGACCGGATTTCACGCTGCAATTGCCCGATGAGGGTGGCTGGACCGTCCAGGGCGATCCACCCACGCTGGTAGTCGGCCGCGACAATGACCTCATAATCAAGGGTGGCGCTCCCGCCTGCGTGGAAAGCGTGACGATGCGCAAGGGCGATGGCGCAGCGCAGCCGGTCGCATGGAAGGTGCAGGGCCAGGATTCACTGGCCTTGACCCTGCCGCTGACCGATCGCAGGCCCGGTCCGCTGGGCGTCGAGGTCAAATATCGAGGTATCGCCCAACCGTCGGTCCTGTCGCTGCGCAGCTATGCCCAGGCCAGTCGGCTCGATGCCTTGGCGATCCATGCGGGCGACCATTGGGCGGTGCTGTCGGGCCAGCGCCTGGATCAGGTGGAAAGCGTCGATCTGGACGGGTTGCTGATGCGGCCCGACGGCCTGGCGCGCGACGGGAAGGTCGATCGATTGCGGCTCTTGGCGTCGCAGGATGGCAAGGCGCTGGAACAAGGGCGCGGGCTTACTGCGCGGGTGAAGTTGCGGGACGGCCGCAAGGTCGATCTGGACCTGACGGTCGCGCCCGCGCGGCCGCAGGTGCGCCTGCTCGGCAAGACGATCACCGCAGGAAAGCCGCCCGCCGGGGGTACGGCGCTGGCCCTTGATGGCGATGATCTGCTGCCCGACGATGGTCAGCTCGTCTTCTCCATCCAGGCGGACGAAGGCACGCGGCTGACGGCCGAGGACGTGATCGAGGTGGCCTCCTTTGACGGGACTGTGTCGGCGCGGCTGACGGCATCGAACGGCCTTCGGCTGGAAGGGCCGCAAGTGATGGTGGCGAGGCTGGACCCCAAGGCTTTGGGACCGTCACTGTTCGGACCGTTGCGGTTCCGGTTGCTGCGCGGGGACGAAGCAAGCGATTGGCAGCCGCTTGTGACGCTGGCGCGCCTCCCACAGATCGAGGCGGTCGCCTGCGCCGACAAGGCGGAGGGCTGCACCATTCGCGGGCGCGACTTGTTCCTGATTGACGCCGTCGGGGCGACCCCCGCACTCGATAGCGCGGCGCAGGTGGCGCATGGCTATACCGGGTCGGCGCTCAAGGCACCTGTTCCCCAGGACGGCAAGCTCTACCTGCGTTTGCGCGACGCGCCCGACAGCGTCGTCATGTTGCCGGTTGCGTAATCGTCCATCAACGATATGGCCCAAAGGCATGAAAATCGGCCCTATTGAGCAAGGCAGGTCTTTCCCGATCCGATAAGGCCTGGTGGATTGTCCAGAAAATCGGTTGGTCTCGCCATGTCGTGACCGGCCCACCCCCGCCATGATCTCCAACAAATTCCCTATGTTGGAGAGGATATCATGAAGACTGAGGTCGCCATCATCGGGGCGGGGCCGGCCGGCTTGCTGCTCGGTCATCTGCTCCGCGCTGAAGGCATTGAAGCCGTGATTGTTGAAAGGGCGTCCCCCGACTATGTGCTTGGCCGGATTCGGGCCGGCGTGCTGGAACGCACCACGACCGATCTGATGGATCGCCTGGGCCTGGGCGCGCGCCTGCACGCCGAAGGCCTGCCCCATGACGGTTTTCACCTGGCGGATGGCGAACGCTTGATTCGGATCGACATTGCCGCGCTGACAGGTCGGCAGGTGATGGTCTATGGCCAGACCGAGTTGACCCGCGACTTGATGGAGGCCGCGCCCGAACGGGGGCTGGAGATCATCTATGAAGCGGCCGATGTGGCGCTTCATGATGTCGATGGCGACAGACCCTATCTGACCTATAGCAAGGGTGGATCGGCGCATCGCATCGATGCCGCATTCCTGTGCGGATGCGACGGGTTTCATGGTCCGTCGCGCCAAGCGATCCCGAAGTCGATGGCCGCCGCCTATGAGAAAATCTATCCCTTCGGCTGGCTCGGCATCCTGGCCGATGTCCCGCCCTGCAATCATGAACTCATCTATGCGAACCATGAACGGGGTTTCGCGCTGGCTTCGATGCGCTCGGAAAGGCGCAGTCGCTATTATGTCCAAGTGTCGCTGGAGGATAAGGTGGAGGACTGGCCCGATGATCGACTGTGGGATGAATTGGCCGCCCGCCTTGGACCGGCTGCCGCTTCCCATATGGTGCGGGGGCCGGCGCTGGAAAAGTCGATCGCGCCGCTACGATCCTTCGTGTCCGAACCGATGCGGCATGGCCGCCTCATGCTGGCGGGCGATAGCGCGCATATCGTGCCTCCCACCGGCGCCAAGGGGCTGAACCTGGCGGCTTCGGATGTGCATTATCTCTCGCAAGCGCTGATCGGCTATTTCAAGCGGCGAGATCGCGATGCGATTGCCGGCTATTCCGACAAGGCGCTGGCGCGTGTCTGGAAGTCGGAGCGCTTTTCCTGGCAGCTTACCCGGCTGATGCATCGTTTCCCGGATGGGGATGCGTTCGACCGGCGGATGCAGGTGGCGGAGCTGGATTATATCGCGTCGTCAGTCGCGGCGCAGACGAGTATCGCTGAAAACTATGTCGGTCTGCCCCTGTAAGGGCTGCACTGGCGTGAAGGGGCGGGCGGGGCCAATGTTTCCGGCCCGAAGGATAGAAATTTCGGACGCCCCGATTTTTTCAGTTGACCGACTCGATGGGTCACCTTAGATGCCACTCC
>NZ_AYOY01000208.1 GCF_000508185.1 Sphingobium sp. C100 | reverse complement strand
AAAAAAGCCGGTGATCGGCGTCGTCCATCGTTTTTCCAGCCATTCGCTGATGCTGCGTTATTGGCTGGCGAGCGCGGGGGTGGACCCGGACAAGGATGTCGTGCTGCGCGTGTTGCCGCCTTCGCTGACGGTGGAGGCGATGCGCGCGGGAGAGATTGACGGCTTCATCGCCGGCGAACCCTGGGGCAGCGCGGCGATCGAGGCGGGGCTGGCCGAAACGGTCGCCATTGGCGAGCGCATCTGGCGGCGGGGCGTGGAAAAGATATTGGCCTTCCGCGAAAGCTGGCTGGAGGAAAATCCCGATACGGTCGACCGGCTGTTGCGTGCGCTCGCGCGGGCTGCGGCTTGGTGCGACGATGCGGCCAACCATGCGACGCTGGCCGCGCTTCTGTCCGATCCGCGCTATGTCGATCAGCCTGCCGACCTCGTCCAGCGGGCGCTGGACGGGCAGATCGTGGCTCGCGCGGGCGAGGCGGCGCTGGCCAATCCTGACTTCATGCTGTTCGGCCGGGAAGCGACGCCTTTCCCCTGGCGCAGCCAGGCGTTGTGGATCTATTCGCAACTTGTGCGCTGGAAGATGGTGGCGCATGACGGCGCGACCGCGCAAAAGGCGGCTCATGTGTTCCGGCCCGATATTTTCCGCCGCGCGCTGGCGAACAGCGACGTGCCGATGCCGGGCGCGAGCATGAAGGTGGAAGGGGCGGTCGATGTCCCGCTGGCGGTCGGGTCGCGGCGCGGCGGACTGACGCTTGGCCCCGACCGATTCTTCGACGGGCGGATATTCGACCCGGAACAGATCGAATCCTATCTCGCGGCTTTTGCGCCGCAGCGTTGAATCGGCGGGCTATTTTGTGCCTTGCAACATAATGCGAATCGCGAGATAACATAAAGGTCGCGCGACGAAGCGCGTTGATCCGGATGTGCCGTCCCAAGGTGGGGATCGCATATCCTAACCATATTTCGCAGCAAAGCCGCTGGCCGGACTCACCCTGAAGGGTGACGTCCGGGCTGCGGCTTTTTTTCGTGTCCATTTCGCTGTTAGAGGGGACGTATCATGGCAACCGCTTATTGGGATCGCGAAGGACAGGACGCCGCGCCGGCCGCCGCGACCAGCTTCTGGAAGGCCGGCCACACGCCGACCTTGATCGCCGCCTTTCTCTATTTCGACCTCGCCTTCATGGTCTGGGTCTTGTTGGGGCCGCTGGCGCCGATGATTGCCCAGACCCTGGCGCTGACCCCGGCCGAAAAGGGGCTGATGGTTGCAACGCCGACGCTCGCGGGTGCGCTTCTGCGCGTGGTCAACGGCCTGCTGGTTGACCGGATCGGTCCAAAATTATCTGGTGCGATCAGCCAGTTGATCGTCATCGCGGGGCTGTTCACCGCCTGGCTGACGGGCGTTGACAGCTTCGCCGGCACATTGGCGCTGGGCGTCATCCTGGGCTTTGCCGGGGCAAGCTTCGCCATCGCGTTGCCGCTGGCCAGCCGCTGGTATCCGCCCGAACATCAGGGCAAGGCGATGGGCCTGGCCGGCATGGGCAATTCGGGCACGGTGCTCGCCTCGCTCTTCGCGCCGGTGCTGGCCAAGATATTCGGCTGGAACGCGGTGCTGGGTCTGGCCTGCATCCCGCTGACCATCGTGTTTGTCGCTTACATGATCATGGCGAAGGACGCGCCCAATGCGCCCGCGCCCAAGAAGATCATGGATTATTTCCACCCCCTCAAACAGGCCGATGCCTGGTGGCTGATGGGCTTTTACGCCGTGACCTTTGGCGGCTTCGTGGGGCTTGCCGCCAGCCTGCCCATCTATTTCACCGACCAGTTCGGCCTGACCCCGATCGTCGCGGGCTATTGCACCGCCGGTTGCGTCTTCGCCGGATCGCTGGTGCGGCCGTTGGGCGGCGCGCTCGCTGACCGGATCGGTGGTTCCAAGGCGTTGATGATGGTCTATGTCGTGGCCGCGCTGGCGCTGGCCGGCGTCGCCTACGCCCCGTCACTGGCGGCGGCGCTGCTGTGCTTCGTCGTGGCGATGCTGGCGCTGGGCACCGGCAATGGTTCGGTCTTCCAGCTCGTGCCGCAGCGGTTCCAGGCGGAAATCGGCATCATGACCGGCCTGGTCGGCATGGCCGGCGGCATTGGCGGCTTCTATCTCGCCAGCTCGCTGGGCTTCGCCAAACAGTTGACCGGCAGCTTCGCGCCCGGCTTCCTGATCTTCGCCGGCCTTGCCGTGCTGGCGCTGCTGGGCGTCGTCCTGGTGAAGGCGAAATGGCGCGCAAGCTGGACCACCGGCGCGCGCATCTGATCTGAAGAGGAGGGCGGCGGCCATTCAGGACCGCCGCCCCAATATCGTCCGGCCGCTTCTCTTCGTCCTAAGGGGGGACGATTTTCCATGAAAATTCTTCTCGCATCGGCGGCCACGCTGGCCGTCGCAGGGCCTGCCTGCGCCCAGCAGATCAGCCTCAAACCTCTCGCTGAAGCCCGGCTGCGCTATGAAATGGCGGAGCAGGACGGCCTGGCCGACGACCGGTCCGACGCGCTCACCATCCGTGCCCGTGCGGGTTTGACCGCCAGCAGCGGCGCCTTGTCGGCGACCGTCGTGTGGCAGGGGACACTCGCGCTCGTCGATGATTATTATGACGGGCTGCACGGGGCCGCCACCCGGCCGATCGTCGCCGACCCGAACAATGTCGCGCTCTATGTCGCGCAAATCCAATATAAGACGAAGATGGTCGCCCTGACCGGGGGCCGCCAGAAGATCGCGCTCGATGACGAGCGGTTCGTCGGCAATGTCGCCTTTCGTGACAATGGCCAGACTTTCGACGCCGTCCGCGCGGAACTGACGCCGGCAAAGGGATTGAAGCTGGATGTCTCCTATGCCTGGAGCGTGCGGACCATCTGGGGCATTGACGGGCGCGGCGCACGGCAGCAGGCGGTGCGCGGCGACAATCTCTTCGCCAACCTGTCCTATGGGACGCCGATCGGCACGCTGACCGGCTTTGCCTATCTGGTCGATCAGGACGAGGCGGCGATGCAGGCCTATCGCCTGTCGAGCCAGACCTATGGCGTGCGGCTGGCGGGGACGCAGCCGCTGTCGAAATCAGCGAAACTGTCCTATCAGTTCAGCTACGCGAAACAGGCGGACCATCACCGCAATCCCAACGACTATAGCGCGGACTATTGGCTTGCCGACGCCACCCTCGACCTGCGGGGCTGGAAGCTCAATGCCGGTTATGAAGTGCTCGGCGCCAGCAGCGGCGCGGCGCTCACCAGTTTCCAGACACCGCTCGGCACCAATTTCAAATTTCAGGGCTGGGCCGACAAATTCCTGGCCACGCCGCCCAATGGCCTTCGCGACCTCTATGTCGGCGGCGGCTATGGCTGGAAGCAGTTGGGACCGCTTTCGGCCGTGTCGCTGCAAGCGGCCTGGCATCGGTTCGACAGCGACCGGCTGGACCAGCATTATGGCGACGAATGGAATTTGCTCGCGGCGGCGAAATTCAGGAAGACCATGCTGTCGGTCCGTTACGCGCGCTATGACGCCAGCGCCCTGGCGACCGATACGCAGAAATATTGGCTCCAGGCCGACTGGAGCCTGTAATATATTATGGCTTGAGCCGGTGCGCGAATCGGCTTATGCTGCAGTGCAAAGGACAAGGATGTCCTTCCTTACATAGCTGCGGCGGTTCAGGGTAGGATCGTCAAGGCGCAGATGATGGCAAGGCCGCCATCCAGACTTTCGGGTTCGATCCCGGGGGTCTGGATGGCGGCCTTTTTCTTTTCCGAAAGGGACAGGCATGGACTTGCAGGTCAGGGACGAAAGCCGGGCGGGGGTGGCGGATGACATCATCATGCCGTTCGACGATGTCCGCGAACATCTGGTCGTGGTGGGCAACGGCATGGCCGGCTGCCGCGCGGTCGAGGAATTGCTGGCGCAGGATGGGCGGCGCTATCGCGTCACCATCTTCGGCGCGGAACCCTATGTGAACTATAACCGCATCATGCTCTCGCCGGTGCTGGCGGGGGAAAAGAGCTTCGATGACATCGTCATCAACAGCCAGCAATGGTATGCGGACAATGGCATAGACCTGATCGCCGGCGATCCGGTGACGGCGATTGACCGGACTGCCAAGGCGGTCACGAGCCGGTCGGGCCGGACGGTCCATTATGACAAGCTGCTGATCGCGACGGGCTCCGATCCCTTCATCATCCCGGTGCCGGGCCGGGATCTGCCCGGCGTCATCAGCTTTCGCGACATGAAGGATGTCGACACCATGCTGGAGGCCGCCGGGAAGGGCGGTGACGCGGTGGTGATCGGCGGCGGGCTGCTGGGGCTGGAGGCCGCGCATGGCCTGACCCGGCGCGGCATGAAGGTGACGGTCATCCACCTGATGGACACGCTGATGGAGCGGCAACTGGACGAGGCGGCGGGCTGGCTGCTCAAAAGCGCGCTGGAGGCGCGGGGCCAGACCATCCTGACCGGCGCCAACACCGCAGAAATCTTCGGCGACGGCAAGGTGGAGGGGGTGCGCCTCAAGGACGGCCGCGACATCCCGGCCAGCCTCGTCGTCATGGCCGTCGGCATCCGCCCCGCGACCGCGCTGGCCCGCGAGGCGGGGCTGGAGGTCAATCGCGGCATCAAGGTGGACGACCATATGGTGACCAGCGATCCCGACGTGCTGGCGGTCGGCGAATGTGTCGAACATGACGGTAATGTCTATGGCCTGGTCGCGCCCTTGTGGGACATGTGCCGCAGCCTCGCCGACGGCCTGACCGACCGGCATAGCGGCTATAAGGGCTCGGTCACATCGACCAAACTCAAGGTCGCGGGACTGGACGTCTTTTCCGCCGGCGATTTTTCGGGCGGGGAGGGATGCGAGGACATCGTCCTGCGCGATGCGTCCCGCGGCGTCTACAAGCGCGTCGTGGTGAAGGACGACAGGGTCATCGGCGCGGTCCTCTATGGCGACACGGCGGATGGCGGCTGGTATTTCGACCTGCTCAAGAAAGGCGAGAATGTCGCGGACATGCGCGACCTGCTGATCTTCGGCCAGGCCTTCGCCTCTGGAGGGGGCGCGCCGGACCCTAAGGCGGCCGTTGCGGCGCTCTCGGACGATGCCGAGATTTGCGGCTGCAACGGCGTCAGCAAGGGCCAGGTCGTTGCCTGCATCGGCGCGGGTGCCAGCAGCCTCGACGCGGTGCGCGCCGGGTGCAAGGCGTCGGCCAGTTGCGGCAGCTGCACCGGGCTGGTCGAAACCCTGCTCGCCGCGACCCTGGGCGATGACGTCCAGTCCGGGCCGAAGACGATGTGCAAATGCACCAGCTTCACCCATGACGATGTCCGCCGAGAGATTGTGGCGCAGAATATGCGCTCCATCCCCGAAGTGATGCAGGCGTTGCACTGGTCGACCCCGGACGGCTGTTCCTCCTGCCGCCCCGCGCTCAACTATTATCTGCTCTGTGCGCTGCCCGGCGAATATCAGGACGACCAGCAGAGCCGGTTCGTCAATGAAAGGATGCACGCCAATATTCAAAAGGACGGCACCTATTCGGTGGTGCCGCGCATGTGGGGCGGCCTCACCAACCCGCGTGAACTGCGCGCGATCGCCGATGTGGTCGAAAAATATGATGCGCCGATGGTGAAGGTCACCGGCGGCCAGCGGCTCGATATTTTCGGCATCAGGAAAGAGGATCTGCCGGCCGTCTGGGCCGATCTCAACGCCGCGGGGATGGTGTCGGGCCATGCCTATGGCAAGTCGCTGCGCACGGTGAAGACCTGCGTCGGATCGGAATGGTGTCGCTTTGGCACCCAGGATTCCACCGGCCTCGGCGTCAGGACGGAACGGATGACCTGGGGATCGTGGATGCCCCACAAGTTCAAGATCGCCGTGTCGGGCTGCCCGCGCAACTGCGCGGAAGCGACGATCAAGGATTTCGGCATCATATGCGTCGATAGCGGCTATGAACTCCATGTCGGCGGCAATGGCGGCATCCATGTCCGCGCCACCGACTTCCTCTGCAAGGTCGCGACCGAACAGCAGGCGCTGGATTTTTGCGCCGCCTTCATCCAGCTCTACCGCGAGGAAGCCCGTTATCTGGAGCGCACCGCACCGTGGATCGAGCGGGTCGGCATCGATTATGTGAAGCGCCGCATAGTCGAGGATGAACCGGGGCGGGAGGGGCTGCGCGCCCGCTTCCTCTATGCGCAGAGCTTCAGCCAGGATGATCCCTGGGCCGAGCGCGCCGCCGGCCGCCATGCCGAACTGCACCAGCATCTCCAACCCATCGCTATCGCTGCGGAGTGACACCCATGACCGACTGGATCGACATAGGCACGCTGGCCGACATTCCCCGGCGCGGCGCGCGCACGGTGCGGATCGGGGGCGCAAAGGACATCGCCGTTTTCCGCACCGGCGACGATCATGTTTTCGCGCTGGTCAACGAATGCCCGCACAAAAAGGGGCCGCTCAGCCAGGGCATCGTCCATGGCCATAGCGTCGCCTGCCCGCTGCACAACTGGACCATCGCCCTCAGGACGGGGCAGGCGCAGGGCGCGGATGAAGGCTGCACGCCCACCATAGCGGTGCGCCGGGAAGGAGACCGCATCCTGATCGCGCGCCCGGCCAGTATGAAGGCCGCCGCCTGATGGAGGAGGCGATCCGCACCACCTGCGCCTATTGCGGCGTTGGCTGCGGGATTTCGGCCACGCCGACGGGTCCGCGTTCGGCCGTCATCAAAAGCGACGAGGCGCATCCCGCCAATGCCGGGCGGCTCTGTTCGAAGGGCACGCATCTGGGCGAGACCATCGGTCTGCAAGGGCGGTTGCTCCATCCGATGATCGGCAGCAAGCGGGCGGGTTGGGACAAGGCGCTCGATCATGTCGCCCGCCGGTTCCGCGACACCATCGACCGCCACGGCCCCGACAGCGTCGCCTTCTATGTCTCCGGCCAGCTGCTGACCGAGGATTATTATGTCGCCAACAAGCTGATGAAGGGCTTCATCGGCTCGGCGAATATCGACACCAACAGCCGCCTTTGCATGTCGAGCGCGGTCGCGGGCCATAACCGCGCCTTTGGCGAGGATGTGGTGCCCGCCAGCTATGACGATCTGGATCAGGCGGACCTGATCGTGCTGGTCGGCTCCAACACCGCCTGGTGCCATCCGATCGTCTATCAACGGATTCAGGCCGCCCGCGCGGCGCGCGGGACCAAGCTGGTCGTGATCGACCCGCGCCGCACCGAAACCTGCGAGGATGCGGACCTGCATCTGGCCGTAAAGCCGGGCACTGACGTCGCGCTGATGAACGGGCTGCTGGCCTGGTGTGACGCCGTGGGGGTTACCGATCCCGCCTATATGGCCGACCATGTGACCACGCCCGAAGGCTTTTGGGACCATATCCGCACCGGCCATGATCTATGGACCACCGCCGCGACCTGCGACATCGCGCCCGCGTTGCTGGAGCAGTTTTTCAGGCTCTTCGCCGCGACCCCGCGCACCGTCACGCTATTCAGCCAGGGGATCAACCAGTCGATCCGCGGCACCGATCAGGTCAATGCGATCATCAACGTCCACCTCGCCTCCCGGCGCATCGGCGAGCCGGGCGCCGCGCCCTTCTCGATCACCGGACAGCCCAATGCGATGGGCGGGCGCGAAGTCGGCGGCTTGGCTTCCACCCTCGCCGCCCATATGGACTTCGCCCCCGATGATGTCGCGCGGGTCGGCCGCTTCTGGGCCGCGCCGCATATGGCCACCAGGGCGGGCCTGAAGGCGGTCGATATGTTCCGCGCCATCCATGAAGGGCGGATCAAGGCGCTGTGGGTGATGGCGACCAATCCCGCCGTGTCGCTGCCGGATGCGAACCGGGTGCGTGAAGCGCTGGAGACCTGCCCGTTCGTGGTCGTGTCCGACATCATGGCCGACACCGACACCAGCGTTCATGCCGATGTGCGCCTGCCCGCCGCGGGCTGGGGCGAAAAGGACGGCACCGTCACCAACAGCGACCGCACCATCAGTCGCCAGCGCCCCTTCATGGCGTTGCCCGGCGATGCGAAACCCGACTGGTGGATCATCAAGGAAGTCGCGCGCCGCATGGGCTGGCGCAACGCCTTCGCCTATGACCGGCCGGCCGACATCTGGCGCGAACATGCGCGCCTGACCGCTTATCAGAATGACGGCCAGCGCCTGCTCAACCTGCGCAGCCACGCCACCATCGGCAATGACGCCTATGATGCGATGGCGCCCTTCCGCTGGGGCGGCGACCCGTTCGCCGACGGCCGCTTCCCGACGCCCGATGGCAGGGCGCGGCTGGTGCTGACGAAGCAGATCGACGTGCAGGGCGCGCTGCAACACTGGCCCCTGACGCTCAACACCGGCCGCTATCGCGACCAGTGGCACACGATGACGCGCACCGGCCTGTCCCCCAAACTCGCCCGCCATCGCGAAGAGCCGCTGGTGGACATGCATCCCAGCGATGCGCAGGCGCTGGGCATTGCGGAAGGCGACCTGGCCCGCGTCTCGACCGCGCAGGGCGAAAGCCTTTTCCGCGTGGCCCTGAGCGCCGGGCAGCGTCCCGGCGACATCTTCACCCCGATCCACTGGACCGACCAGATTTCGAGCGGTGGCCGCACCGGCCTCTTGCCCCGGCCGCTGGTCGATCCTCATTCCGGCCAGCCCGGTTTCAAATCGACCCCCGCGCGCGTTCAGAAGGTCGCGACCCAGTGGCGCGGCTTCCTGATCCTGCGCAGCCAGGACGCGGTAAAGCCGCCTTGTCTCTGGGCGACGCGCGTCACCGTGCCGGGCGGCGCGCTTTACGAACTGGCTGGCAATGGCGATCCGGCGCGGCTCGAATCCTGCCTGCCCAAGGGCGAGCGGGTCGAGGCGATCGACCTGACGCGCGGATCGCGCCGCGTGGCGATCATCCGCGACGGCAGGCTGGCCGGCGTCCTGTTCGTCACCCGCGCGGGCCTGCTGCCCTCGCGCGACTGGCTCATCGATCAACTGGAGGTCGAGGGGGTGGGCGCGACCGTCCTCGCCGCGCGGGGTCCCGGCAGTCAGCCCGACAAGGGCGCGACCATCTGTGTCTGTTTCGATGTCGGCCTCAACCAGATCGTCGCCGCCATCCGCGACCAGCGCCTGGTCGATGTGCCGGCCATCGGCCAGGCGCTGGGGGCGGGGACCAATTGCGGCTCATGTCGGCCCGCCCTCGCCAATATCCTCGCCCAATCCCGTCAGGAGACGCTTCATGCAGCCGAATGAACTGATCGCACCGGGCGAAGTCTGGTTGGTGGGCGCAGGGCCGGGCGACCCGGACCTGCTGACCCGCAAGGCGGAAAAGTTGATCGCGGCGGCCGAGATCATCTTCCATGACGCGCTGGTCGGACCGGGCGTGCTCGACCTCATTCCCGACGGCGTCGAGCGGGTCAGCGTCGGCAAGCGCTCCGGCCGCCATTCAAAGGCGCAGGGCAGCATCAACGACCTGCTGCTCGCGGCGGCGAAGGCGGGCAAGCGCGTCGTGCGGCTAAAGGGCGGCGACCCGTCTGTCTTTGGCCGGTCGGCGGAAGAAATGGCGCACCTGGCGGCGGATGGGGTGCGCTTTCGCATCTGCCCCGGCATCACGACGGCGAGCGCGGCGGCGGCGAGCGGCCATGCCTCGCTCACCCTGCGCGGCGTCGCGCGCGGGTTGACCCTTGTGACCGCCCATCTCAAGGCCGGCGAACCGCTGGCGCTGGACTGGGAGACGCTGGCGCGGCCCGGCGGCACGCTTGGCATCTATATGGGCCGCGCGGCGGCAGGCGAGATCGGCCGGGCGCTGGTCGCTGCGGGGCGCGACCCGGACACGCCGGTGATGGTGGCGGTCAACGTCTCGCTGCCCAATGAGCGGCTGATCCGGGGCAAGCTGTCCGCGCTCGCCTTCCTGGTCGCGACGATCAGCGATGAAGACCCGACCCTGCTGCTGATCGGCGAAGCGGTGGCGGGAACGCAGATGGGGGCGCAGGCGGGTGCGAGCGTCGCGCAAGCGGTGCAATGACGGCCCAGGAATCGACTTAGGAGGACAGGTTCGCCAGATCCTCCGGCCGGTTGATGTTCGGCAATTCCAGCCCTGGCATAGTCACGATCCGTGCGCCGATGCGCTCCAGCCATCCATAGATGGAGCGATTATTCTCTTCCGCAAGATGGGTGTCCAGCTCCGCTGCCAGCGTAGCGGGCCACCAGCCGAGCAATTGCTGCCCCTCCAGAATCGCCGCTCCATCGCCGATCAGCGCGGCGGGCAGCTCTGCCGGATAGCGGGGCATGTCGCAGCCGGTGGTCAGCACGCCGGCAAAATCATGGGCCAGCGCATGATGCAGCGCCGAATTCAGGCCGCCCAGCGGCCCCATGTCGGGCCTCGGCCGATCGGGCAGGCCACCCTCTCGACCGCACAGGATGATCTCCGCCACATGCGGCGCCAGACCTGCAATCGCATGGTCGATCAAGCTGCGCCCGTTCAGTTGCGCCATCGCCTTGTCGCTGCCGAAGCGGGTGGATCGTCCCCCGGCCAGCACCGCGCCCAATATCGGTCTTCCGCGCACCAGCGCCTCCGTTGATGACGCGCCTCCGGGGGGAAGCGCGGCCTCAGTATACCGGCCCCGGCCGCTCCGTCGAGCCGTTCGCCCGCATCCCCAGCCGCAGGTGCAGATCATTGCGCTGCTGGAAGCGGCCGAATAGGATCGCGCGCATGAACGACGAATATAAAGTCCCGCCGACCGGAGTCCGGCCGATCGCCATGGCGAACCGGATCGCCCGCAATTGCGCGGTGGGGGCGGTGCGCCGCATGTCGGCTTGAACAATGACTGCGCGCCGCTGGCTTTCGTTCGGCTGACCCCGGCAGGCGGGGCGGAGCCGGTCGACCGTCCGCTGGCGCAAGAGGTGCCGGTCGCGATCGAATATGGCGGCGCGGGCTATGCCGTGCTGATGGCGACGCCCACCGATATAGCCGATCTGGTGCAGGGATTCACCCTTGCCGAGCGGCTGGTGACGCGGACGGACGCGTTGCTGGATGTCGACGCCCATGCGACCGACGCCGGCATCATCGCCCGCGCGAACCTGCCGCCGCATCGGACCGGGGCGCTGCTGGAGCGTGTCCGGCACCGCGCGTCCGATTCCTCCTGCGGCCTGTGCGGCATCGAAAATCTGGAGCAGGCGATCCGCCCGCTTCCGCGCGTCACGACGACGACGCGGGCCGACCGCGCCGCGATTTTCCGCGCGCTCGACGCGCTGCGCGCCCATCAACCGCTGAACGCGGCCACCGGCGCGGCCCACGCCGCCGCTCTGGTCGATGCTGACGGCACGATCCGGCTGGCGCGGGAGGATGTCGGGCGGCACAACGCCTTCGACAAGCTGATCGGCGCCATGGCGCGGACCGGCGCGGATTGGGACGGCGGCTTCGCGCTGCTGTCGTCGCGCTGCTCCTATGAACTGGTGGAAAAGGCCGCGCTGGCCGATTGCCCGCTGCTCGTCACCATCTCCGCCCCCACCCGCCTCGCCGCCGAGCGCGCGGCGTCGGCCGGCTTGCCGCTGATCGTGCTGGCGCGATCCGACTCGCTGCTGGCGCGCGGCCTGCCCCCTATCGAAACACCCATTGCCGGTTGAGCAGGAACACCACCCCCGGCGTCACGAACAGCATCGCCGGGATGGGCGACCATTGCGGCCAGCCCAGATGGGTGACGCACAGCCAGACCCAAAGGGCGTTCAGCGCATAGCTGACCAGCGACACCGCCACGAACTTCGCACCGCGCGCGGCATGTCCGTTCGTCCGTTCCTGATCGCGAAAGGTGAAGAGGCTGTGCGAGACATAACCGATGACGACCGCGCCGCCATAGCCGATCAGGTTGGCGAGCTGGACATGCAGGCCGCCAAGCGCCGCCAGGCACCAGTAGATCGTCGCCTGGCAGGCGGTGACGAACAGGCCGGTGAGCCCATAGCGAAAAATCTGCCAGAACAGCGCCTGATGCTCCGGCGACAGACGTTGCGCGAATTTCATGAAGGCCCCCGTTGCGCTTTGATGCGGAGCGTCTAATCGACGCACATGAACTTGCAAAGCCGGGACGCCCTGCGTGGAAAATTGGCTGCCGTGGCGCAGTGTCTGTCCTTCTATGCCAGCCGCCACTGGAAATGGCTGACCTGCCTGCTCTGGATCGCGGTGATGGTCGGCATGGTGATGGCGCGATGGCCCGCAATCTACTGGCTGGTGCTGGGCGATACCGACGATAATATCCGTTATGTGCAGGTGAAGGACTGGCTGGCGGGGCAGGGCTGGTTCGACCTGCGCCAATATCGGCTCGACCCGCCGGGCGGGGCGAATATCCACTGGTCGCGGATCGTCGATATTCCGATCGCCGGCCTGATGCTCTTCTTCCGCGCCTTCGTCGATCAGGGGCTGGCCGATCGGCTGGCCTGCGCCATCGCGCCGCAACTGCCGCTGTTGCTGCTGATGCTCAGCCTGGGCTTCATCGGGCGGCGGCTGGCCGGCCCCCATGGCTGGATTCTGGCCGTCGCCGCGCCCTTCGCCGCGCAGATGGGTCTTGGCATGTATGCGCCGATGCGGATCGACCATCATGGCTGGCAACTTGCGCTGGCGCTGACCATGCTGGCGGGCGTCATCGACACCAACCGGTTGCGCGGCGGTGTGATGGCCGGGGTCAGCAGCGCGCTGTCGATCGCCATCGGTATGGAGATGATCGTCTATCTGGCGGCGGGCGGCGCGCTGATCGCGTTGCGCTGGGTCTTTCGTCCGGGGGCGGAGCGGCGGATGCTGCCCTATGCGCTGAGCCTGGGCGGGTCGACCTCGCTGCTTTATCTGCTCTTCGCCAGCTATGCCAACCGCGCGATGGTCTGCGATGCGCTTTCGCCCATCTGGGTCGCCATGTTCGGTGCGGCGTCGGCGGGCATGGTGCTCCTGTCCCTCGCCCCCTTGCGCGGCTGGTGGGTGCGACTGGCGGCAGGCGCGGTCGTGGGCGGCGCGGTGGCGCTGTTCTTCTGGCTCAACTGGCCGCAATGCCTCAGCCCCTATCAGATTTCGCCGGAGCTTCAGCGGCTCTGGCTCGCCAATATCCGTGAAGCAAAGCCGATCACCGCGCAGGCGCAAAGCCTTGTCGTGCCGTTGCTCGCCTTGCCTGCCGCCGGCCTGCTCGGCCTGCTCTGGGCCTTGTGGGATGCGCGGCGGGATGGCGAACGGCTCTGGGCCTGGGCGACGGTCGGCCTGATGATGCTCTTTGCCGCCGCCTTGCTCTTCTGGCAGTTGCGCGCCGGCCCGGCGGCGCAGTTGCTGGCGATCCCGCCCGCCGCCTGGGCCGCGCATCGGCTGATCGCGGCGGTGCTGACTGGCGGGCGCCGCGCGCGGATCGCGGCGGGGGCGGGTGTGGCGCTGCTTGCCGCCATCGCCTTCGTCTATCCGCTCTATCCGCAGGCGGTGAAGCTGTATCAGGAGGTCACGGGCACCAAGCCAAAGCCCTGGCGTCCGTCTGCGGTCGCGCGCCGCGACGCGATCAAAAAAGCGAATGGCCGCTGCCGCACGCTGCCGGCGCTGGAACAACTGGACCAGCTTCCCGCCGCGACCATCTTCACCATGGTCGACCTTGGCCCGCGCATCCTGGCGACCACGCATCACAGCGCCGTCGCTGGCCCTTATCACCGTAATGGCGCGGCGATCCTGGACATCCACCACGCCTTTGACGGGCCGGCGCGCGATTTCCGCGCCCTCGCGGCGAAGCATCGCGCCGCCTATCTGCTGATCTGCCCCGATTTCCCCGAAGGCACCATCTATCAGTCGCGCAGCCCGAACGGCTTTTACGCCGGACTGATGCGGGGCGAGCGCCCGGACTGGCTGGTGCCGGTCGAACTCAAGACCGACATCACGCTGCCCTATCAGCTCTATCGCATCCTCTATTCACCGACGGGCGGCGAAAAAGCTGCGCAGCAGCGCTGAGGCCTCGGCCTCGGCCAGCCCGCCATAGACGTCCGGCCGGTGGAGGCACTGAGCATGGGTAAAAAGGCGCGGCCCCTGCTCGATCGCGCCGCCCTTGGGGTCGGGCGCGGCATAATAGAGCCGCGCGATCCGGGCATGGGATATTGCTCCCGCGCACATGGGGCAGGGTTCCAGCGTGACCCACAGGTCGCATCCGGTCAGGCGGAAATCGCCCAGATGCGCCGCCGCAGCCCGCATCGCCACGATTTCCGCATGGGCGGTCGGGTCATGATCGCGCCGGTTGTGATTCTCGCCTTCGCCGATGATGATGCCGTCCCTGCTCACCACCGCGCCGATCGGCACCTCGCCCGCAGCCTCGGCCGCGCGGGCTAGGTCGAGCGCGCGGCGCATGGGCGCGGGCAGGGGAAAGGGCGGAGCCATGCCCCGCCCTAGACCATTGTGAAGACGGCTGGAACCGGCGCCGTCGCCATGCGCGCGGTCAAAGGCGTCGATATGCTTGGACCGTCAGGGCTTCTTCACGTCCACCGTCGGCACTTCGACCGTTTCGTTGCGCGATCCGACCTCGACCTTGGCCACGTTCGCCTCATATTTCGGCAGGGTTCCGCCCTTGACCGACAATTCGGGCAGACGGCCTTCCTGCGTTCTTTGCAGGTTGATGAAGCCGGTGGCGATGCCGCCGGCCAGGATGAGCAGGACAATGATCAACAAGCCACCAATGATTCGCATTTCGGCCTCCGTTGGAATAACCCATGTCAAACGTCCGGTCGCACGAAAGGGTTGCGTCGCCGCTGGCGGCGGGTTGACGGCGGGAATGAATCCCGTTATCCGCGCCACTTTCCGAACGAACCCGAATTCAAAGGTTGATTGACTATGTCGCGCATTTGCGAGCTGACCGGCAAGGGCCGCCAGGTGGGTCACAATGTGTCCCACGCCAATAACAAGACCAAGCGCGTGTTCCTGCCCAACCTGCAGAACGTCTCGCTGATTTCCGAAGCGCTGGAAACCAGCGTGAAGCTGCGCGTATCGACCCATGGTCTGCGCTCGGTCGAACATAATGGCGGCCTGGACAACTGGCTGATCAAGACCAACGACGAAAAGCTGTCGCTCAAGGCGCGTCGCCTGAAGCGCGACATCGTCAAGAAGAAGGCCGCCGTCGCGGCCTGATTCCTCTCGATTCGTTTCGGCAAGCAAGCGGCCTGGTGACAGGCCGCTTTTTTGCGTGCGATCGGGGCGTGGGATCAAAGCCCAGCGGGCAACTGGAATTTCAGCAGCAGCGTGCGCTGGAAAAACTCGTGATTATCGTCGGATATGATCCAGACGATCGCGCGGCCCTGGTCGCGGGTCACGGCCATCCCTTCAAAATTGTCGGACAGCAACGGCGGCGCCAGCCGGGCGAGAGTGTGCGCCTTCAAGATGGCGTCAGGCGCAAGTCGTTCGGGCAGATCGACGATGGCGATCGTCGCGGTGAACAGATCCTGCAGCGTCAGCCGACGATTGAGCACCAGCAAATGGCGCTCATCCAGCGCCACCGCGTCGGTCGGGCGATAACCGCGCGGCGCGGTATAGCGTAGATGCACCGGATCGCCGGTCGCCCTATCGGCCGGATCGCCGGGAAACAGCAGCACATCATGGCGGCCTTCGGCAGTCGCGCCCATTTCGCCGATCGCCAGAAAGCGGCCGTCGGGCAGGCGGGCGAGCGATTCGATCGACCCGGTCTTGGGCCAGGCGGCGATCTCCGGCCAGGTCCGGCAGGCTTCGACCCGCGCAAAACCGGGGCCATAGCGGCAAATCGACTGTTGCAGCTCGAATCCGACCCAATAGCGGTCGGTGGCCGGATCATGGGTCAGGGATTCAGAATCCCAGGCCCACCAGGGCCGCTGACGATCCTGCGGGCGGATCGGCAGAGGCGCGATGAAGGGGCGTCGCGACGCGGCCTGCGGTCCGACATGAAAGCCCATCAATATACCGGCATCGCTCAGCGCCAGCATTTCGCCCTGCGATGACGCCAGCAGCGCGGAAATGCCGCCAAAGCCGGCATTGGCGCTGCGCAATTCCCATCCCCCCATATAGGTCAGCGCACCCACGCGGCGGCGCATGGGGTCCGTCGCGTTCAACGGCAACGGGCGGGCCGTCACCAGCAGCGTGCCCGGCCGCACCGTCTCGGGCTTGCCGGGATGGGGCGCGGGCAACAGCAGCACGGCGAGCGCCAGGACGATCAGGATTCGGCTCATTACCGCCCCGCATAGGATAATATCCGGCAGGGCGCAGCATAGCAGTGACCAGCCGCGTCCATGTGAACGGCCGCTGACAACGCCATTCAGGACCGGCTCAAGGCGAATCAGCCATAACGGCGTCAGTTAATGGCGAATCCCGTCTTTCGAGCTTCGCCCATGAGAATGGCTTTTTGGAGGAGCAACGCCATGAAGATGAAGTTTCTAGTGAATATGGGAGCCGCTCTCGCGATGGGCGCTGCTTCCCTGGCCGTCACCGCCACGCCGGCCATGGCCCGCGATCATTATCGCGGCGGCTATGAACGGGGCGATCATTATCGCGGCAACAGCCGGGCCTATCGCGGATATCGCGGCGACTATAACCGCAGCTATCGCGGCAACCGCTATTATCGCAATACTTATAATCGTGGCTATCGCGGCAATTATCGCTGCCGGGACAACGGCACCGGCGGCACCATCATCGGCGCGATCGCCGGCGGCCTGCTGGGCAATGAAGTCGGCAAGGGTTCGGGTCGTTATGGCCGGGGCGATGGCACCACCGGCGCCATCATCGGCGCGGGCGTGGGTGCACTGGCTGGTCGCGCGATCGATCGCGATTGCTGAACCGGTTATAAATTTACGGATAAGCGGCAGGGCCGTTCCCTACGGGGAGCGGCCCTTCCTCATGTTTCACCGTCCCCCCGTGGCGGTCGGGCGGGCGCCTGGCGATGTCGGTCGGCCTCCGCTGCGGCCCGGGCGGCCGGGTTCAGGCTCTTGTCGCCGTCCTGAACCGCGCCGGTGCGCGCATCCAGTTGTGCGGCGGCCTCGTTCAGCGCGCGTGCCTCGCTGGCGCTGACGCCGCCCACGCCATCGTCCCCCGCCGGTCCACAACCGGCCAGACTCAGCAGCATCGCGAACAAGGATAGTCGGCGGATCATGGCTGCGCTTTCAATGGAAAAGGGGCCGCGCCGTTGCCGGAGCGACCCCTTTTGCAAATTTTCCCTGGGAAGGGACAACTTACATCGCGTTGGCGACGTTGTTGGTCGCTTCCGACGCAGCGTTCGCGGCATTGTCGGCGGCGTTCATCGCAGCGTTCATGGCATTGTCGGCAGCGTTCGACGCGTTCTCGGCGGCGTTAGCCGCTTCGTTGGCGGCATTTTCATGGCTGCCTTCGCAAGCAGCGAGGCCGAGCGAAGCAGCGAGAACGAGCGAAAGAGCAATCGACTTGGTCATGGGCAACAACCCCTCTCTGAGATAAAAAAGATGCAGACCACTCTCGGAGAAAAGCTCACCCCCCATTGCGCCTGCGTCGCGATTCGTAATGCTTTGAGCGGATCAAGGCAATCCCATTCATGCAACAGCAAGGCTGGACAGGGATCGTTACGCTTCGTTCACCGCAGAAATGAGGAGCATTGACGCATATAAAGATTTCTTTATATGATGCTGCAATGCACTCCGCTCTCGACATTTTCCGGGCGCTCGGCGACCCGACGCGGCTGCGGATCGTGCATTTGTTGCGCGCCATGGAGCTTGCGGTGGGAGAAATCGCCCAGGTTGTGGGGCAGAGCCAGCCGCGCGTGTCGCGCCATGTTCGCATCCTGGCCGAAGCCGGGCTGGTGGAGCGGCGCAAGGAGGGGAACTGGGTTTTCCTGCGACTGGGCCGGGACGAAGGGGTCGTGCCCTTCCTCGCCCTGTTCGACCGGCTGGAGCCATCCGACAGCGAAGCCTTGTGGCAGGCGGCGGATCTTGCCCGGCTGGCGGCGGTGCGGGCGGATCGGGCCAGGGCGGCGGAGGCCTATTTTGCCGAACATGCCGAGCAATGGGACGCGATCCGTTCCCTGCATGTGCCCGAGGCGGAGGTAGAGGCGGCGATGACCGCTCTGCTGGCGCGCGAGC
>NZ_AYOY01000207.1 GCF_000508185.1 Sphingobium sp. C100 | reverse complement strand
GGTCATGGCTGCCGCCCGGTCGCGCCCATTGACGGCGCACATCGCGTTGCTGATCGGCCTGGACGGACATGATGGCGTTATTGCGCCTCCCGGTTACATATGCGCGAAAATGTCGATTTCCGGCCAGCCGGCCAGATCGAGGTCGGCGCGGTGGGGCAGGAAATCGAAACAGGCCTGGGCCAGTTCCATCCGGCCTTCGCGCACCAGCCGCTTGTCGAGTTCGGCCTTCAACTGGTGCAGATAGCGCACGTCGGACGCGGCATAATCCTTCTGCGCATCCGACAGGACGGGGCCGCCCCAGTCGCTCGACTGCTGCTGCTTGCTGATGTCCTGGCCCAGCAATTCGCGCACCAGTTCTTTCAGGCCATGGCGGTCGGTATAGGTGCGGATCAGGCGCGATGCGATTTTGGTGCAATAGACGGGCGCGGCCACCACGCCGAGATAATGTTTGATCGCGGCGAGATCGAATCGGCCGAAATGATAGAGTTTCAGCCGGTCGGGATCGGCCAGCGCCGCTTTCAGGTTGGGCGCGGCATAATCGCTGCCAGGCTTGAAGCGCACCAGATGCTCGTCGCCCTTCCCATCGCTGATCTGGACGACGCACAGCCGGTCGCGCGGGGTGATCAGCCCCATGGTTTCGGTATCGACGGCGATCGGGCCGGGGGCGAGCACGCCGGCGGGCAGATCTTCTTCATGGAAATGGACGGTCATGCGATCCCCTCTATGGCCAAACCGTCCGCACCGCAATCGACCCGATGCATCGGGAACGGCTTGCGGCAAACCGGCGGGCCGCTACGATGAACCGTGGCGATTTCAGGGATTTCGCGCAAAAGGAACGAAACGGGTCCAGCGTGATGAAAATCATTCGCGCTGCTCCGAAAAGTTGATATAGTGATTCCCAAACCCGCCTTTGCGGTGGATTCTGCATGTCATTCGCCCGACATGTTTGTCCGATTGGTCTTGGGGCGAAGCGAAAGTGACTAACAGGGCATGAGTTTTGATAGAGGTCGCCGCGGCGGGCGCGGCAAGGATAAGCGCGACGGTTTCGGCGACGACAATTTCTACGATCAGGGTAATCGCGGCGGCTTTGGCGGTGGTGGTTTCGGCGGTGATCGCGGCGGCTTCGGCGGTGGCGGCGGCTTCGGCGGTGATCGTGGAGGTTTCGGCGGTGGTGACCGCGGTGGCTTTGGCGGCGGCGGCGGCGGTGGTGGCCGCGGCGGCTTTGGTGGCGGCGCTCCGGGCGGCGGTGGTTTCGGCGGCGGTGGTCGCGGTATGCCTGCCCAGGTCGTCGGCGAAGGCAAGGGCGTCGTAAAATTCTTCAACGGGCAGAAGGGCTTTGGCTTCATCGTTCGTGACGATGGCGGCGAAGACGTGTTCGTGCACATCAGCGCGGTCGAACAGGCCGGCCTGACCGGCCTGGCCGAAGGTCAGCCGCTCGGCTTCACTCTGGTCGATCGTGGTGGCAAGGTGTCGGCGACTGATCTGGTGATCGACGGCGAACCGCTGCCGGTGACGGATCGCGCGCCGCGCGAACCGCGTCCCGGCGCTGCCCCCGGTGGCTTTGGCGGCGCCGCCGAGCGTGGCCCGCAGCGTCAGCTGACCGGCGAGCGCGCCAGCGGCACGGTCAAGTTCTTCAACGCGATGAAGGGCTTCGGCTTCATTCAGCGCGACGACGGCCAGCCGGACGCTTTCGTGCACATCAGCGCCGTCGAACGGGCGGGTATGGCCGCCCTGAACGAAGGCGATCGACTGGACTTCGAACTGGAAGTGGATCGCCGCGGCAAATATGCCGCCGTCAACCTCCAGTCCAAGGCCGAATAAATCGCCTGACGCACATCATCCCTGTTAAAGGGGAGAGGATAGAAGGGGCCGTCTCGAAAGGGACGGCCCTTTTTTGTTGGTCGGCAGGCTGTGCGCCTTGGATGGCGGGGTAGCAAAAAGGGTGGTTTTCAGTAGGTCAGCTTTTGGAGAGATGACCGGCGATAGCCGACGCTGCGCGGTGGAAAATCATTCGGCAAAGATCGCCCCTTTGCGACATTGAGAATTATTGCCATGATGTGCTCATGAAGATTGCCGAGCGTATCTTGTATGCCTCCGCCGGAGCACATTTCGCAGCCGCATTTGTTGGCATAGCCTTTGAATGGCGGGCCATTTTTTATGGCTCTGCCGCCATTGGTGGCATAGCTGCAATTTTCCTGTCGGTAGCTTGGTTCCGCGATCGACGCAGGAAAATCGAAGGCAGCTAACGACCTGATTTGATCGTTCGGCCTACGAGTTGCCGTCCGAATGAGCGTCTGGTTTTAGGGTTGCGCATTATCACAACTGAATGGCAAATTCTGGTCGATTTGCGACCGGCAGCTTTCCCGCTCGAAACCGGACGGGCTGCTCATCGGCGGTCCGGCCCAACCCGATAGTTGGCAATGGCGGCGCGGGGTGGAAAGGCGACGGTCCGCTTTCCGTGCGACTTATGGACATAGCAGACTTTAAGGCCTGCTGGCGTGGCCATACCAAAATCCAGCTAATGCCTCCGGGATACCGTTAGTTATGCCAAGGGTATCTTTGGCAACACACCATTCAAGGTAATGGACAACAGCCAGTGCCTGTGGCGCTGTCAGAAATTTCCATCTTCGCTTCGTGTATCTTCCCCAATCCGTGGATGCTCGATCATATGGCTGCCCGATTCCATTGGTCAGAAAGTAAACCGGATCAATCAAATCCAATTCTCCTCGCAAATCTGCTACTATGTAGGCGGGAATATAGAAACACGCCGCCTCATCAGAGAGGAAGCACAGCGCCGAACCAAACCCGCCCGGAGAAGAGTCTACCCATTTGGATTCGAGAGCCGTCCAATCAGCTTTAGTCTCGAAATCGCGCGCAACATCGTAGGGCTCATCGCCTTGAACGCTGTTTACCAAAGGATAAAAAATGCAGGTCGTTGGGCTGGAAAAGCCTGTTCGACTTCAATTACGATTTGATCGGTCGTCTTATCCATACCGAATATAATGGCTCATTATGCGACGGTGGTCACGTCCGGTCGCGGGGCTTTCTCTGCGATCCCTGAACGGCGATAGTTGGTCGATATTAGCCGGTAGGCAGATGTGGTGCGAGCCGTTTTTCCAACAATGCTACCAGCGCCGGGTCCATGAACGCGAAGTTGTCTGCTATGTCGAGACAGATCAACCGTTTGCTATTTAGCGAAGAGCGGAAGCGTTTCTGGACCTTGGTACGGTGCATCTTTTCCATGACTACGATCACGTCCGCCCACTTGATCAATTCCGATGTTATAGGGTTCTCCGCATCATTATTTGTGCCTGCCGACGCGACTTCGAGGTCTGGACGCTGGGAAAAAACCTGCTCCGCAGTCGGGCTGCGAAGGCGGTCCTGGCTACAAACAAACAAAATATTTTGCACGCGGGATAGCCTTGCGACCGAAAGGATCCCCGAGATGTAATGTCCGCTGTGGGCAAAGGTCAATCGGGTCGGGAACAGCCTGATTTTGGTCGCTGCCGGCTAATCAAATATATTCAACGTCATGCCAGCGCAGGCTGGCATCTCGAGCGGAGGCGCGCAAAGGTGGGAATGGCGTTCTCACCACGCTAGCCCCCAGAAAACAGCCGCCGCCTACACCCGCCGGAAGGGAAAGGGCGCGGCGGTGCGTTCGTAGCTGTGCAGGTCCAGCGCGCGGGTGACCGGGGGCAGGGCGCGGTCGGGACAGGCACGCCGCTCGCACAGCGGGCAGGTCGGGCCGACCTGCGTCACCGCGCCCCGGTCAGGGTCCAGTCCATCGGCATGGACGATGCGGGCGGCATGTTTCGCCTCGCAACCCAGCGCGATCACGGACCGGCCCCGGGCGTCGCTCGCGCCGCGCGGCAGGCCGATCGCCAGCGTCAGGAAATACCTGCCCTCCAATGTCTCGATCAACTGCGGCGTGACCGCGCCCGGCGCATGGTCGCCATGCGCGTCCCAGCGCGGGCAGGTGCCGCCGTAGCGCGCGAAGGGCCAGGCTTCGCCGTCGAACCGCTTGGCAAGGACGCCGGCCCGGTCGATCTTCGCCATGAAGAAGGGGATGCCGCGCGCGCCGGTCCGGTTGAGGCTGGTGAGCCGGTGGGCGAGCTGTTCGGTCGAGACGCCGAAGCGGTCGCAGAGCAGGGGGAGGTCGTGCCGGCACTGTTCGGCCGCCTGGCGGAACCGGTCATAGGGCATGACCAGCGCGGCGGCGGCATAGTTGGTGAGCGCGATGGTGGCGAGGCGGCGGCTGTCTTCGTCGGGCGGTGCGGCCCTCGTCACCTGCGCGGCGATGGCTTCGGCCAGTTCCTGCGCACAGACATGATAGGCGATGGCGAACAGGCGGCCCGACGCGGGCAGCCGCTCGCTGAGCATCAGGCGGCGGCGATGCATGTCGTAGTGACGCAGAGCGTCCGCCACGATGTCGCTGCGCACCACCTGCACGTTCATGCCATGCCGGTCCTTCAACCGCGCGCGCAGGGCCGCCTGGAGCAGGGCGGGGTCATCGGGCAGCGCGGCCGCGATCGTCTCGGCGCAGGCGTCGATCTCGGCGAAATGATTGCCGGCCCGGGCGATCATCTCGCGCAGCCAGTCGACCGGCGCGACCAGTGGCGGCCGATCCGCGCCGCCGCCCGCAAGCACTTCCCCCGGCACACGGCGCAGGTCGGTAAGTGCGCGATAGAATCGCGCCACCGCTTCGCTGACGCCGGGATAATTTTCCACGACTTCCATCACCTCGTCGCGGGTGATGCCGATGTCGCGGACCAGGGCGTCCGACAGGATTTCGCCCAGTTCGCGCGGGCCACCGTCGGAGGACGGGGCGGTGAAATCGCGAATGTCGATGTCATAGGTATTGGCGAGGCGCAGCAGCATCTGCGCGGTCAGCGGCCGTTGATTGCGCTCCAGATGGTTCAGATAGCTGGGCGATATGCCCAGCTCCTCCGCCATCTGCGTCTGGTTGACGCCCAGTTCGCGCCGCAGGACGCGGAGTTTTGGCCCCAGATAGAGTTTGCGGTCGGTCAGCTCTGCCATATGGACATAATGTCATAAATTGACAGATTTACCAGACCTGATTATGACTTGCGGCCACTCATCGGTCTGGCGCGGCGCGCGCATCTGTCTATTTCGGTGTCCATCAGCCCGACGGGCGCAAAGGAAGGACCAGGATGATGACTACCGACGCCATCGAACAGCCGCAGATCGACCGCCAGCCCACCCGGTCCCGCGCGGTCTTCAGCCAGGAGGATTTCGGCCTGATCCGCACCGCCATCGCCCATTATCTGCGCGAGGTTCAGGACCAGCCGGAATCGGTCAAATATGCCAATCTCTACCACCGGCTCGGCCGCGTGGCCTGATCGAGAAAGGCCAGGGGAGGAAGGGCGCGGCGGGCAACCGACCGCGCCCTCATGGCTTGCCTCCGCATCCGGGCCGGAGCGGATGAAGCCCCGGCCCGGATATGTGATTAAAGCGAGAAACGCGCCGTCACACGGATGTCCCGACCCGACAAGGGGGCGTAATCCTTGAGGAAGCTGGCATGGCGCCGGGCTTCCACGTCGAAGATATTATTGGCCGACAGCATCAGCGTGGTGCGGTCGTTGCCCGGCAGCGGCTTGAACGAAATGGAGGCGTTGACCATCGTATAGCCGTCGGTCGGGGTCTCGAAATCGGTCACGCGGTCCTGGTCGAACACATGCTCGACCTCGGCGCGACCGGACAGCCGCCCGCCCTGCGCTTCCAGCCCGCCCAGCAGGCGCATCGCGGGAATGCGTGGCGCCGGGCCGTCGCCCTTGATCGTCGCATGGACATAGTCGGCGACGCCATCGAGATTGATCTTGGTCTCGCCCAGCTTGGCCAGCGTGACGGAGCCTTCCGCCTCGAACCCGTAATAGCGCGCATCGGCCTGGCTGAAGGCATAGCAGGGGAATTCCAGTTCCTCGCCGCCATTGACCGCCTGGCACACACTGTCGTCGGCGACGCTTTCATAGATATAGCCGCTGAACCAGTTGTGATAGGCGGCCAGGCTGATGCTGTAGCCTTCGCCCGAACCGCGCAGCGTCCCTTCCACGCCCCAGCTTTTTTCCTTGCCGAAATCGGGATTGCCCAGTTCGAACGCCTGAGTGCCGGCGTGATTGCCGCGCGCGAACAATTCCTCGGCGGAGGGCGCACGTTCGCTGCGCGACAGGTTGAGCCCCAGACGCCAGCCCGGCACGATCGCCTGGCTGATGCCCAGCGAGCCGGACAGCGCGTCGAAGCTGCGGCGGCGGCCATCGAAGAACAGGCCCTCGTCGGCGTCGGCCTTCAGGTCGGTATGTTCAAAGCGCCCGCCCGCTTCCAGCCGGGTATTGCCCAGATCGAGCGATTGCAGGGTGAAGATGCCGATCTGGTCGGTTTCATTCTTGGGCAGGAATTTCTCTTCGCCCACGACATAGAAGCGGCGGGTGAAGAATTGCGCACCGAACGCGCCGTCCCAGCCGCCCCGCTTGGCCTGGACGAACTCCAGCCGGCTTTCCATCGACTTGTTATAGAAGGTCGTGCCTACCTCGCCCGTATCCTCGATTTCCTGATGCTGGTAATCGGCAAAGCCCGCGCGCAGGCGGATGCTGTCAAGGAAGCCGCCATTGACCGCGACTTCGCCGCGCAGGTCGACGCGGTCCTGCTTCATGTGCAGCCGCACCTGTTCCGCCTCGCCATCCGGGTCGAGCGAATAGCGGATCGGCACGCCATAGAAATTGTCGGTATGGGCGAAGGATACGCCCAGATTGCCGCCATCGTCGATGAAGGCGGCGCCGCCCGCCACTTCCCACATCCGCCCGGCGCTGTTGGGCAGCTTGCCCTTGAGCGTGGCGAGATCGCGAATCTCTTCGCTGTCGCTCGCCGCCGCCTGCGCCCGCAGTTCCGGCGTCAGGATATAGTTGCCGGTGTCGAGGTCGCCGGTCTTGCTGTAGGTGCCGTCGAGATGGACGACGAATTTGTCGGCCAAGGGCACTTCCACCTCGCCCGCCCCGCTGCGTTCATTGGCGGCGCTGCCATAGGTGCCGAGCGCGTCGATATGGATCGGCTCGTCGGGAACGCGGCGCGGGATGCGGCTGTCGAGCACGTTGACCACGCCGCCCAGGGCCGATGAGCCATAGAGCAGGGCGGAAGGGCCGCGCAGGATTTCGATGCGGTCAGCCGTCAGCGGGTTGATCGCCACGGCATGATCGACCGAGGTGTTGGACACGTCGAAGCTGCCGATGCCGTCGGTCAGGATGCGCACGCGCTCACCCTGGAAACCGCGCAAAATGGGGCGTGAGGCGCTGGGACCGAAGGAGGTGGCGGACACGCCCGGCTGACGCGCGAGCGTTTCGCCGATGCTGGGGCGCAGTTCGCGGGTCAACTGGTCGCCGGTGATGACGCTGGTGCCGGACAAAATATCGCCCTGCCGACGCGGGATCAGCGCCGTGACCACAATGTCCGACCGTTGGTCATGATAGCCGCCCTGATCGGCATCGTCGGCGGGAACCGGGGCGTTCTGGGCAAAGGCGGGGACGGCAAGGCACAGTAGCGGCAAAGCGCAGCCGGCGCGCAGCATCGAAATGCGGGACATGGAGATCAACCCTTTTAATTTTGGTCTGGATGTGACCCTGTATCTGCGATGATACACCATATCAAGTGCGTTCGTCGCGTATTTGCTGCGGCGCGACATTAAAAATCGGTCATGGTCAGAGGAAGAGAAACTCGGCCAGCGCTTCGACCGCAGGCTTTGCCGCAGCGTGCGGCCCCACCGCCTGGCGGATTTCGACCGCCGGCAGGGGGATTTCCAGCGCCAGTCGCCGGATGCCGCTCATCCGGCCCAGATCCCGCGCCAACGGGCCGAAGGCCGCGAAACATCCCGCGCCGTCGCGCAGTGCCGCGACGATCTCCAACATATTGTCGCTTTCCATTTCGGGCGCCGCGAACGGCAACCGGCCCCGCGTCAGGGCGGCATCGACAATGCCCCGCACCCCGTTCTGCGGCTCCATCGCCAGCAGCGGCGTGATCGCCAGCATGTCCCGGCTGACCGCATCGGCCCGCGCCAGCACATGGCCGCTGCCGGCATAAAGGCTGAGCGGCTCGGACCAGCCATAGCGTGACTGCAGGCCGGCCGGTTCCTCCAGCGCGTAGAAATAGGCGATGTCGGCCCGCCCGGCCGCCAGCGCCTCGGCCGCATCGCGCACGTTATGGACGTGCAGGTCCAGCGCGATCGCTATGTCCTCATTCGCCGCTTCGAACGCGGCGAGCGCATCCTGGAAATGGCCGAAGACCGGCGCGGGCGCGGCCAGGATGATGGTGTCGCGCAGCGGCGCGGTCGGAGCGGGAGAGGGGGGCGGCTGCGCCTCCCGTTCCGCCTCCAGCGGCGCATCCTGAGTGAGCAATGTCATCGCCTGCGCCGTCTTGCGGCCGGCCGGCGTCAGCCGCGCCTCGCCCGCCGGATCGTCGAACAGCCGATAGCCCAGGCGCAGCTCCAGCGCGGCCATGTCGCGCAGCACCTCTTCCGGCGCAATGCCCAGAGTGTCCGCGCAACGCGCCGCGTCGCCCGCCGCCACCATCTGCGCAAATATGTCCAACTGGCGCAGGGAAGGGCTGCTCATGGCGCGGTGATAGAGGAAATGGCCGGCCGGGTTAAGGGCGATCTTCGGCCCGCGCAGCGCAATCCCGGTTGACGAATCCCCCGCGATGATGGCAGGGCGCTCCTCTGCCGGGCGGGTATAGCTCAATGGTAGAGCACTAGCCTTCCAAGCTCTGCATAACCCAGCATTTCCGCCACATTTGCTGTAAAGCGCTCAGAATTTGCGTTGAGCAATTCCAATAGCTTGGGCTGTGCGCGTAAACCATAATGCCTTGACCGACTCGCGAACATTAAGCGAACATTGGCCATGCTCCCCGATCACCATGACCTTACCAGGCAGTATAACGCCATCATGAAGCAAATCGCCGCCGGGGTGCCGATGCATCCGATGGAGATATGGGATCTGGTTCAGGCCCTACAGGAAGAGGGTGAGCATGGCTGGGCCAACAGCCTGGCGGATCATCTGCCGGACCAACGATGAAACGCGCCCTGGCCTTGATCGAGGCCACCCTGATCGGTGGCGCCATGATCGCCGGTATCGGCCTGGGCTGCTACAATGCTGGGCGCGCGATCTGGGCGTGGCTGGGCTAGGGCGCGATCGGGCAGACCCGGTCCGCAAGCAGCCGCAGCCCGACGCGATAGGTCGTGTTGGACCGCCGCGATGGGTAGCCCGCGCGCACCATGCCTCGGCCGAAGGCGGCTTCCGTCATTCCTTCACGCCCAGTCTCCAGCGCCCAGCGCTGATAATCGCGATGCAGTTCCAGCGTGCCGACCCTGTGGCCCGGCGCGCGCTCGGTCCGTTCGTTCATCCACTGGACCAACTCATGCGGGGCCAGGTCGCCCGACGCGCCGATCAGCACCGGCTCATCATCCTCGACCGGGGGCAGGCCGATGCTGTTCCACATCCGCCGCACCGCATGACGCCCATAGGCCAGCCGGATTTCGCGGGCCAGGCTCAGCTTCCGGTCCAGATCGTCGCCTCGAACCTGCGCGAACACTGGCGACTCGTCGGCAATTTCGTCATCCGCCCCATCGTCATTCGCCGCCGCGCGCAGCGCCGCCTCCATCCGGTCGAACGCGTCGATATAGGCTATCTTCCACTCCAGCGCCTTCGGCCCGGTGAAACCCATCGCCAGCAGCGTGAAACCTTTGCGATCCATTTCGTAATACCGAGCACTGCGCTTCGCACCACTGCCGATTTCGATCTGATGGACCATTTCCCCAAAATTGGGGGAAAGGTCGCTGCGCTTCGCAATCAAATCTTTGATCGTCCGCATCACATGATCGTGCCGTTTGTCGAATGACCGCGCGACGTCCAGGCTGCTCGCCAGCACCGTCTCGCCCCGCACCTGTACCAGAGCGCTCATGCCTTCAGCCTTTCCAAATCGGCAAGGATGCAGGACCATGCCAGTGCGTGGTGCGCCGTCCCTTCCAGATGGTCCTTGTGCACCACCATCTTGACCGCCACCGCGTCCAGATCGGGCGCGGGCATCCGCATCAGGCCCAACGCCGCATCGCGCGGCGGCCCATAATAACACTCGGACTCATCCTCCAGCGCGCGATACGCTTCGACCGCACGCCTGTAGGCCGTCGGCTCGCTGTCCCGGTGCAACCTCGCCATGGCCTCTGCCTCATTGGCCCAGTCCATCGGGCCAAGATCATACCAGGCGTCGCACAGCAATTTCCGCCGCCGATATTCATGATACGCTTCATCCCAGGCGATCCGGCCGCAACCCGCGCTCATGACGCCGATCCCCGGCGCGAAGGGGATTGCGACGCGCATTTTCCCGCTGACTTTTCGGTAGAATTGGCGGACTTACCGCCTGTAACGATGGGTTCGCCCGTGCTAGGGGCAGCAACAGCCTGAGACATGGGGCAACTCCGTGTCGATGGTTAGGAGCGGCGCGAGGGTTCCAGCCTTGCGCCGCTCTGCCTTTCTGGTATCAACAACCCATGTCAGCGTCAACCCGTGATACCAAGAACCTCGGCGGTCGACCTAAAACCGGGGTCGGCACGCCTGTCATGGTGCGTCTCCAACCAGATGATCTTGCCGCTGTTGACGCCTGGATCATCGAACAGCCGGACCAACCTTCGCGCCCTGAAGCAATCCGCCGTCTGATAAAGGCTGGACTCGACTCTCAATGACTGGCGTCATGCAGAATGGCTGGGCTAGGGCGCGATCGGGCAGACCCTGTCCGCAAGCCGCTGGGCCAGCCTGACGGCGACCTGCGCATTGTCGCATGAGGCATAGTCCTTCACGGTCGCGCAGCCGGTCAGGAAAAAGATCGCCACAATGGGAAGAACGCGCGGCATCCGCGTCGAATGATTTTCGTCGCTCATCACTTTTTCGCCAAAGTGCGGGTCTTCATCTGCCCCCACACGAACGGGACCAGGATCACGGCGATCGTCGTGATGGCGGTTGCCGTGTCATTGTCGAGCCAGCCCTTGCCGACCGCGAAGCCGCCGGCGACCAGCGCGATCTGCCGCACCGCGGCGACCAGTTGGGTTTGCGTGACGTCGTTCATTTCGCCCTCCGCGCATAGGCCGACGCCAGTTTCGTATCGTAGGAATTTTCTTTGAAAGCGGTTCCGTTATAGCACTTGGCGAAGGCCGCCCAGTTGCCCCGGCGCAACGGCGCGGCCAGGCCGTTACCCTCCACGAAGCGCACGAACGCCTCCAGCTGGTCGCCCTCGGTCTGCGCCTGCCGCCAGGCGAAGGACCATGGGTCGGGCGCGCCGCATACGGCAAAATTTTCGCCCAGCACCTGGAAAGCGCCATAGCTGGCCGACATGAAGCCCGCGTCGACGTCCAGCGCCACCGCCGCCAGCAACTGCTCCCACCGGCCACCCTGACCGCGCGGATAAAGCGCGCGGTTCCAGACGCGCGAAGACAGATTGGGGTGGCTCTGGTCGTAGCGATGGCCGGTCGATCGGCTGAACCGGTGCGGTTCGAACAGGATCGTCGGACGACCGTCGATAAAGGCGTCGCCGGTCGCCTCCACATCATAGACCGCCCAGATCTTCGCCGCCTCGACGCGCAGCATCTCCGCCGCCTGCGCGATGTCCATCGCCGTGATGGGATAGTCCGGCCCGGCGGTCATGACGGCGAGCAGCGCCGCCTTGCTCGCACCGCCGAACAGCCCGTCGAGCGGGCCGCGATAAAAGCCGAGCGCTGCCAGCCGCTTCTGCAAGTCAAGTTGGTTCATGGATATGTCTCCCGGCCTATGCGGCCATGAAAAAGGGCGCCCGAAGGCGCCCCGATGCCTCAGCCCTGTGCCGACCCTATTCTTCCTGAGCCGCCAGCCGCTTGGCGCTGAGTTCGGTCTGGACCGCGTTGCGCAGTTCGCCCCTGCTCTCCATCACGTCGCGTGACACGTCGCGCAGGGTGATGGCCTCCACCTGACGCATGAAGCGATCGGTGTAGAGCTTGACGACGCGATCGGCGCCGACAGTCGCCGCCGCCGTCACCAGCGCCGCCGCTTCGCCGCTCATCCCGAACTGGCCGACCAGCCAGTAGGCGATCAGCGCGACCATCGGCAGCAGCAGGATATCCGCCAGCAGCAGATACCCCCTGATCTTCACACCCTTCTTGATCAACAGCGCATATTTCGCCGCCAGGCCGAAAGTCAGGCCAATCCATATCCAGGCATATTTGGCGACGGCCGCCTCAACCCATGGCGACATCGCCGATGCTCCCTGTTGTGTGGTCATGACGATCAGGCCAGCGTGAAGTCGGCGCCATAATCGCTGGCGATGTCGGCGAGCAGATCGGCGCGCAGAATGTCCTTGTCGGCCGTCACCATCTGCTCATCGCAGATGAATATTTCAGCCATGTCGCCCAGGAACATCTGCGTGCCGGCAACGCCCGCCACGTTGAACTTGCCGCCGATCGCGACCTGTCGCCCCGACCCCGCAGGCTCCAGCACGTTCGCCGTCGACCAGCTGCGTGGCAGCACGCTATTCATACCGACCATCGGCGTCTTGGTCGCCGGGTCGTAGCTCGCCCACACAAGATAGCAGCCGCTCGCCGCGAACCCGACGCTGGACGTTTGCTGAGCAGCGACATTGCCGTGCGTGAGGCAGAGCGCGTTGTTCAGCATGTAGAACTGAACGTCGATGTCACTGGTATCGACGCCTGCGGCGAAGAAGGTGTAGGGCGTGCCGGTCAGTGCCACCCCCGCACCCCATTTAATGACGGCGGCGAAGAAATAGCCCTTGGTTGGGTCCAGCATGAAGCCCTGGACATGCAATGGCAGTTCCGGCGCGGTTGTCGTGCCGCCGGGGAATTTGATGACCGGCTTGGCATCGCCCGTCATGCCGTTGCCGACGATGATCGCGTCGTCGCTCGCGAAGCCCATATAGCCCTTGCGGCCCGCGACGCGCAGCGCCTTGCCGGATCGCCGGACATTGCCGTCCGCCGGTTTCAGCCAGACCTTGAGCGCATCATAGGACAGCAGGCGACGGTCGCGATCCGTCATGCTGTAGGTCGGCCGTGCCGGCATGTTCGGCATGGCAAAGGGAACGCGAGTGATGGCGGAAACGGCCATGATTAAACCTCCTCAGTGGCGGCGAGTGTCTGGATGGTGGCGAAGATGTCGAGCGGGCGTCCGTCGATCAGGCTGTAACGGCGCCAGTCCGATCGCTTGAACACTGTGCGCTGACCGCCGTCGAAGCCTTGCGAAGGCGGATTGGCGACGGCCTGGTTGCCATAGCCCAAGCGCGCCGTTTCGACCGCGCCAGCGGGGATCGCTGCCGACATGGTGGCGACGATCCGCGTCGGGTTCGCCTGGTCGATCAGCGCGGTGGACAGGGTGACGGTGGTTCCGGCGCCGTTGCTGTGCGACAGGCCGCCATTGCCGCTGGTGAGGCTGATCGTCTCCGCGTCGCGGGTGACCGGATGGTTCATCGTGACGGTCATCTTCGTGCCGGCCCATGTGGCCGACTGCATCATCAGCGCGGCGGTTTCGCCGCGGATCAGCCAGTCGGCCATCGCTTCGCCCGACAGAGCGCCGCGCCAGGTCTCTTCGGGCGCCTTGTAATGGATGGTGTCGGTGTCGAAGTCGGTGAAATAATGCGGCGGCAGGATATGGATGTCGGCATTGTTGCGCGCCAGTTCGACCTGGGCGAGGCCGGAATAGGCCGGCTCCTGAAAGTTGCCGCGCGCCTGGATGGTCTGGTGATAGAAAAGCTGCGGGGCGGCGGCCTGGGCCGTGCGCGATGTGATGTCGCCCTTCATGATCGCCCATGTGGCCTCGACCTGGCTGCGGTAGCTGGCATTGCTCCAGTCGGCCTCGCCCTGGTCGATCAGCACATGGACCTCCAGCGTCAGCGACTTGGCGGTGGCAATGGCCTTGGCGTTGTCGATGGACGCGAGCGCATTGAGCCAGGGCTGCATCCGGTTCGTGCCGTCATGGATCAGCTGGGCGAAACTCCGCGAGCCGAAACCGAAACTGGCGCTCGCCACATAGACCGATCCGTCATAGCCATTCGGACCGTTGAGGTGGGTCGCCAGCGCGGTGATGAAGCTCTCGCGGGTCCAGCCCCCGATCGCATCAGCACCCGCCTGCCCCAGGCCCTCGCACATGGGGACGAGGCTGGCGATTCGCGCCGGATCGATCGGTATCGTGCTGGATTCGACCCCGCCCACCAGGGCGTCACCATCAAGATTGCCTTGATAGGGGATGGTGCCGCCATTCCAGGTGAGCAGCCGCGACGTGAAAGCCGCGTTGCGGATCGGCATCGCGGTGCGGATGGTCTGCGGACCCTTTACCCCGGTCGGGTTCGGCCCGTAATTGCCCGCGCCAATGCTGTTCGATTGGCCGATCACGACGACATAGACGATCTTGGTGGGCGCGGCGGTCGCCGGTTCGCCCACATGCCAATGCGCGTGCCGCACCTTGTGCCGGTCGCGGATCGGATCGCCGTCGTTGCTGCTGATGCGGATCAGGCCCGGCGTCGGGCCATCGGGGCGCTGGATGACCTGATAGCCCGTCACGCCATGCTGGCTGTAGGTAATCTGCCGCTTCATGCGGGTGGGGCCGTTCGGGCTGTCCACCACCGCCCACAGCTGCGGCACCTTGTTGGCGTCGCCCTGAATGGTGAGGCCGTCCAGCACGCGGGGATGCAGGCGGACGCGCTGCCCCGGCTCATATCCGGCCAGCGGCTGCCCGGCTTCATCCCATTCCGTGACGCGCAGAAAATCGAAATCCACACTGCCGGGGCGGCCCAGCACCTCGCCATATTCGGCGATCACGCGCCGGTCGAACAGGTCGAACGACATCAGTGGCTGACCGGCGATGGCGCGGACCAGGGGAATGCTGCCGTTGGCAATCAACCCTTCGCCGCCGTCCAGCACCAGATTGTGAAGGCTGACCTTGCCGGTGACAGGGTCCGCATAAAAGAAGGCGCCGTTGGCGTCTTCGGCCAGCACCATCATGCCGCCGCTCATGTGCGCCGGCATGACGCGGGGCGTTGCATATCCGGCGGTATCGGACTGCGTGCGCGCCAGTGCTTCGCCCTCCACCGCCTTTTGCGCTACCGCCTGATCCGTCTCGACAGCAACCGTCCACAACCCCGCACCAAGCGACCCGCGCACCACGCGCAGGATGCCGCTGCTCTTGCCGGACAGGACATAGCCCGGCTTTGCGGGATCGATCGCGAAATAGCTGTCCAGCGCCGGGCTTCCGCCGTCGCTGCGCAACAGATCCGTGGTCGGCAACCAACCCCCGCTCTTGACCCGACCATGCGCGCCGGGGCGGATGTCTTGCCATGCGACACCGGCAAAACTGCTGACCGGATCGGCCGAGGTCATGGGCCGAACCGTGCGCGCGCCGTTCGCGTCCACCGCAAGCGCCATGCCCATGAGGATCATGGTGCCGGACGTGTTCTGGAGGCTCCGTTCCTCGTCGGAGATAAACGGGCGATAGCGTTCCCCGATGGCATATTCCGACACTTCCGCAATGCCCGCCAGCGGCGCACTGAGGACGGCCCGGATCTGCGCATTGGTCATCGCGGAATAGTCCGCGTTCAGGGTGATGTTTACTGGCGGCAGGGCATCGGCCTCCACCGTCATGGCCAGCGGGGCGGACGTGCGATTGCCGAGCCGCGCTTTCAAGGAGGTGATGAACAGGTCGGAAGCGGGACCGACGCCGACCGTGTCCTGAATATCGGCCCAGCCATGCGCGCTGCCGGCCAGGCCGACATCGCCATCGACATAAGTGACGCCATCGGTGCCCGTCTTGCCAAACAGGACGGGGACCAGGCTGCCGCTGACGCGAATACGCGACCCCGTGCCGGTCGTTAGCGATTTGATCCGCAGCGCACGGCCGAAATCCTGAATGCGAAAAACGGCAGGCGTGTTGCCGCTGCCTGTCAGTTCCCAGCAGCGATGATCCGCCGGCTGCTGGTCCAGCGCGGTGGGCAGCCAGGGCTGCGCCGCCATGCTGATTTCGCCGCCCAGCGGCGCGTCGGCCAGCAGAGCGCGGTTCATGACCATCGAACCGATGCTTTCCAGGCGATAGCTCCAGCCGGCAGCGTCTACCGCCGTCAGGTCGCCGCCGACCCACTCGACGGTCGCCGGATCATCGAAGCCCTTGCCTGTAACCGTATCATATTGGTCATGCGCGGAAAAAGCAGCGCGACGGCCTTTCCCCCGACAGTCATAGAAGCCGAAATAACTCCCCGACGTGACGCCCAGCGCATAAGCGTGCTGTGACAACCAGACCGACTGGCCCCAATAGGCGTCCGCCTCATCATTGCCCAGATGCTCGATCTCGACCTCGCGCCAGAGCAGATGGATATTATTCTTGAACCGGACGCTGTCGATATGCGCGCCATAACGCACGTTTTTGACGCGGGTAGTCAGCTTCTCGAGATATTGGCTGCCGTTGAAATCGAGTGCGCTGGTGGCCTGGATGATAGCCATGTCCGTGTTTGCGGGCAGCGATCCGTCAATGATCGTCCGACCCATGCCCTTGCCGCGCAGGATGATATTCGCACCATCCTGGCCGGGCAGGACACCATCAGCGCCGGTCGTGATCTTGCCCAGGTTGCGCTCATAATAGGTCCGCGCCTCCAGATCGACCACGGCCATCGCGCCGGGGCTCGCCTTCGCCGACGCCGATACCAGCGCCTCGGCAATGCTGCCGAAATCCGAAGCCCGCAGCATCGCGCCGACCCGCTGCCCCGTCCCGGCAATGGTCGCCACCGCCTGGTCAACCGCCGCTGCGCGCGCGACCTCATCGCCCAGCGTCGAAGTGCTGGACACCGGCGGCCGCGCATCGCCGGCAGTGCGGTATATGTCCAGATGATAGCCGGTCAGCGCGATGCTTTCGGCCACGCTCGCCGGGGTCGTGTCGGTCAGCCGGATATAGGCGCGCAGATCGTCATAGTCCGACAGGTCGGCGGGCAGGGCGAAGGTAAAGGCCATCACCCGCCGCGTCGGCTGTCCGGTCGTGCGATCGATCGTCTGATAATTATCGACATTTGCCGTCGTGATGTCGTTGTCCAGGCTCAGGTTCGTCTTGCGCGCCTGCATGTTCAAAGTGTGCGCCCGGTCCCAACCGGCATGGGTCACAAACTCCAGCGTCAACCGGGGCTGCGATCGGGCCAGCGCCGCGCGCAGCGCGCCCGTCAGCTTCAGCGTCCATTGCAGGATGCTGTCCTCGCCCGTTTGCCCGATCGCCAGCGACAGGCCCATTTCGCGACCATCTTCGGCGATGATGACCTGCGCGCCGCCCGCCATGGACAGATTGGGCGCAACCGCGCGGAAAATATCGACGTTCGGCTCCAGATCGCCCAGCCGGTTGTCCAGCACCGCGTCCGCGCCCGTCGCCGCCGTGCCATCCGGCGTGGCGATCACCTCATAGACGCCGCTTTCAACGCGAAACGACCGCACGGCGTCGGTCGGGCTGTTCGGCGCGATCTGGAGCGTGCCGCCCACCCAGGCCTCTTCGCCTGTCATGACATAGATATAGTCGCGGGTCAGCCGGGTGCCGGTCTGCTGCGCGGGCATCGCGACGCCCAGATTGCCGTCGAACGTGCCGTCCTGCCAATCGACCCGCACTGCATTGCCGCCAAATGGCGTCGTGGCCAGAAAGCCCTCCGTCGCCCACATCACATAGGGGATGCGGATGGTGCAGCCCTTCAGCCGCTGCGCCTGCGCGCGGGAAAAGGGAATGCGCGGCAGCGTGTAGGCGGCCGCTCCGCTCTGGCCGATCGGGATGCTATAGCCAACGACCCGGCCGCCCACGATAATCGGGACGGCGCCACCATCGGTCCCATTGAGCGCGGAGGTGAGTGGCAGTTTTTCGCCCGAAGTGGTGGTGATGTTGGGGACAGCCTCGCCGACGGCGATGGCCTGATCGACCAGCGCCTGCTGCTCGGCGGTCAGCCCCGGCCCCGGAGGGCCAGCAAAATTGATGGGCATGGTGTTCATGCAGTTGGACCCCTCAGGATGGTGAATTCCAGGTCGGCGACGAAGAAGCGGTCGGCGCCGGGCGGCGTGGCGAGCAGGTCGCCGACCAGCGTCAGGTCGCCGGTAGTGTCGGGCAGCGCGGCCAGGGTGGAGGCGAGGATGCGGCAGGTGATCTGGCGCGCCGGACCGCTAAAGATGCGAAAGCCCTGGTCGGCAGGGG
>NZ_AYOY01000206.1 GCF_000508185.1 Sphingobium sp. C100 | reverse complement strand
CCGCCACTGGCGCGGCAGCGAGCAACTCGCCCCGCGCGAGGCCGCGCCCGAAGCGGCCATGGCGCAGGCTGCGGTCGCGGCCCCCGGTTGGCTGCGACAGGCGGCGCCGGCCGAAGCGCGGCCGCCCCGGCCGCTCGCGCCATCGGCGCAGGTCGAGGATGATGTCCCCTATCCGCCGCCCACGCCCGCCATGCGCGCGGCGGCGGAGCGGGGGCGCTGGCTTCACGCCCTGTTCGAACGCCTGCCGGCGCTTGCGCCAGAGCGACGGGGCGAGGCGGCCGACCGCTGGCTGGTGCAGCAGGGCCTGGACGACGCGGCGCAGCGGCAGGACGTCATCGCGCAGGCTTTGCGGGTCATTGATGCGCCCGATTTTGCCGACCTGTTCGGTCCGCAGGCCCTCGCCGAAGCGCCGATCGCCGCCGTCGTCGGGGAAGCCGTCATCGCCGGCACGGTCGACCGGCTGTGCATCACGCCCGCCAGGGTCCAGTTCGTCGATTTCAAGACCGGGCGGGTGGCGCCGGTGACGTTGGCCGATGTGCCGGCCTCGCATATCCGGCAGATGGCGGCCTATGCCGCCGCGCTGGGGGTGATCTTTCCCGATCGCGCGATCGAGGCGGGGCTGCTCTATACCAGCGCGCCGCGCCTCATCAGCCTGCCGCCCGCGCTGCTGGCCGCGCACAAGCCCGGCTTTGTCCCCGCGCAGGAGAATTTGCCGCTCTGGCCCGTTGAGCCGGACGCGTCGCCATCCTAGATATTGCACCACGCAAAGGAGATTACCCATGGCCACCAAGGCAGTTACCGATGTCAGCTTCCAGGAAGATGTGATCGCCGCCGACAAGCCCGTGCTTGTCGATTTCTGGGCGGAATGGTGCGGTCCGTGCAAGATGATCGGCCCGGCCCTGGAGGAAATCTCCGAGGAACTGGGCGACAAGGTGACGATCGCGAAGATCAACATCGACGAGAATCCAGACGCGCCCGGCAAATATGGCGTGCGCGGCATTCCGACCATGATCCTGTTCAAAAATGGCGAAGTCAGCGCGACCAAGGTCGGCGCGGCGCCCAAGAGCGCGCTCAAGGGCTGGATCGAAAGCGTCCTCTGACGCATTTTCACCGGCCGGGCCGTGGCATGATGCCTACGGCCCGACCGGTGACTTAACATGTTGATAGAGAATTATTTTTCGTCTTTTCCCCGACAGCGAAATGGACAGCCGTCATCCCATGCTCCGCGCGCGAAATGGCGTGGAGCTGTCTATTTCGTTGTCGGGTTTATCCGAACAATAGCCCGGCCGCCTTGTCCCACAGGCGCGGCGAGGACGCACCCAACAGGCCGCGGCGCAGGTCGCCGACCAGATAGGGCGCGCCGTCCAGCCGCTGACAGCAGCCGCCCGCTTCGTTGACCAGCAAGGTTCCGGCCGCATGGTCCCAGGGCAAGGTGCGGGCAAAGACCGAAACGTCATTCTGCCCCAGCACCAGCCGGGGATATTGTTCGGCGGCGCAGCGCGGAATGTCGACGATCGCGAACGCGCCGTCTGCGCGCCGCTGAATGTCGGCCCGCTCCTCCGGCGTCATGAAATAGACCGCGAGCGCCGCGATCGGCAGATCATCGCCGCTTTCCCGCGCGACCACCTGCTCGCCGTCAATATGGCTGCCGCCGCCCAGCATCGCATGACACAACCGGCCGGTGAGCGGGTCCAATATCCAGCCGGCGAGTGTCGTCCCGCTGTCGGCGAGCGCGATCATGATGCCGAAAGGGGGATTGCCGGACGCGAAATTGCCGGTGCCGTCGATCGGGTCGATGATCCAGTTCAGGCCCGTGCCCGCCCGCTCCAGGATGGCGGGATCGGCGGCGCAGGCTTCCTCGCCGATGATCCCCGCTTCGGGCAGGATCGCCGCCAGCCCTTCGGCCAAGCGCAGTTCGCTTTCCTTGTCGGCGATGGTGACATAATCATCCGCCGCCTTCTCGCTGATTTCATGATCGGCTAGGTTGCGATAGCGCGGCATCACGATATCGCGCGCGACCTCCCGCATCAGCGCGACAACGGGTTCGTGCAGTTCCAGCACCATCAGCTCCGATAATCCGCGTTGATCGAGATATAGCCATGCGTCAGGTCGCAGGTCCAGATCGTCGCCCGCCCTTCACCCAGGCCCAGATCGACACCGATGACGATGTCCTGCCCCTTGAGGTGGGCGGCCACCGGCGCTTCGTCATAGCCTTCGACCGCCAGCCCGCCCGTCGCCACCTGGGTCGCGCCGAAGCGGATGGAGAGCTTGTCCCGGTCGGCCGGTTCGCCCGCCTTGCCGATCGCCATGACGACGCGGCCCCAATTGGCGTCCTCGCCCGCGATGGCGGTCTTGACCAACGGCGAATTGGCGACCGACAGGCCGATGCGATGCGCGCTTTCGTCGCTCTCTGCACCTTCGATCTCAATCTCGACGAACTTCGTCGCCCCTTCGCCATCGCGCACCACCAGATGGGCAAGCTGGCGACACAGGTCGGCCAGCGCCGCCTGAAACGCATCGGCGCCCGCATCGTCCATGCCGGTGAGCGGCGCATTGCCCGCCTTGCCAGTGGCGAAGGCCAGCACCGTATCGCTGGTGGAGGTGTCGCTATCGACCGTGATGCACGAAAATGTGCGCTTGTTCGCGGCCGCCAGCATGTGCTGAAGCAAGGCGGCATCAACCGCCGCGTCGGTGAAGATATAGCCGAGCATCGTCGCCATGTCGGGCGCGATCATGCCCGACCCCTTGATGATGCCGACCAGGTCGACCCGCCTGTCGCCGATCATGGCGGAGACATGGGCGCCCTTGGCATAGGTGTCGGTCGTGCCGATCGTCGTGGCGGCTTCTTCCCAGCTGCACGGCGCGGCGGCGAAGGCGGCGTCCAGCCCCGCCTCGGCCTTGTCGACGGGCAGGGGCACGCCGATCACACCAGTCGAGGAAATGAGGATGTCGGACGGCAGGCAGGACAGATGATTGGCGACCTTCGCCGCGATCGCCTCCACCGCCGCGCGGCCGCGATGGCCGGTAAAGGCGTTGGCGTTGCCGGCATTGACCACCAGCGCGCGCGCCGCGCCCAGCGGAATGGCGTCCCGGCACCATTCGACTTCGGGCGAGGGGCATTTGCTCTGCGTCGTAACGCCGGCGACGGCGGTGCCCGCGTCCAGTTCGACATAGGTCAGATCGCAGCGGTCCCACGCCTTGTACCCGGCGCGCGCCGTGCGCAGCGTCACGCCGTCAATGGCGGGCAGGAGGGGGAAGGCTGATGGAGCGAGGGGCGAGCGGCTGGTCATGGGGCGGGCTTGGTCCAAAAGGGGATGGAGGTCAATCGTGCCGAACCGTTCAGCGGCGCCTGACGCGGAGGGGACGGACGTAGAGCCGGCCAACGCCGTCGGGCATCGCCAGCATCCGATATCCGCGGCTGCGCGCATAGGCGATCAGCCCGTCATCAGGCCGCTTGGGCAGGTTGCGCGTGCCGTCTTCATAGCCAGTCAGGATTGCGGCCGGGGGATCGCGATCCATGTCCTTCAACGTGGCAGGGATCATCACATGGAGCCGTCGCGCCAATTGCGTGCCCATCGTCCAGCCGCTGCGGTAGGCGAAGGGACCGGTCGCAAAGCGCGGGTCAAGTTCAAGGCCGCTGCTCGATATCAGATGCGGAGACAAGGTTGCGATGTCGTCATCCCCGCTCAACCGTCGCACCGTGGCGCCCGCCCAGCGCGCGGCGGCGTCGGCTTCCAGCACGGGCGACCCGTTACGCACCATCGCGCCGATACCGATCGCGGTTTCGACCAGACCCGGAACAGTCATTACGCAAAGCACACCCAGCAGGGTCTGGCGCCGCGCCAACGACCATCGGCGCGCATCGTCCAGCAGATAACCCAGCGCCAGCGCCAGCGGCGGCAGCAGCGGCATCAGATATTGGATCTGCGTCGGTGTCGGCAAGGCGGCGCCCACCAGCGCGCCGCCGATCATCCAGATGGCCAGCCGCCGACCGGCCGAGCGGGCGCGTTGCCGCGTCGTGATCCAATTGATCCCCAGCACCGTCAGGGCCGCAAGCGCCGGTCCCAGCGCGAGATATTTGAGCAGGTCGGAGATTTTACCCACCAGCGTGAGTTCATCACCAGCGCCGTTGGCCGTATACCATGCGAAGGGCGCAGTCGCGCCATAGGTCAAAATACCATAGAGAAAAGCATCGGGCGCCAGCATCCAGGCCAGCAGCAATGGCGTCATGCCGATCAGGGCGCCCGCCGCCAGCCAGCACGCGGCCCTGAAGCCGCAGCGCCCGCCCGCGCTGATGACGAACAAGCCTGTCATCAATCCCAGCGGCGCGAAATTGAGCTTGGTGGCGATGGCGAGGCCGAACAGAGATCCTGCGGTCAACCAATAGCGCGGCGCGCAATGGCGCAACGCCATGAGCGCAGCCAACAGCCCCATTGACGACAACAGCGTAGGCAGCATGTCATTGCGCACCACACTGCCGGTGAACTGGAAAGCGGCGGTCGCGCCGATAAGCAAGGTCGCGATCGCCGCGCTATCCCTGGAAATGCCGGCGACGCGCAGCGCGCGCCAGAGAGTCAGCAAAGTGCAGAGCGCAGTAACGGCCGTCGCAAGCCGCATCGCCAGCACCATATGATTCGGAAAGAGCGCGGCCAGTGGTGCGAAGGCCCAGCTGTGCAGCGGCGGCTGAAGTTGCAGGAAATCACGGAAAATCAACAGATAAGTGCTGAAAGAAGCGCCCGCTATATATTGACTCTCGTCATGATCGAACGGCGTCGCGATCGCTGCCGCGCAGAACCAGACGGCCAACGCGATACCGACCAAGAGGGCAGCAGGCAGGGCGCGGCTGCGCGCGGGCGCCAGGACGGTTTGGCGATACACTGTCTTTTGCGACCCTCGTTGTTCTTGCCCCCGTTGTGCCGCATTTTTTGCGCGGCGCAACCCCACCGCCCGCACATCATGTCATGCGGCCGCACGCGGCCTGCCGCGCGATCATGACAGCTTCACGACATGTCGGGTTAGGCGCACTCTGATTGACTAACGGATGTGCCGTGCCTAAATCGCGGCGCATATCCACGCGCAGTCCTCAAAAGGGGCGGGGCGCTTCCCTATTGTCAGGAATTTGCATGTTCGGCGCACTCGCCAAATCCATCTTCGGATCGTCCAACGAACGTTATGTGAAATCGCTGGGCAAGATTGTCGACAGGATCGCGTCCTTTGAGGCGGCGATCCAGGCGCTGAGCGACGAGGAGTTGGCGGGACAGACCACGAAGTTCCGTGAACGGCTGTCGGCGGGCGAAACGCTGGACGACTTGCTTCCCGAAGCCTTCGCGACCGTGCGCGAGGCATCGGTCCGCGTGCTGGGGATGCGCCATTTCGACGTGCAGATGGTCGGCGGCATCGTGCTCCATCGTGGCGAAATCGCCGAAATGCGCACCGGCGAAGGCAAGACGCTCGTCGCGACGCTCGCCACCTATCTGAACGCGCTGGAAGGCAAGGGCGTCCACGTCGTTACGGTGAACGACTATCTCGCCAGCCGCGACTGCGAATGGATGGGGCAGGTCTATCGCTTCCTCGGCCTCACCACCGGCGTCATCGTGCCCAACCTGTCGGAAGACCAGCGGCGCCAGGCCTATGACGCCGACATCACCTATGCGACCAACAACGAACTGGGCTTCGACTATCTGCGCGACAATATGAAGTTCGACCGCGCGTCGATGGTCCAGCGGCCCTTCAATTACGCCATCGTCGATGAGGTGGATTCGATCCTGATCGACGAAGCGCGCACGCCGCTGATCATTTCCGGCCCGACCGACGACAAATCCGAACTCTATGTCGCGGTCGACGCGATCGTGAAGCAGATCACCGACGCCGATTATGAAAAGGACGAAAAGCAGCGCAGCGTCACGCTGACCGAAGACGGCACCGAAAGGATCGAGCGGCTGCTGGAGCAGGCTGGCCTGCTTCAGGGCGCCAATCTCTATGATTTCGAAAATACCGCCGTCGTCCATCATGTGAACCAGGCGCTACGCGCCAACGTCATGTTCCGCCGCGACATCGACTATATCGTAAAAGACGGCAAGGTCGTCATCATCGACGAATTTACCGGCCGCATGATGGACGGCCGCCGCTGGTCCGACGGCCTGCATCAGGCGGTCGAGGCCAAGGAAGGCGTCCAGATCGAGCCGGAAAACCAGACGCTCGCATCCATCACCTTCCAGAATTATTTCCGCATGTATCCCAAGCTTTCGGGAATGACCGGCACCGCTGCGACCGAGGCGACCGAATTCTACGAAATCTACAAGATGAATGTCGTCACCATTCCCACCAACAAGCCGGTGCAGCGGGTGGATGAGGAAGACACATTCTACAAGAATCTGGAAGACAAGTTTCGCGGCATCGCCAAGACCATCAAGGTCCATGCCGAGCGGGGCCAGCCGGTGCTGGTCGGCACCGTGTCGATCGAAAAATCGGAAATGCTGTCTGAATTCCTCAACCAGGAAGGCGTCAAGCATGCGGTCCTCAACGCCCGCTTTCATGAGAGCGAGGCGCATATCGTCGCGCAGGCGGGCCGCAAGGGCGCCGTGACGATCGCCACCAACATGGCCGGCCGCGGTACCGACATCAAACTGGGCGGCAACCTGGAGATGCGGGTCGAGGACGAACTGCGCGACATGCCGGAAGGGCCGGAGCGTGAAGCGGCGATCAAGCGCATCGCAGCGGAGATCGAGGTCGAGAAGCAGGAAGTGCTCGATGCCGGCGGCCTGTTCGTGCTGGCAACCGAGCGGCATGAAAGCCGCCGCATCGACAACCAGCTGCGCGGCCGCTCTGGCCGTCAGGGCGATCCGGGCCTGTCGCGCTTCTACCTCAGCCTCGACGACGACCTGATGCGCATCTTCGGGCCGGACACGATGTTCGCCAAGATGATCCGTTCCAACCTGGAGGATGGCGAGGCATTGCCGCCATCCAAATGGTTGAGCAAGGCGATCGAGACCGCGCAGAAGAAGGTCGAGGCGCGCAACTACGACATCCGCAAGCAGGTCGTCGAATATGACGACGTGATGAATGACCAGCGCAAGGTCATTTACGAACAGCGCAGCGACATCATGGACGCCGAAACCGTCGACGATGTCGTGATCGACATGCGGCATGAAACGGTCAACGACCTGGTGGGCGCTTCATGCCCGCCGGGCACCTATCCCGAACAATGGAATATGGACCGCCTCAAGGCCCGGACCGCAGAAATCCTCAGCCTGGAGCCGGACTTCGACGCCTGGCTGGCGGAAGACGCCGTCGATCCCGAAATGATCGAGGGGCGCCTGGTCGCCCTGGCGGACGAGGCCGTTGCCGAAAAGGTCAAGGAGGTCGATGCGGCCGACTGGCACATGATCGAAAAGTCGATCCTGCTCCAGAGCCTGGACCATCATTGGAAGGAACATCTGGCGACGCTCGACGCGCTGCGCCAGGTCGTGCACCTGCGCGCCTATGCGCAAAAGACGCCGATCAACGAATATAAGCAGGAAGCCTTCGCCTTGTTCGAGCGGATGCTGGAGAATATCCGCGAGGATGTGACCGGCTCCATCGCACGGGTCCAGTTCCGTATGGAGCAGCCTCCACTCGAAGAGTTCGGCCTGCCGGTTCTGCCCGATTTCATCACCACGCATATCGACCCCTTCTCGGGTGAGGACAACAGCGCGGATATTGACGCGGGACAACTGGGCGGAATCACGACGACTATCCCGCGCGCGCCCGCGCCGGTCGTGCCGGGCGGTGACTTCTCCAATCTGGACATAAGCCGCAATGCGCCATGCCCGTGCGGTTCGGGCCAGAAATACAAGCATTGTCATGGGGCGCTGGCCTGACCGACGGCAGGGCGCGTCTTTCTCAATGCGCCCTTAACCGTTGCTCCTAATATCTTCGTAAGGTTCGACGGCGAGGCTGTGACTGTTTCCTGGGGGGTAAGCCGGGAGAAAGCCATGGAACAAACTCTCTGTCGCGCGCGGGCCGAACGAAGGCGGGAGCAACGCTTCGTCGCCGAAGTGAACGCCATGCTGAGTTGGAACGGCACCAGCCAGCCGGTCGAGATTCGCAATATCTCGATCTATGGCGCGCTGGTGGCTGGCGCGTGGTTGCCGCTCGTCGGCGAACGCGTCACCTTGATTGCCGATCATCTGGAAGTGTGCGGAACGGTCATCTGGAACGGGCCGGATCGCTGCGGCCTGCTGCTGAGCCACGCGGTCGATCCCCGCGCGATCATCGGCGAGGCGCAGGTCCGTGAAGGCGACGGCGCACCAATCACACTGCGCCAGATCACACCGGGTCATTACGCCTGAGCAGCAGGAGTAAGCGCCCGAAGAGGTGGCGGACAGGGTGGGATTCGAACCCACGGTGGGCGTAAACCCACGGCGGTTTTCAAGACCGCTGCCTTAAACCACTCGGCCACCTGTCCTTGTGCCCGCTTCCTAGCGTCCGCTGCCGGCTTGCCAAGCGCAAAAATCATTTGCTCGGCTCATCGCCTTCTTGGCCCAGGCCTTTCGATAGGGGGTTTCCCGGTCGCCATGCCCTGTGCAACAACAGGGCAATGCGAGATTCTCTGCGCTTGAACATATCGGCATTTCTGGTCGCCCTGGCCACGCTTTCGATTGCGATCGCGACCGCCCCGGCTTATGCACAGGGCAATGGCGACTTTCAGTCCTATCTAGAGGATCTGCGGCCCAAGGCGCGAGCGATGGGTATTCGCGATGCAACCCTCGACGCCGTGCTGCCGAGCCTGACGCCCAATAACCGCGTGATCGAACTGGACCAGAACCAGCCGGGCGGCGGCGCCTATTCGCCGATCCCCAATTTCGAGCCCTATCGGCGCAAGCATGTCGATGCCGCGCGCATCAGCCGAGGCCGGGTGGCCTATCAGGCCAACCGTGCCCGCCTGGCCCGCATCGAAGCCGAAACGGGCGTTCCCGAAGAGATCATGGTCGCGATTTTCGGTCACGAGACCAATTATGGCTCCTATACCGGCGATTTCGACCTGATCCGGTCGTTGGCCACGCTGGCATGGGAAGGACGCAGGCGGACCTTGTTCGAGCCTGAACTGCTCGCGACGCTCAAGATGCTGGACAATGGCGTGCCACGCAGCCGATTGGTCGGCAGCTGGGCCGGCGCGACTGGCTATCCGCAATTCCTGCCCAGCGTCTATCTACGGCTGGCCAAGGATGGCGACGGCGATGGCCGGGCCGATATCTGGACCAGCGAAGCGGATGCGCTTGCGTCGATCGCCAATTATTTCGTGCATTCGGGTTGGCGGCGCGGACAGCCGTGGGGCGTTGCGGTGTCGGTGCCGATGGGCCTCAATCGCTCGGCGCTGGCGGCGCGCACCAACCCGCCGCGCTGCCCCCGGGTGTTCAACCGGCATAGCCGCTGGCTCAACATGGCGGAATGGCGAAAATTGGGTCTGGTGCCGGCCGATGGCCGATGGCCCGACGACAGCATGATGGCGACCTTGCTGGAGCCTGACGGTCCGGGAAAGACCGCCTATCTGCTCACCAGCAACTATCGGGCGATCCTTGATTATAATTGCTCCAATTTCTATGCCTTGTCGGTGGGATTGCTGGCGGATGCGGTCAAGCAATAGGACGCTCATCCCCGCCTTGGCGGCATTGATCGGAATGGCAAACGGCGGCGCGAGCAATGCGCAGCCGCCGAAGCGTTCCGACATGCCTGCGGCTACAATGGTCGCCGATGCGCCGGTCATGCTGGGGCTGTCTTATGCCGTCGATGGCGTGACCTACACGCCAGCCGATCCGGTATCCTATGACGAGGTGGGCTATGCCAGCGTCGCGGAGGAAGGCAGTAACGGCGCCGCCACCGCCAATGGCGAAAGCTTCGTTGCTTCCGCCATTACCGCCGCGCACAAAAGCCTGCCGCTTCCGAGCTATGTGGAGGTGACGGCGCTCGACAGCGGCCGCACCATATTGGTGCGGGTCAATGATCGCGGGCCGATGCGGAACGACCGGATCATCGCGCTGTCGCCCGGCGCAGCGGCCCAATTAGGCATGAGCGCGCAATCAGCGCCAGTGCGTGTACGCCGGGTCAACCCACCCGACCAGGATCAGGTGGCGCTGCGTCGACATGGACGTGCGGCAGAACGGCTGGAAAGCCCGGACGCCCTGCTCAAGGTTCTGCGCGAGAGATTGGGTAAGCACGGCACATCTGCGCCGCCACCATCGCAGACTGCGCCGGTCAAGCCATCCAGGACAGCTAAGCCGGGCGCGACATTCGATCCACCAACGCTTGCCAAACCAGCGGCCAGCGCGTCCGGGCCAGCGTCGGCTGCGACGGGTCGGTACATCGTCCAGGTCGGCGCTTTCTCCTCCCGCGAACGGGCGGAAACGCTGGCGAAGCGGATCGACGCCCATGTGACGTCGGGTGGTGGATTGTGGCGTGTGCGATTTGGCCCCTATCCGTCACAACAAGCCGCGCAGGCGGGTATTCGCGCTGCGGCGGCCAAAGGCTTTCCGAATGCCCGCATCATGGCTAATGACGGCCAATAAGCGCCGCCGCATCCCAAGCGAATCCCTATAGTCGAAGGCAGTTTCCGATGAAGAAATCCCTTGCAGTCATCCTGGCCACCGGGCTGCTCGCACAGCCGCTGATCGCCGCCGCACCGCCCTATACGACGGACGCGCCGATCGCTTATCTCAAGGATTTGTCTTCGGGCGCGGTGTTGTATGACAAGGGCGGGCAGACGAAGATCCCACCGGCCTCCATGGCTAAGATGATGACCGCGCATGTCGCGTTTCGCCTGATCCAGAAAGGCGACCTGAAACTCGATACCAAGTTCACGGTGCGGCCGGAAACCTGGCGGCAATGGCATGGTCCGCAAGCGGGATCGACCATGTTCCTGTCGGCGGGCGAACAGGTGTCGGTCGAAAATCTGTTGCACGGCATTGTCACCCTTTCGGGTAATGATGCCTGCGTCGTGCTGGCGGAAGGGATTGCCGGAACCGAGCAGGCCTTCGTCGCGCTCATGAACGAAGAGGCCAAGCGCCTGCATCTGGACAACAGCCATTTCGGCACCAGCAATGGCTGGCCGGATGAAGGCGTGACCTATGTAACCGCCGAGGATCTCGCAAAGCTCGCCCAGGCCACGATCGAGGAAACCCCCGATCTCTACAAGCGCTTCTACGCGACCCGCTCCTTCACCTGGGGCAAGACGATGGGCGGTTCGGACATCGAACAGGCCAATCGCAACCCCATTCTGGGCAAGATCGCCGGCGCCGACGGCCTCAAGACCGGCCACACTTCAGAGGCAGGCTATGGCTTCACCGGGTCGGCCGAACAGGATGGCCGCCGCCTGGTCATGGTGATCGCCGGGCTAAACAGCTTCAACGGCCGCATCAACGAATCCGTGCGTTTCATGGATTGGGGCTTCAAGGCGTGGAAGGCGCAGCCCCTGTTCAAGAAGGGGCAAACCGTCGAGACCGCCGAAGTGCAACAGGGCAGCGCCACCAGCGTACCGTTGGTCGCGCCGCAAAATCTGGCCGTCACGCTGCCGCGCACGGCCTCCGCCAACGTGCAGGTGAAGGTCGTTTATACCGGTCCCATCAAGGCGCCGATAGCCAAGGGACAGCAGATCGCCCAACTGGTCATCCAGACCCCTGACACGCCGCCCCAGATCATGCCGCTCGTCGCGGGCGAGGATGTGGCCGAGGCCGGTATTTTCGGTCGTCTGTGGAATGGCATGAAGTCCCTGTTCGGGTGAAGCAGGGGCGTTTCATCTCGCTGGAAGGCGGGGAAGGGGCGGGAAAGTCGACGCAGCTTCGCGCCCTTGGCGATGCCTTGCGCGCGCGTGGGATGGAAGTGGTCGAGACCCGCGAACCGGGCGGTAGCGAGGGCGCCGAAGCTATTCGGTCGCTGTTGCTGACCGGCAACGCCGATCGCTGGAGTCCGCGCGCGGAGGCCTTGCTGTTCGCCGCCGCGCGGGCGGATCATGTCGAAAAAACGATTCGCCCGGCTTTGGAACGAGGCGCCTGGGTGCTGTCCGACCGGTTCCTGGATTCAAGCCGCGCCTATCAGGGGCAAGGCGAACTGACCGACGCCGACATCATGGTGCTGCACCGGATCGGGAGCGCTGGTTTCCTGCCCGACCGCACGCTGTTGCTGACGCTGCCCGAACAGGAAGCCGCGGTCCGCGCCAGGCGTCGCGACGGCGATGATGCCGATCGGATCGGCGGGCGTGCCAGCGATTTCCACCGGGCCGTGGCCGATGCCTTTGCCCGCTTTGTGGTGAACGAGCCCGATCGGGTCCGCGCTGTCGATGCGTCAGGCGCGGCGGCGGAGGTGACGACCCGCCTTCTCGCAAACCTGGTTGACCTGCTGCCGTGACGGGCCTTGTCGGCCATGATGCGCAGGCGCGCACGATGATCGCGGCCGCGCGGAGCGGACGAATGCATCATGGCTGGATATTGGCCGGCCCCAAAGGCATCGGCAAAAGCAGCTTCGCCCGCGCCCTGGCGCAGCGCCTGCTGGCGGATGCCGCCGGCCCGGTGGTCGAAGGGGAGGGGCTGGCCGTGCCGGAAAGCCATCCGGTCCGCCGCCTGATCGAGGCGACCGCGCATCCCGATTATGCGGAATTATCGCCGATCGAGAAGGACGGCGTCACCGCCCGCAATATCAGCGTCGATCAGGTGCGGGGATTGCAGCGGCTGATCCAGTCGGCCCCGTCGCTGTCGCCACGCCGCGTGGTGGTGATCGACAGCGTAGACGATCTGGAGCGGGGCGCTGCCAATGCGTTGCTCAAGTCGCTGGAGGAACCTCCGGCCGACATGATCTTCCTGCTGGTCAGCCATGCGCCGGGTCGATTGCTGCCGACCATCAGGTCGCGCTGCCGCAGCCTGCGGTTCGATCCACTGGATGATGCGGCCATGCGGTCCGTGCTGAGCGCCAACGATGCGGCGCTGTCGCCCCAGGAAATGGACGCGCTGGTGCGTGCGGGTGAAGGCTCTCCTGGTCAGGCGCTGCGCTATGCCGGGCTCAACCTGTTCGAGATCGAAAAGGCGCTCAGCGAGCTGGCCGCGCGGGGCGATACGGGTAATGGCCAGCGCCTTGCCCTCGCAAAGGCGTTGGCGCTCAAATCCGCCAAACCGCGCTATGAAGCCTTCCTGGAACGCGCGCCCGCCTTCATCGCCCAGGCGGCGCGCACGCGGCACGGCCTGGCGCTGGGTCAGGCGCTGGATCATTGGGAACAGGCCCGACATCTTGCCGGTGGCGCGATCATCCTGTCACTGGACCCGGCGGCAGTCGCCTTCGAACTGGCCGGCCATGTCGCGGCTTTGGCGCCCTCCTCTTGAAAAGTCGCGGCACGATCCATGATTTGCGCTTGCGAGATGTTCCATCCGGCTTGAAATCGCTCTAGGGAGAGCGCCATGTCTCAGCCCTTCACGATCACCACCGCCATTTCCTATCCCAACGGCCGTCCGCATATCGGCCATGCCTATGAGGTGATCGCTACGGATGCGATCGCGCGTTTCCAACGTATGATGGGACGCGATGTCTTTTTTCAGACGGGCACCGACGAACATGGGTTGAAAATGGCCCAGACGGCCCGCAATCGCGACATCGAACCCAATGTCCTAGCTGACGAAATGTCATCCTATTTCAGGGATATGAATGATGGTTTGAACATCAGCTATGATCGTTTCATCCGCACCAGCGAGCCGGACCATCACCGCGCCAGCCAGGCGATATGGCAGGCGATGGAAGCCAGTGGCGACCTCTATCTGGGCCGCTATGAAGGCTGGTATTCGGTCCGCGACGAAGCCTTTTACGACGAGAAGGAAATCGTCGAGGGCGAAGGGGGCGTCAAACTCTCGCCCCAGGGCACACCGGTCGAATGGACGGTCGAGGAGAGCTGGTTTTTCCGCCTTTCGGCCTATCAGGACCGGCTGCTCCAGCTTTACAATGACCAGCCCGATTTCATTCAGCCCGACAGCCGCCGCAATGAGATCATGCGGTTCGTGGAGGGTGGCCTGTCCGACCTTAGCATTTCACGCACCAGTTTCGACTGGGGCGTAAAAGTGCCCGGCAGCGAAGGCCATGTCATGTATGTGTGGGTGGATGCGCTCACCAATTATCTGACGGGCTGCGGCTATCCCGACGATGCCGACAGGATGGCGCGCTATTGGAGCGAGGGGGGCGATATCACGCATATCATCGGCAAGGATATTGTGCGTTTTCATGCCGTTTACTGGCCTGCCTTCCTGATGAGCGCGAAACTGCCGCTGCCCAAGCAGGTGTTCGGCCATGGCTTCCTGCTCAACCGCGGCGAGAAGATGTCCAAATCGTTGGGCAATGTCGCCGACCCGATGGAATTGGCCGGGCGGTTCGGCGTCGATCAATTACGCTATTTTCTGTTGTCCGAAGTGACGTTCGGCAATGACGGCAGCTATAGCGCGGAGGCGATCGTCGCGCGGTCCAACAGCGATCTAGCCAATAGTTTCGGCAATCTGGCGCAACGGACGTTGAGCTTTATCGCCAAGAATCTGGAAGGCCGCTTGCCCGAACCGGCCGCGCAGGATGTCGACAGCGCGTTGCTGCAGAGCATTACGGAGGCAGCGCAGACGTTTCAGAGCGCCATGGCCGACCTCGCCCCTTCAGCCGCCATCGAGGCATGGATGCGCGCGGTCTTCGCCTGCAACGCCTATATTGATGCGCAGGCGCCGTGGACGCTGCGAAAGACGGACCCTGCGCGCATGGAAGCCGTCCTCGCTACGCTCTATGAAGCGATCGCCAGCCTTGCCATCATGATCCAGCCGGTCATCCCCGCGAGCGCCACCGCTCTGCTCGACCAGATGGGCATAAGCAGCGCGCAGGGGCGAAGCTATGACGCCATTGGTAGCGGCTTCTATGCCGAATTGCGCGCGTCGGGCTTTGTCCTGAGCCAACCCAAACCACTTTTCCCCCGCCTGGAACTGGCCGAGACGGACGCCTGACGCCATGCTGATAGACAGCCACTGCCACCTGAATTACAAGGGCTTGGTCGAGGATCAGGCCAATGTCCTGGAACGTTCGCGCGCGGCAGGGGTCGATCTGATGCTCAATATCGCCACCCGCGAAAGCGAATGGGAGGATGTGCTGGGCACCGCCTTACGCGAACCAGATGTGTGGGCGACAGTCGGCATCCACCCGCATGAAGCGGACGAGCATCCCCATATCGACACCGCCAAGCTGGTCGAGCGCGCCGCTCACCCGCGCGTGGTCGGCATCGGCGAAACCGGCCTTGATTATTATTATGACCATAGCGACCGGGACCGGCAGCAAAAGAGCTTTCGCGCCCACATCGCCGCCTGCCGGGAAACCGGCCTGCCGCTGATCGTCCACACCCGCGACGCGGAAGAGGATACGCTGGCGATCATGCGCGATGAGATGGGGAAGGGGGCCTATAGCGGCGTCATCCACTGTTTCACCGCCAGCGGCGCCTTTGCCGATGCCGCGATCGAGCTTGGTTTCTACATCAGCATTTCGGGCATCGTGACGTTCAAGAACGCGAAGGACTTGCAGGAAACGGCGGCGCGCCTGCCGCTCGACCGGCTGCTGGTGGAAACCGATTCGCCCTTCCTCGCCCCCGTTCCACACCGGGGCAAGCCTTGCGAGCCGGCCTATGTTGCCGACACCGCCAGGTTTCTCGCTAATCTGCGCGGCGAAAGCGTGGAGGAACTGGCGGCGGCGACATCGCACAATTTCCGCACCCTCTTTGCCAAGGTCGCATGAGCCTGAAGCTCACGATCCTGGGCAGCGGCACCTCATCCGGGGTGCCCCGTATTGGCAATGACTGGGGCAGCTGCGATCCAAAGAACCCCAGAAACCGCCGCACCCGCGTCTCGATCCTGGTCGAAAGCGCGACGACCCGCATATTGGTGGACACCTCACCCGATATGCGGGCGCAGCTCCTGGCGACGGATGTGGTCCATGTCGACGCGATCCTGTGGACCCATGACCATGCCGACCACAGCCACGGCCTGGATGATGTGCGACAGCTCTATCATCATCGCGGAACGCCGGTGCCGGGCTATGCGCGGGCGCAGACGCTCAAGCTGCTGAAGCAGCGTTTCGGCTATGCTTTCGAAGGGAGGCATGGTTATCATCCGACCATCGACGCGCATGTCCTGCCCGACAGCCTGCGGATCGGCGACATCGACGTCGAGTGCGTGGACCAGCCCCATGGCGAAATTTTCTCGACCGGATTTCGCTTCAGCCATGGCAATAGCTCCATCGGCTATGCCACGGATTTTCATGCGTTTACCCCGGACATGCTGACGCTTTATGCCCGGCTCGACATCTGGGTGGTGGACGCGCTGCGGGTCAGGCCGCATCCCACGCACTCGCATCTGGCGCTGACCCTGGAAGGGATCGCCGCGGCCCGGCCCGATCGCGCAATCCTGACCCATATGGACCAGAGCATGGATTATGCCGCGCTGTGCCGTACGCTCCCCAATGGTGTGGAGCCGGGCTATGACGGCATGATCTTGGAAGTGGGCGCGAAAGAGCGGGGGGATTGATGGACGGCACGGATCAGACGGCATCCACCATCTGGTATGTCCTGGCGATTATGCTCGTCGCTTCAGCGCTGGTGGGCCGGCGCCTTGCCTGGAGCAGTCTGCTGCGCATGGCATTGCTGTGGGTCGCCATCTTCGCCGGTCTGCTTGGCCTGTTCAAATTCGCGCAGGGGCAGGGGTATCTGACCGGTCGCTGGGCGGAACAGGGCGGCGTCGCAGCGCCGGATGGCACGCCCGCATCACTGCCACCTGCGCGGGCCGAGGGACAGGCGCTGCGCATTCCGGTTGCTTCGGACGGCCATTATTGGGTCGAAGGCGCGATCAATGGCACGCCGGCCCGTTTCCTGATCGACAGCGGCGCGACGATCACGGCTTTGTCTGAAAATACCGCCCGTACGGCTGGCTTGAATTTCGATATCGGCGCGCCCGGCGTCATCATGAATACCGCCAATGGCAAGGTGGAAGCGCGGCGCTCCAGCATCGCCACCCTGGCGATCGGCCCGATCCGCGCCAGCGACCTGCCGATCGTCGTGTCACCCGCCTTTGGCGAGGTCAATGTCATCGGCATGAACCTGTTGTCGCGCCTGAAAAGCTGGGGCGTGCAGGATGGTGAAATGGTGCTGGTCCCATGACGCTCGCGCCGGATCAGCGTGCGCCGACCCAGCGCGAGCGGCTCAAGGCCATCATCGGCGGTTCCACCGGCAATCTGGTGGAATGGTATGACTGGTATGCCTATGCCGCCTTCACCCTCTATTTCGCGCCCCATTTCTTTCCCAATGAGGATCGCACCGCGCAGTTGTTGAGCGCGGCCGGGATATTTGCGGTAGGTTTCCTGATGCGGCCGATCGGGGCGTGGATGATGGGCATTTATGCGGATCGCCATGGGCGCAAGAGCGGGCTTACCCTGTCGGTTGCATTGATGTGCGCAGGTTCACTGCTGATCGGCGTCACGCCGGGATATGAGACGATCGGTGTCGCAGCGCCGTTGCTGCTGGTGCTGGCGCGATTGATGCAGGGATTGTCGATCGGCGGCGAATATGGCGCGAGCGCCACCTATCTGTCCGAAATGGCGGGCAGGAACCGGCGTGGCTTTTTTTCCAGCTTTCAATATGTAACGCTGATTGCCGGCCAACTGGTCGCGATCTGTGTATTGCTGTTGTTGCAGGCGTCGCTCAGCATAGCCCAACTCGACGATTGGGGCTGGCGCATTCCCTTCTTCATTGGGGGGGCGTTGGCGATCATCGTCTTCTGGTTGCGGCGGGGCTTGGCCGAGACGCAGAGTTTTGCCGTGGCCAGAGCGGAGGGCGGACCGAAGTCGGGCTTTGTCGAACTGATCACCAACCATCCGCGCGAAACGCTGACCGTGATGATGCTGACAGCCGGGGGCACGATCGCCTTTTATGCCTACAGCATCTACATGCAGAAATTCCTGGTCAACACGAGCGGGTTGAGCCGGGAAGCGGCTTCGCAGATCAATGCGGTGACACTGTTCCTGTTCATGCTGTTGCAGCCGGCGGCCGGTGCTTTGTCGGACCGGATCGGGCGCAAGCCGCTGATGATCACATTCGGCATTCTTGGTGTGTTCTGCACCTATCCGATCTTCTCGACGCTCGCCAAGACGAAAGACCCGGTTATGGCCGCGCTGCTGGTGATGGCCGGACTGATCATCGTGACCGGCTATACGTCGATCAATGCGGTGGTGAAGGCGGAGCTGTTCCCGGCGCATATTCGCGCACTGGGCGTGGCATTGCCTTATGCGCTGGCCAATACGCTGTTCGGGGGAACTGCGGAACTGGTCGCGCTGTGGTTCAAGCAGGTCGGGATGGAGCAGGCATTCTACATCTATGTGACGGTGATGATCGCCATTTCGCTGGGCGTTTATATACGGATGCGCGACACCGCGAAGCATAGCCTGATCCGGGAAGATTGAGGCTTTAACGCGACAGCGAAAGCGACAGCTTGAACGGGGTCTGGAAAAATGTGTGGAAAGTGGTTTGATTTAACATAATATATATTATCGGACTTATGGAAGCGACTGGGTGGATTCTAGATCGAAGT